>JABDBQ010000030.1:0-32748 GCA_013288555.1 Bacteroidota bacterium | reverse complement strand
AGAAAATACTACCAAAGAAATCAATGAATTACTGTCCCTGATTGAATAAAATCGTCTCTCACAACCTTAATTCTATAATCAAGATAAAAATGATATAAGACTATGTATCATACCGAAAATGGTATTTCCTTTTGGGTGAGCATTTTAGGATTTTTACAAACCCAATAAATATAATTTGCTATCTTTTAGGAGGATATGTGATTTCAAAAACGTTGTGATCTTTCTCAAACTTGATTCGAAAATTATCAAAAAATCCCTCATGACCTAAAAGAATATCTACAGCAGGACTATCAATAAAAGCGAATGGAATGCTAACTGGTAAATCAAAATGTTTAACAATTACTGGAACATTTGCAATAAAGCATTTCATTTGTTTTCCCTCAATACCTACGTACTCTTTATTCCTTCCATATTGAGGGAGAATTCCAAGCGGCTCAGCATATTTATCATATTACAATCAGCTCCTGAATCAATCAGAGCGAGACCATTAACCCATTTTTTGCCAACGAGTTCAATTTCAACCATTGGACGCTTAGCATAACGTCCTTGTGTATCGACTGCTAAGGTTGAGGTGTAGGCGTATTTCATGTCTCTTACAGCACAGTGGGAACATATGCGAGCATTGTGGGTAATACCTTCATTATGACTACATCTCTAATATCTACCTTCTTACTCAAAGATTTTAAGCTTTCTGCTGCAGCAATAACTTCGGTATATCCAGGAGAAAATGCAACCCACCAGTTGGGGTGGATATTTTCTATTAGTTTTAAATCTGGTGCCTTTTCTATCATGTTGAGATTATACCAAATCCTACTTTATATTTCAAGTGTTGAATATTAGACCATAGCTTTTTTGCAAAGACAGTATATTTCTTAGGGTTACTTTATTTTCTAAATTCCCTTATCATATTCATTATGAATGAATATGAGCAACAATTTTGTACCCCGGTTGGAGTAACCAACTTTAGAAATCCGGTTGAATTCTATATCAAAGATGCTGACCGTTTAGGCCACATTTACTGCATTGGAAAAACCGGTGTTGGGAAAAGTACATTGTTGGAAAATATGGCAATCAGCGACATTAAAAAAGGTAGAGGATTGTGTATTATTGATCCGCATGGAGACATTGCCGAAGATATTTTGCACTATATACCGGAAGAAAGAATCAAGGATGTAATATATTTCAATCCGGCTGATATTACACACTCCATTGGTTTTAACCCCCTTAAAAGTATTCACCCTGACCATCAGAACTTAGTTGCATCAGGTTTGATTTCAACGTTTAAGAAAATCTGGGCGGAATCATGGGGGCCACGTTTAGAATACATACTGAGGTTTATCCTTTTAACACTCTTAGAATACCGTCACGCCACATTGCTTGATATACAGACGTTACTTACTGACCAATACTTCAGAAATGGAATATTGATGCGTATTAAGAATCAGCACATTTTAGAATTTTGGCGGAATGAATTTGAGAAGTATCCGCCAGCTTTGAAAGCTGAAGCAATTGCACCGATTCTAAACAAAATCGGGCTTTTCCGGGCCAGTATTCCGCTCCGCAATATCGTTGGCCAAAAATATTCCAGTTTTACCTTTCAGGACATAATGGACAACAGTAAAATATTCATTGCCAATCTGTCTAAGGGAAAATTAGGAGAAGATACCTCAGCCCTATTAGGCTCCATTCTTATAACAAATATTCAATTGTCTGCTCTTTACCGTGCCATCCAGAAAGAAGATGTGAGGAGACCCTTTTATCTCTACGTTGACGAGATACATTCCTTCACAACTAATTCATTTGCAGATATTTTAGCAGAAGCGCGTAAGTACAAGTTAAGCTTATTCCTTACAAATCAGTACATTGAACAGCTTCCCGAAACTACAAGAGCTGCCATATTTGGCAATGTAGGAACAATTATAGCATTCAGGGTTGGAGCTACAGATGCCGAATACTTGGAAAAGGAATTTTACCCAATCTTTAACAAAACCGATTTTGTAAACCTGTCAAGATATTCCATGTACCTCAAACTTATGATTGATGGAGCTACATCTCAGCCATTTAGTGCAGATACATTGCCTTTAGTTGAATGCTACAAATCTTTTAAGAATGAAGTGATCGTAGCATCACAAGAAGCATTTACCAAGCCAAGGAAAGAAATTGAAGAAGAAATATTTGCAAAGCACCTTCCTGAAAACAAACCAAATACACTCTTTTAGGAAATACTAAAAAAACAGGAAAAAGGTCGCAAAATTATTCCTATTATTACTGTATAGAAACAGTATATCAGCATCCCAAAGTTACATTATTTAATGCTGGACACTCTACTACACCCGATCTTTACTGAACTTTTGCTGTAAATGTTCCATTTGTAATTGTAACCTTGTCTGAAGCGTTTTTGGTGTTGACGACGGTTCCCTGAAAATTGCCATTTATATAGCTGTTTGCATAATTCGTAATAGTAATTGTCCCTGAACTAGCTATATAATAAGTGCTCGAATTTTTATTGTATGTAAGGGTGTAAGTTGAGCCATTTACGGTATAAGTTCCCGGAGTTACATTATCGGGCACGGCAAGGGCAACACTGTTTCCTGTTGCATAACTATATCCTGAAATATTCAAAACATTAGTAGTCCCTATGCTTGCACTCGTAGCACTGACATTGTCTCCTGACCATGCAACCCCACTAATAGTGGCAGTCATTGCCGGAGTTGTTGAAAAACTTACTGAAGTAGTTGTGTCTGTTTTTTTTGCACAGGCAGTCAATAGGATGATTCCTGCAAATGCAATCGGCATTAATTTGTTGATTTTCATAATGGAGGTTTATATTTAGAATCGATTATTCGAGCAAGTTAATCGTTTTGTTTTGAATATATCTCTTTGAGTTAAGTTCTGATCAAGAAACAGGTTACTAAAAGGTAGAACTGTACTTCGGTTTTTCTATTGTAATCCTTGTCTAACATCTTTAATTTATATTGGAATCGCTGTTTTTATTAGCCATAAAATCGGCTTCGATTCTAAGTGCAGTAATATCATTACTTTTTATAAAATTCATATCTATCCCCACCTTCTTCTACTTTCCATATAAAAAGATTGTTCCACGGAGGAGCATTTTCTGTAAAACCACTACCAGATATCAACAAATGTTCCTCAGCTCCGTATTTGAAATTAGTTTGTTTTTTGTAGTCTAATTCTACAACCCAAGAAGCCCGGTTCCACGAACTACCTGTATTCTTGATGTCCCAAACTCCATAACCTCCAAATCGGGTTACTGAATCCCTCGAAAGATTAAATATGCAATCGGGAAATCCTTCCGCTGAAAAGGTGCCATTTGGTTTTAAGATTAAAATTGCTCCATCTGAACTCGCCCATTTACCAGAAATTTCTTCCACCGTCGGAGTATATTTTTTGGTGCAGGCGGCTATTACAAATATAACCAGGGAAAATATTAATGTATTGACTTTTACCATTTTATAGTTTCTGTCCAATTTAAAGTTTGCGTTGTTTTTGACAAGGGGCCAGTTGGGAAAAGCTTATCTAAAGGTTTTGAAACATTATTACCCCACCATTGAGTATATCCAGGCCAAGGTGGGCGAGTAACAGATGAAGCAGTTGTTTGATTGACAGCTGTGAATTGCACAATTGCGGTTCTTTTTTGGATATCTGTAGAAGTAACAACATAATTTAATTTGTAAGAACCAAGATATGCTACTGAAAGGTTACCAAATGTTCCTGCGGAAGCTACTGCCAATATATCTTTCATAAGTAATATTGGTATTCGCCAACCCTTATCACCCAGTTCATAGTTGGGGTCACCTTTTATTATTCCGCTATTTGTTCTTATTCCATTTTCTACTATTTTTCTTGCATTGTCCATCCAATCAGATTTTTGCAATTCTTCTAAAAAAGGATCTCCGTTAGTAAAATTATGTTCTCTGGGGCCAGTTCCTGTTACAAATTCCCAACCAAGATGATATGCGCCAGTGGCATCATTTACCATATGATTCCTACCATTCCAATCATACCTTACTTGCATTCCTATATTTACAACTCCTGGCTCACCTCCGGCAATTTTTATTGATTTGCTAACATTATATTCGCCGTTGGTCGACCTGCTAACTTTGCCTCCATGAAATAATGAGTATAAAAGAGCACCAAACTTGGTTTCAAATGCACCATTCGGGTCAACAAATACAATAGGGTTGTTTCTATACGGAGCATATGGACTTTGGCTTGGTTCTGGTACCGGGTCCAAGTTCCATCTCCTTCCCAGCCTTGAATCATACTCCCAGAACTCTGCCGTATAATCATCGCCCTCAACGCCAGAAATACTCGCAACCTCATTATCCTTTTCCATTCCGTTGAAGGCATACAGGTGTGTTACACCTGAAAGGGGAAATTTTGAGGGCTCGGGACTGGCTCCTGACAATGCAGGGTTCAGCCAGGACACCTTCAGTGCCGGGATCTCAAACTTATCAGAGGTTAAGTATGCCGATAGCTTTAAACAGCCCATTGCAATGGCAAGTTAAACCTTTTTACATTGTGGGTTAGCTACGATAAAATTTATTCGTTGCTAAATGCGTCCTTGGGTAGTATGAAAAGGTCAGGAGTTTCGATTGTGGCTAATTCATTCAATTTTGCCCTCATGGTACCGGTGATTAATCGTTTCCAAGCAGAATCAGATGGAGATATATAGGTCCCATCGGGTTCTTTCCATCGTATTGAAAAATGCCAAAAATTAGAACATGTCGGGGTATGTACTATTTCCGACACAACAGTAGTTACAATATTTTTAGGCTTTGTAATCGGCAGCTCGATTTTATTGTGAATTTCTCCTATTGGGATAAAGAACCACCCTTTAGATTTAACCTCTTTGAAATCTTCATTGTAAACCGGAACTTCAACAGGCCTCTGAAAATCCCATTCTTGACGAAAATCCTTCTTCTTTTCCCCACAAAGCTCCAGATAATTGTGTTTTAACTTGAAATGCCCTGGCAAATTGGTTGAGTAATCAAAAAGTTCTTTTGAATCCTTGTACAAAGCAGATTCTGGCAAATTCTTCCCAATTTGGCTTATCCATAGAGTGTCCTCTGTAGTTCTGCAAATAAAATAACGCGATAGATCAACCGTTATCTGCTTATAACCAAGTGCTGGAAGTAGAATTCTGGGGTATTGCATAGCCATTCGAAAAAAAGTCAAAATAGTCTTTTTCAATTGGAACAAAGATTTCCCCCATTTCTTTAACCATGTCAGCAATGTTTCCATTGTTAGCCAATTTGTGATTCTTGTTCTCGAAAACATTAACGACAGTTTCTATATATTTTCCAGTTTGTTCATCAAAAAAAGACTCCAAATATATATTATGGGAGCCAACCTTTGCAAATAGATACAGACTCTTTGCAGAAGTGATTTCAACAGATATATAAGATGGGGAATGTTTTAGCAATTCTCTGGCAGAGATAATAAAATATTGCAGCAAAGCTTTAATAGGAATGATATTGACTATTGCTTTCTTGGTTACCAGCTCTTGGAAAAACTGATTTGAAAGATTTAGAACTTGCTTCAAATCCACTTTTCTGCTCTTTTGCATTTCATAAATAGGCGCAATGTCTGAAAAAACTCTTTTTTTTAATGGAGAATTTTCTGCAAAATTCTCCATTCGTGAAGAATCAACAAAATAATACTGTCCAACAGAGGGGGCGGTAGCAGTGGCAGATAGCATAGTGTTTTTTTTAATATTCGGGATTGAGTGTTTGCAAAAATTCTTCCTTGAGCATACAAAAAAAGGAACTTTTCTGAAGTTTATGAGCTTCGTTTATATTTTTCATAAGGCTATCCATATCATAGATTGCCAAATTTTCTCTGATAACGTCCACGTCAATTAGAGAAACAAACTCAACATCCATGCCAGAATCTGTAACTATGGCATTGATAGGTAATTTCGAAGCAAACTGAATAATCAACTTATCTTGTCCATGTAGCCACTCAGTTCTGAAATTCCGGCTTTGAAGGGTAGCGTCTAACTTTTCAATATTTAGCGAAACGTTTAAATGGTCTTCAATGCTTATATTCGGGAATTCGCTAATATACCTAATGCCAATTCTGGTAAACCCACTCAGAACTTCCTTTTCGTAAAGGAATCCGAGAACCTCTTTTATGACAGCTTCATATCTCTCCCATCCAATGTATTCATTAAGGCAATTAAAAATGATTGAGCCATTTTGATTCAGGAGAATTTTAACATCTTCATTAAAAAACAAATGCTGAGGTAGTAGGTTTACTTCAAATACATTAGTTGCTTGAACGTTGGTAACAGACAAATCACTCTTCGGAGGGATTGGCCGATTAGTATATGAATATCCCTTTTCCTGCAAATAACTATATAGATAGCCAATTAAAGGATCAAATGGAATATCGGAAGTAAAAAAGACCTGCACGATAGAATCCCTTATCCTATCGGGAGTGATTTTTTTTGGAAGTCGCATTTCTCTCTGGTTTTGCATATAAACTAACACTTGAAATGCAAAATTAGTGCGAAGCTACATTAATTTTGCAAGCAAGCAAATTACAATGTAAGTGAATTTATCCCATCGGATGAAATTGTAAAAGGGTATTTCTCAGCCCAACCATATCAGTTGGCTTATATTTTTCAACCGTTGAAGCATATTTGATCCCCGCAAAAAGCTGTACCTCGCGCAAGCCCCAGCCCTCTTTGAACTTATTTACGATAACACTTTGCCGTACGGTGATGCAATTTAGCGCACGGTTCGGGAACAGGTAGTTTGAGGATTCGAGAAGGTAGTGTACGCTATCCTTGTCAATGGGTGTTCCAGTCATTGAAATAAATAAAATATCGGTTTGTTTACCCTTTTTGACAAGTTCTGGCCGCTCGTATTCAATGTAATTACGGAAACAAACCAGTTCAGCCGGTTCCAGTTTCAAAACCCTGGACAGGGTATTTGTCTTTGCGGCTACGAAAATTTCTCCGGTATCAAGCAAAATATCAGATAATCTGAGAGCGACCAGCTCACGCCTGGTAAGTGCCTGAAAAATCAGGAGTGAGATAATACACTGGTTACGGTAGCGAAGCATCTCATAGCGTTCCTTGCGGTAGAGAAGCGATTTGAGTTCCTGTGGGGTGAACAGGTTTTGCGGCTGCAAGGGTTTGGCATAAGTGTCTTTTAAAATAATGGAACGGGCAGGATTGTCAATCCGTGTGCCATCGCTTACCAGAAAATTGAACAATGCCTTGACTGCGGCGAGTTGGGTGCCAATATGGTTCGGATTATGTTCTTTGTTTCTGAGGCTGGTTATATATTCCATAATATCCTGGTAGCGCATCGCAGCCAGGTTTTCTTCCCCGGTTTGTTCTATAAAATGAGCCGATGCCCAGAGATAGGTTCTCACGGTTTCTTTTTTGTAGCGTTTACGCAAATAGCGTTCAAACTGTTCAGTATTCATAAGTATTAGATTTTCTAAAAAGTGCTTGTTCCTGGTATTTGAGATAGACAGCAGTGGTATCTACAGAGCTGTGCCCCATTAAGAGCCTGATTGTTTCCACAGGGCAGCCGCGCATTTTTAAGTGAGTGGCAAAGGAATGCCTGAGTGTATGGAGGGTAACGATCCTTTCCAATTCTGTTCTGTAAACGATTTCTTTGAACATGCGGTAGGCAACCCCGCCTGTGACCCTGTTTCCTTCTTTATTAAGCAAAAAGGCTTTTCTGGAATCTTCGTTTTGTCGGTTCAAAAGTTCTTCCCGTTGTCCCTGATAGTATTCTTTAAGGTAATTGAGCATCCTGGAGGGCAATGGTAATTCTCGCCGTTTGTGGTATTTGGCTTCGACCACAATAAGGTACTGTTCGTCCCAAATAATGTCCTGACAGTTCAACAGGCTTATTTCCCTGCGGCGCATACCAGAGTAGGCTAAACACAGTAGAGCACGATCAATAGGTTCCTTACAAGCGGTAAACAAGGTTTGTACTTCCTCTTCTGTAATGGCGATCCTGTAAGGGTTGCCGGAAACTGGGAAATCAAGGTTTCCGCTCAATGGGTTTGCCTCAATCAGATTTGTCCTAGTCAAAAAGGCGAACAGCATCCGTAACCCATAAATATGACTGCAAAGCATTCCGCCAGACAAACCTCCCTGTGCAGGGCCATACTTAGTACGGGTTTCCAGGTGGAAATAATGCTTTTGGATATGTACAGGTTCTACAAGCAAGATGTCATAGATTTCCATGGAGCTTTCCAACTGGCATAAAAACTCCGCTGCCACAGTAGACATGGCCGTTATGGAATTGGGAGCATAACCTTCCGCCTTCAGGTGTTCTTTAAAAGCATTGAGAATATGGCAGAAAGAATTTATGTGGATGTGAAAGATGCCGAACTGCATAGTGGTATTGTTAAAAAATGAATGTGTTTTTTGCCATTTGCTGCTTTTGTCTTTTTAGGGCCAGTTGAAAGCCTGCCATAGCAGATTGCAGGTCAGAGAGATGTATGCACAGCCTATTTGCTGCCATATACAATGCGCGTTCAATGGAATCGGTAAATGAAAGGTTTATCGTTTGCCGGAACACTTTTAGTGGACTGGAAAACAGGTAGATTTTTAAGGTGATGATACTTTGACCTGGACTGAGGAGGCCAATGCAGTCTATGGCAATAGCACCTTGGCGAAAGCGGAGCATGGCAGGGTTGGCCGCATCAAACGACCAGTCCCGTCCATCCAGGATTCCGGCAAAGCTATCGCTATGTGTATATGTTTTTGAGGTCATGGAAATTGAATGCTAAAAGGTTAAATTGGTGCTGTAAAGATACGAAATATTAAAATATAAAGTATTTATAGTCAATGATTTATTTAGGGTAATTTGAATCTGATTTTTGCTTTCGCAAAAGCAAAAATGTTCGCCTGTGAAGGCGGTACCGGCCAACCGTTTTTGGCATATCCGAAGGTTTAGCTTTTGATATGACGAAGATGGTTGCAGGCGGGGCATGGTTCCCTGATTTATGTAATATGTGGAGTGAGGAGCGCTTCGTATATTACATCAACCAGGAAACACGGAAATACATCAGACCAGCCCGCGCACCGTCCTGTTTGCGGCTAAGGCAATATGATAGTATTGACGAAACCGGAATGAGGATGGCAAGCACCATGTGAAGCGTTTGGAACAGCATTAAATTTGCGAATAGGGCTGCCTACAGGTAAAGCCTTTTTTGAAAATTCTGATGGTGTGGAAAGCGCGAGCAAATCCCAGTTACCGAAAAGCAAGATTGCTTTTATTTCTCTAAAGCCTGAATCAAAGATTTAATAATGTAATGTGCTTGTGATAAGACAAACAGCAATGTTTGCAGTATCAGAATGAGGGCCTTTTTTATAAGCCAGACCAGCACTTTTACCAGGATCATTCCAGGTTAGTTTCAATGGTAACGGAAGCATTTTTCCGTTCCATCAGGTAAGATTTTAAGAGCGAACTTAGTATAAAATACGCATTATCATCTTTCTGGTTTACAGTCTGATGTATCAGATGTATGCGAACCGAAGCAATTGAATTTTTCAAAGGGCAGGCACTGTCCAACAGGTTGTAAAATTGTTCCGGGTTATGCTGAAAATTATTCAGAACGGCACTATCATAAGAATCGAACAAAAGCGTCTCCCGCAAATCGCTCAGTAACGCACATTCCTTTGTCTGATAATTACTTGCGCCAATGGCATTTAGTTGACGAAAAACCACATTAAAGATAGCTGAGCCGTGTAAACCCTTTTTCATGTCCCTGAAATGTTCAATGGCAGTACGCAATTCTTTTTTGAAATTTTGTATCTTGTTCTTGCGTTCCAAATCATTACCGGCAAAGGAATACTCTGGTTCAATGTATATTGAAACAGAAGGGCTTTGCCTGAAATTGGATATTTCAACAAAGCGGACAAATGCGCCCCGCCAGGGATCTGTTGTCAGTACGGGAAGGTTACGGTAAATGGCATCACTGTCGAGTTCTTGCTCAGGAAAATAGTCCGTAACGTCAATGAGTATGAGCCTGCTATCTGTCCTACTTTCTTTAGCCGTGGTGTTACAGCCCTGTGCTAATACAATGATGATGAGAAAATAAAATAGCGTTTTCACTGCTGTGCTGTTTCAGTTTGCCAGATGCTGACTTCAGGTGAAATGTCTAATTCCGGGTCGGGGCCGTTAAAACAATCCGGGACACCGTTTCTGCGTTCCATGTTTGAATGCCGGTAGTGTGACATGGATAAGTGGTAAAGTTTGATAATCCTGTTTTTCATATTTTCTGCGTAGGTTATAATTTTAACTTTCAGTTTCAGATAATTATGAAGCTGGTCAATGGCATCATTCAATTGTGCCCGGGCCTGTTCCAACCTGGCTCTTTTCCTGCGTTCTTTTTCCTCCTCTCTCTGAAGGGCGCGGGCGGCCTGTAGCTCTTCGATAGCGGGTATTACCCAGAACTGTTCAATTAAGAAAACCCCCAGGAAGAAAAGGACTGACAAGGTAAGGAATGACCAGAAAGATGAGCTGTTGCCGTACATTTTTTCCTGATATTCAGACCTGATGATGGAGAGAAACAGCAGGCAGGTTATTATAAGTAAGATAACTCCCAGGCGGATAAGACGTTTAAGGAGAATTGAACGTGTGCGTTCTATCCATTTTTCCGAGAAGAAACCTATCGCAAGGAATGATACCACCACGGCCACCCCAATGCAGAAGGAGCCAAATAAGCTCTTTCCCAATACCTGTAGGCTCAAGCCCATAAACCAGATGTCTCCCAGGCAAATACAACTGATGACAATAATTCCGAGAACCAATTTTGACTTTGCCGATTTTACTTTTTGATTTGCCGATTCAACAGGTGCTGGTTTTGCTCCGCTATCCAATGCCTGCTGCATTTCTTCTTTGTCAGCCTCTGCCTGTAAACCCTTTATCCTGGCTTCCATTTTTTGTCTTTCGGCACTGCCGGATCTGACTTGGAGGCTGACATCTATCCTGCCTAAAGCCTGATTTAAAAGTAAGTTATATCCTGACACTGTTGTCGAAGCATACAGTGAAAGGGAACCTCCTATAAGAGGGGGTTGGTTTGCGCTTGCCTGGGATTTGCCAAGCAGGATGGCAGCTTGATGAAGCTGGTTGTGTTTTTCTTCCACAAACCTTTCAATTTCAGGGTCTGTGTAAGATTCTGAAGGATGTACGTGTAATTGATTTTCCATAAATGTCAGATCGTTTGTTGTGAAGGATAATTGATTTTAACCGTGCAGGGTTTCGTCATTTCCATGATGGAATGCACGATATCATTGATGAATATTCCCGACCCAGGACGGTCATAAAGTTTGCCTATTTCAGCAATATCTACCGCCGGGTAAAGCCTGGCATGTCCCAGGATGTCCTGGAACCTTTCACCACTCCGGTTTGAAATGGCATGACTCGTCTGATGGGCAATGTAATACGTTAGCTCCCAAGGAGAAAGGATTTCAACAGACCGTAAACTGATGACAGTTAGACCCCATCCCGGATGCGTACACGCACAACGGTGGCATGGCCGGAATGGAATATCAAGCGGATCGGTCGAATCTATATATTCCGGCCATATTTTTTTTAAAAGGGCATCCTGGACACCCTTTCCTAAGCTAATAAGAGCTTTCTCTGATGTTGTAATCTCCATATATAAAAGTATTTGTTTCGTTTATGATTGTTCCGGCCGGGTTGGGAAAGTGAAGTTGGCATACATACCTGGCAGCCTGTTTTGCTTTATCATTTCCAATGTTCGCATCCACTGAGCTTCTTCAGCTTTGTGTTCGGCAAGTAGTTGTTCTGCCATTTTTGAATAGCATAAAACCTTTGGCGGGTTGGCATCCTTTTTGTTTTGTAAATCCTGTTTCATAACTATCGTATTTAAGTGTTTATAATTAGCATAAAGAAGGCTCCAAAACCACGCTGGGAAAACCGGAGCCGGTGGGTATGCAGAACCCGAGTTTTAAATATAAAATAGAAGGATGTTTTTCGCTGACCATTTCATCTAAATTGTGCAGCAAAGATTTTCAATATCAGTAATATATACTTCTCTTTATTTACGGTTAAGTTGCTCTGAATCTAACTATAACGTTAAGAATATCTTTGAGAAATCAAATTGAAAGCAAGAAAGACAAATTTGCTTTTTACCAGCATATAGACATCTTCAAGGTAAATGAATTGCAATTTGCCGTTGATTTGCCTATACAGCAAAATAGCAGCAAATTGACGGCAAATCACGGGTAGAAAAAGAGTTTTATGCTTTTGGATATGTTTTTACCTTTGGATCAAATTTTTATCAATGCCCTCAAGCGACGAACATAATGTTGAAAGAACAAGTCAGAGAGTTAGGGATTTGATCAATAGCTTCAAAGGCAGTTCTGGAATATCATGGAATGACTGGCACGGATACGTGCTTGAGATTACCAACTTAGAAACTTTTACCGAATTTAAACATTTTCCTGATTCCGGTAAGTGGACTAAATTGATAAGTTCAGAAGCTATAGGTAAAAGAAGAAATATTGGATGGTGGCAAGATTTGGAATTAATCTCAAAAAAAATAATTCAAAATTTTTCAGAAAAAAGCTATTTGCCCGAAAAATCCAAAAATAATAATGGGCCTTTTAAGCCTCATCCAAATGATAAAGAACAAGTTCATTACATTGTATTCCCTTGCCAGGATACAATGTTGGCCTCATTCTTTGAGGATTCTTATGTAAGCAATTCAATTGATGTTCAGTTTCATCATTGTGTAAATTGGGCGGAAGGTTTACCTCAATTGTTTGACCGAGATACTAATGTAGTGATTGTTCATAATTTTTCAACTGCAATTGCTTATAACTCCTTAAAGCCAAAGGCTCCGCTATTATTTTGGCCCTTCTTTCATTTCAAAGGATACGGACTATTTATTAAAAAGGAATCGGTTAAAAGTTTTTGCGCAAAAAATGGTATTCCCGTTACCTCTTTTATGGAGTTGGAAGAGAATGAACGAATTAAATTCCTGGAGAGTATTTCGATTTTAGTTGAACAAAAAACGGATTTTGAGTGGGCTTTGAAAACCTTTGTCGAAAAAGTTGGCGGAATTTTTTCAAATGTTCATATTATTAACTGGAATACAAATTCAGCGAAAGCAGAATTCATCAAAGGTCAAAAATATGCAGCTTATTGCACCAACCCAATACATATAGTTGATATACTGGCTTCCGCAAATAAAGATGATTTTGAGTTGATTCCACTGCAAAACAAATTAAACCATAAGAATTTCAATGGCCTGATTTGCAGCGCCGAATATTACTCGCAGCATCCAGAAGTTATTGATGAACTGATAGACAAGTGGTTTGCGCACACAGGCTCATTTCTAAAAAAATTGAGGAAAATAAATAACCCGAGTTTTTCAGAGGACAAATCAGCTATTTCCTTCACAATTTCTAATCTACAATCGTTTCTGAAAGAACATACAAAATCAGATATTAGCGAAGATCAGGTCGGCAAGGTTTATGATGAAGATAATAACCACTTTTATTCTGACCTTCTATCAGCTTTTAAAGAATTTTATGGTAAAGCGTTGAATAATAGTGCATTTGTGCAGAATTATATTGAAATAGCCAAAATCCAGCTTGGCTCCAATCAGAAAAGCGAAGAAGAAGTCAAAAACGTTCTATTTTCTATTAAGCAACGCATGGATGAAATTTATAATAACCGATAAAATGACCAAAGGTATATTTATCACAAGTTTGAACTCGCGCAGATTGCAGGATGCAATCAATAACAAGCATAATCCCTGCTTTAGTAATGACATAGATGAATTAGACATTTTTGTCTTTGACACTTTTGAAATACTGAACGGGATTTTCTTTTCTGACGAAAATGCAGGTACTCAGAAACAGAAAATAGAAAGCATCATACAATGCCTGGAAACTGATTTTCTATCGGTTGATTCCAGCAAGAGGAAATTGATACGGTGCAGTAAAAAGCGCAAAGAAATCAATCCTTACATATTGGCTGTATACACTGAATTTTATACTAATCCTATATTTGAAAGCCATTGTAAAAACCAGGTCTTTCAGAACCTTCAACCCAAACTTAACAGGCTTTCAGTGGCAAATAACAGGTCAAACCTGATAGATTTGCTTATCCCTTTTTTATTGGTGGAAATTGCCCTCTACTTGTTCATCTATCACAAAGATGAATATTGCAAAATACTTGGGATGGAAAATGAAATGAATATCATATCTGCGATCAAGACACACAAATATTCCTCTTTCAGCAATTTTTTAAGCTCTGATATAGACTATATTAAAATTCCCGTTCCACAAAATGCTTGAATTAAGGAACATACGGTTCGGATATCAAAACGGCATCAAGTCATTTGATATCATTATTGACAAAACCCAATTTAATGATTCCCTGATAACCTGTGTATTAGGGAAAAACGGGTCAGGTAAGACAACGATTCTTAACTTGATTGGCGGACATTTAAAAGTCGCGGAAGGCCAGGTAATTTTAGCCGGTAAAGAAATCACAGATTTGACGGCTGAATTAAGACCTACCTCAACAGTATTCCAGCAAATTGGCCTTTTTCCTCATTTAACCGTAAGAGGCAACATTGAACTTGCCATCGAACCAAATACCTTGATTGGCAAGTCTGTGCAAACAAAACAAAAAGCTGAAAAAATCCTTGCAGATTTTAACCTTTTGGAATTTGAAAAAAGGAAGCCTTCCCAATTAAGCATCGGGCAGCAACAAAGGGTTGCCATTGCACGGGCGTTAAGTTCTGACCCCCAAGTGCTTTTATTGGACGAACCTACCTCTGCTTTAGACTTCGCAAACATCAACGTCTTAAAAAAGATGCTGTTGGAGATAAAGGAAAATAAAAGTGTCCCTATAATTATTATTGTTAGCCATGACCTGCATTTCGTACTGGATATTGCTGACAGTGTCAAATTTATTGACAGTGGCAGATTGATGTTTGAGGGTACGACAAAAGAATTTAGAGATTCTGGTTTTTTTGTAAATTAAAAATTAAATACCATGGAAAAGAGTAAAGAAGACAATTACAATTCAAACTGGTCCAGACGGGATTTTATCCGGGTTGTAGGCATGACCGGGGTGGGTCTGAGCGTATTAGGTATAACAAGCTGCGTGGATACAAAACATTCCCTGCGCTTCTACGGAACAGGCACATTGGATATTGGGGACAAATGGAAAAAACTTGAACAAGACTTAAAAATAAAACTGTTGTTCCAGGATAATGGAAACGATACAGGCCCCGTGATTGCCAGTATGATAAACGGAACAGCCGCGATGGATTTTGATATTGGCGGCTTGCAGGGCGGCGCTGAAAGAGAGCTGGCTTTGGCCAACAAAATTCTGCCCTGGGATTTGAGCAAAATACCCAACTGGGATAAAACCTGGGAATGGGTTAAAAATATTCCGCACTGTAAAGTGGACGGCAAACAATATGGGTTGCCTGTAGTAGTAAACGCTGATTCAATTATTTACCTGCCTGAGAAAATTGGAGGTACGGTTGACAGTTACGAAGTTATATTTGACCCCAAATTCAAGGGCAAAACCGCTATGGAAGATGCCTGGATAAACAGCGCCATCTTTGCTGCAATTTATCTCAAAGAAAATTCCATCGTAAAAATTGACAACCCTGGAGACCTTTCTGAAAGCGAGCTGGGCAGTGTCATGGAATTTTTAATCAAAAAGAAAAAAGAAGGTCAGTTCAAAACATTTTGGCGGGGATGGGAAGATGGTGTGAGGCTCATTAAGTCCGGTGAAGTTTACGCAATGACCGGATGGGAGCCGATAGTTTACGAAGCCCAAAAGGCAGGAATAAAAGCCGAATATGCCGTTCCGAGGGAAGGTTATGAAGGATGGTCAAATGACCTGGTCATTCATATTGGTGCAGAAAAAAGGGAGCTTATTGATACCATACACAAATTTGCGAATTGGGAACTGGATGGCTATTACGGCTGTGAACTTTCAAAGCAAAGAGGTTATATCGTTCCAAATGACAACTCCATCGACTATGCGCGTAAATCAAAAGAATATGATGTCGCTGAACAACAGAAGAAACTGGAACACGTCAGGAATAAGTTTATGAACAATGGCGGCAAAGTGTTCTGGCAGAATACCAGGCCCAAAAACTACAAGTTATATGAGGAATGGTGGTCTAAACTAAGAAATGCTTAAAAAGCCGTTGCAAATTTCTCAAAATGAATTACACATTTTTAGGTAAAAAAACGCTGGTTGCGCTGTGCCTGTTTCTCATATTCCCGATAGTGATTATGAGCATATTGGCCTTTTTTTCGGCTGATCCTTTAAATGGCAAAACCAGTCTTTCGCTTTCAGGGTTTCGTGAGCTGTTAACACTATTGAGGGTCAATGAATTATTAAAGATTTCAGGGAGAGCGATGATTGTGTGCCTATCGGCAACAACCATCTCCTTTCTTATTTCTTACGCTTTAATTTTATATACGTCCAAGACATTCCAATCAATCTTTTTTATCCTCATTACGCTGCCTTTTTTGGCAAACGAATCAGTCCGGGTATTCTCCTGGCAATATGTTTTGTCTGAAAACGGCCTTTTTAACCAGGTTTTGAGCATCTTACTCCGTCATCAGGTAACTTTATTCAACGGTTCTAATTCTTTGAACGTGTACCTGGTTATGATATTAACCTGTGTGCCATTTGGTATTTTTATCAATTCAGCTTCTTTGCAGACAATCCCAGGCATCTACTGGAAAGCCTCCAATGACTTAAATATCAACTCATTTGGCAAGTTCTACAAGGTCGCTCTGCCGTTGTCAAAATTTGCTATTCTGGCAAGTATTATCGTTATATTTTTTATCTCATTTTCTTTGTCAGGAGAGGTCAATTTTTTGGGTGGAGATTCAAAAATCAGCATAAGAAATTTGGTGCTTAGTTTAATGAGCGCGAGTAAGTTTCAGGCCATATTTGTACTTGGTTTTGTTACCGTTCTTTGTTTACTGGTTTTAGCAACGGTTTATAGAACATTTAACTTAAAGAGCACTAAAACTTTAAAATGAAATTAGCAAAGACAATACTGCTGCTGTTTCTTGGGTTACTGATAATTCCCATCTTCTCAATTATCATACTGTCCTTTCACAGCAGTAATGGCAACCCGTTTAAATGGTATGGCGTTATTCTTCAGAATGAAAATTTCACCACAGCATTTATCTTGTCGGTTTTAATTTCTGCTTGCACGGCAATCCTGAACGGTTCGCTATCTTTTATTTTAGCCCTGTCCTGGTTCAATAAGCGCCAGTTGTTCCTTGTTTTAATAATGATTCTCATTTTGGGATTGTTGCCGCCTGATATTCTGGCATTGAGCATCAGCAAGATTTCACAATTTGTTGGTATCTCCGATTCAAACCTTTTCTTTGTGATGATAGGGTTAACCTTGTATACTTTGCCATTTGGTGTACTGCTCTTCTGGTCAAGGTTTTATTTTATAGAAGCCGCCACTATTGCCACAGCAAAGGACATTGGCATTAGGAAGTTCTACATCGTAACAAAAGTCATTTTGCCATTGTCCAAAGCAACTATGATTAGCTGTTTGCTGCTTACTTTTTTATTGGCCTTTAATGAATATCCGAGAACCTATTATTTGAGCGGGTCATATGTATTGGTAAGCGAATTTCTTAATGGAAAATTGAGTTCCGGGGCAGATGAATCTATTTATGCCGGTGGAAGTATAACCATCATTATCACAGCATTTTCAATCATCATATTGGCTTTACTCTCTGCTTTCTTTTCAAGAAGAAGGCTATCTGTAAAGGCAGATTAGAAAGGATATGTTGGCCAGGTATGAAGATAGCCGCGAATCCATTGGATACACGGCTATCAGTTATCAGATTACAGCCTTCAACCAATCAAGGCTGCAAAAGAACGAAACCCCTGTGCCTTCTACTCCATAGTCCGGCTGAATGCCTTCTATGTTGGCGCCATCATCATCATCGAAAATTCCAAAACTGACAAATTGTGTAGGCTGATGAGCAACGGTGTTGGTTAGTGTGTACTCATCTTCAAAGATACGGGTTCCGTGATGCCTTTCATATGCGGTTGCATATGAAAACACTTCAGAAATCCGTGGGCGGAAATATTTGTTAACCTCAAGGTTACAAATAGGTTCTACGGTTTCCTCCTGCCTGGCTGAATTTATCATGTTCCTGAATACTGGCGTTTGTTGTTTAAGCTCGGCGCACGCATCTTTCCAAAAAACTGTTTTTGACAGTTCCGGGAGCACATAATTAACGTAGTCCACGAGCATAAGGCTCTGGAAAAGGGAATCCTTTCCTTTGCTTCCGGGAATACATCTCATCCCCATTAAACAAAGTCCTGGACGCTGTCCTTCTTCGTGGAAAAAGGTTTCTTCACCATAGAGTTCCAATGCGTTGTCAAAAAGGAGTAATCCCTCGCCTGATTGCTTGTTTTCAAATTGTTCATAGATTCCTTTCATTGTAATTTGAGGAAAAGCAATCATTCCAATCTGTTGGTTATGGAGTTCCTTCATGCGGGAAGCGGTCAGAAACTCTGGCAGATCCTCGTCAACAAATACTGTTGTCCCAAATATTTTGTCAATAATCCTGGGAGTTAAAGCATCGGTTTTGTGGGTCATCAGTTTTTCAATTTTGTGAAGGTTTAGGGTTTTTGTTTTTAAAGTGCTTGTTTTCATTTCTATAAAAAATTTATGGGTTAACAACAAGGACCCTGGACTCCTTTTGATAACCCACAACGAATGTAAATAGCAATGAAAAGTGTGGTTTTTTTGGAAACTAGTGTTTCCAAATTCCCCTGAAGGGGAAAGCTGTGACAGAAGGCACAGGCCACACCTTATGGCTATTTTAACAACAAATGGGTTATCTGTCAACTACCTGATTAACAGCATATAAATACTATCTTCTTTCCATATCCAAATCCTGGTCATCTATATCTTTTTCTTTCATGGCCCTTTCTTCTTTGCCATCCCTGATAGCTTGGATTTCATCCAGGGCTTTTTGCTCTTCAGCCCGGTCAACGGCTAATCCATTAAATTGCTCATTGCTGATACCCATACGGGAGAACCGGAATTTAGTGTCCTCATAGGTGATGCCAGTGGCTTTTCCGCTCCGTTCATAATGGTGTAAGCCCTTGTCCCGTAAAAGCTCAAGAAATTCCTTCTGTGATTTTGCCACGTCAAAACAACTTTTGACTTGGGCGCTGATTTCACTTTTCAGTACAGCACGTTCATCCTTGTGCCTTGCCTGCCATTCTCTGTCAGTTACATACTCCTGGCCTTTCCCGTGCTTTGGGAAGCTCTGTTTAATCTCCGGGTACTTTTGCTTGTGGTATTCCTGAAGTTTAATCTTGACCCCCTGCAATTCGTACCTGGACATCCTGAATGCCATACCCGTTCTGAACTTTACACCAGAAGTGCAAAAGTGAATGTGCGTATGGCCTTTTTCCTGGTGTACCGCACCCATAAAAACGCCGTCTTTGCCACGCAAGGAAATGTATTGGTTGCCAATATCATCCAACATTTCTTTGGTGATTGCGCCAGTTTCTTCCTTATTAGAGAATGAAATAATTTCGTGATAGAGGTACACCTGGTTGGAACGGGGATGCTGCCTGAGCGCCTCATTTTCAATATATTCTTTCACCCATCCCTTTTTATCTTCAGAACGGAGGTTATGGGTAAAAACCTGCGGTTCCTTGCCTTTGGCACGGGCGCCCTTTAATATGTAACCTATCAACGAATCATAACTTGCATTATGTCTTGAAAGTAATTTGACAATCATGTAGATGAGAATTAGTCTTTGAGATATTCGAGCAATATCTTCTCTGCCTGCTCAATAGAACTGGCAACGGTTTGTATATCTGTTGCTCTGCCGTGTTTGGCTTTGAAAACTGCAATGGAAACCATGCTAACTAACTGTAATACTGACAGAAGTTTTGCTTTTTCTGGGATGGCTTTTCCTACACCCGCAGAGGCTAATGCAGATTGTTTGATAAAGATGGTTGGCGTTAAACCTACCATCTTAGCGGCTATTTTCAATTCCTTATACTCTCTGGCAGTAAACCCAGGTCGTAGCTCAATAGGTTTGATAACTTTATCCTGTCTCCATTTCCGCTTATATTCCCGTCTGTAGTTCCGTTTAGCGCGTTCAATATCCTCCTGGGAGCCTTGTAAGGCTCCGGTATCATTTAGATATTGCCAAAGGGCTTTGCTACGGAATTTCATCAGAGATATGCTATTGGATCAGGTGGAATGTCCCCGGTAAGAGGCATTGGCTCCATATTGCTGTATGAACTGTAAATGAGAGAATTAAAATACGGACTTGTCCGGCCTTTGATTAAGGGATGGTTGCCAGAAAGGATAAGCACCCTGTTTTTGTGCAATTGACGTATTTCATCAATGGTTACGAGGGACTTAACTTTCTCAATCCCTTTTTTATCAACGTAGGTTGTTTTGCCGCTCAACGCTTCAATATCCCTCAAAACGTCCATTGAAGTCTGTCCGGGAAGAAATATTTTGGTAACACAATTTGCTGTAATATTCTCAGAATCATCTTTGTAATACGTGGAAAGCTGCCCCGGCGTTTGGACACAAATGAGGTTGCCAATCCGGTGCTTACGGGTATTGCTGATGGCAATTGGCAATGTTGGGATATACATTGAACTCGCTTCCTCCATAATGATAAAGAGGTCGTTTTCAGATTTTGCCGGAAGTTTGTTCAAAAAATGGCCGTAGAGCTGTTCAAAGAAAATAGAGTTCAGAACGGAAACATATTTTTGGTCGCTGATGCTGTTATGAATAAAGAGGGCAAATGGATACAACCGGAGCGTATCAAAATCAATAGAATCGTGGGCAGTAACACGGGCAATTTCAGGGTCTTCAAATATCTCCAGGGCGGCTTTGCCGCTTGCCACAACATTCATTAAAGTTTTCTCTGGCATTGCCACAAATGATTTGTAGTCAAGGAGTAGCTTTTCATCATTTGCACCCGCAACGAGCCTGTCAACCCTGTCATATTCAGCCGCAAACAGGTTGAGCAAATGGAGAACATTTGCCATATTTTGATAGTGTGGTTCCTGATACATAACCAGCCGGATGAATAACGAAAGCAGGCTCTTAGCCTGCAAAGACCAGAATGGATCACTGGCATTTTTACCGATGGTAGTAGCCACAAGCATTGCCGCAATTTTATGGACATCGCTTGGCTTTTTAACCCGTGAAAGCAGGTTATATCCCGAACTCATAGAACTGTCCGAAAAATTTAGGGTCAATAGGTTAAAATACTGTGCCATATATCCGCTTGCCTTGAAATACAATTCTTTGCTTGGGTCGTTTATAATCAGGCTGCAATTTTTGAGCGTGTACAAATTTTTAAGCAACAACCTGGTTGTTTTTCCTGAGCCAGTTGGCCCCGCCAAAAGCACGTTTTCAAAGGATTGTCTCCGGGTAAGTTTCCGGTGTTTTGAAATCAAAAATCCTTTGTTAAAACGTGAAGCGACATCACCTTCACTGCCAAATTCTGCATTGAAGCCCTGTTTCTTTTCAAAGGCATCAATTAGGGCAGAGAAAAAATCGCCAATCAGGCTGCCTATAAAAGATAGGACTTTGAGTAAGGATGCGAAAAAAGTATCCATAGATTTAAGAATTAGTTGCGAACGCAAAGATCAAACGAACCGAAAAAGGGTTACTAAAAAATTGAGCTTAAAAAGTATCGAGCAGAAAGCAGATACTATTTAACGCAGATGCGCTGAAAAATACTTTTACAGAAGTTATGCCAAAGATTTTCTTTGACACAATGTCATTAGGGATAATTAAGGATAGTAGAATCTGACCAACTAATAGGAAAATAGGCCGATAAAATTATTTGAATAAAGCCAATATTGCGTAGTATGCTCTAAAAAGCTACGCTTATTTTTCGTGCTTTCTGAAAACATTTATTATACTCAAGTTAAATTTTGCTAAATCTGCTAAATCATCCACAAAATCTAATACCTCTCGAGATTGTGATCTGGTGGTCGTATCAATCATATAAAACCCTCCAAAAACACCACCGAATTCATACTCACAATCATCCGGCAAATAATTACGACTATTACCAAGTAACCCAAACTCAAAAAGTCTATGCTGAGTTAATATCATCAACAGATAAGTTGTATTGGAAGAGAAAATTACACTTTTCTTTCTGCAAATTGTGCATAGTACATTTTCGTTAGCCCTGAGTTCGTTTTCAATTTGCGAATACATTTTTTCAAAATCAGCATCCCAAGTTTCGGGCATTTTTTTTAATCCTTCCATTACAAGATTGTAATTGCCTTGATTTCTCATATTTTGGTTGAATATATTTTTAATAACAACAATACCATTTTCTTTAATCAATCAAGATAAATGTGTAAAAAATTTTATTAACCCATGAATTATATGTATTTTGGGTTTAGCGGGGTTCGGGGTGCAACCCCGCAAGATTGCCTGTCCGAACGTGAAGACTACTGTCCACGGAGCGACAGGCAATCTTGCTACCCGAGCATTTTACTACTCGAGCATTTTAACTAATTCTTTTATGTCTGATTGTTCCTTATGTCCTTTATAAAACATCTAATAAGAAAATCCCCTTCAACTATAAAGAAAAGTAGTCAACTTTAAGCCGGGGGACATAATTTGAAACGTCAGAATAGTATTGAATAATTTGGTCGTGGAATTGATCAAAAGCATGTTTTAAGTCGTGAACGCAGTTAACAGCGTAATGCGCTTCTTTTGCATCAATCACGTTGTATTCGGACAATGCTTCAGATAATAGGCTGGTATGTCCGGCAGCAACATCCATTCTCATGTGTTCAATAATCGGATTTACAACGTCCAAATCAAAACCATAAATCTTGCTTATTTCTAAGAATTTTTTCTTTGCACTTTCAAAGTCATTCTTTTTCGCTTCAAATAGTGATGTACAGGCTATGTATGATAAACTACTTTGCCTGCCAATTTCACACAGCATGTTTATTAAAGACATGGTGCCAATAATTGGATGGGCATTTATAACATCTTCTTTAGCTAATCCCATTTTTATCAGAGACTCTAAATATAGACCTGAGTGGTCATATTCTTCAGTGAAATAGCTAACTAATAATTCCCGCCATTCTTCATTTTTACAATTTGAAATAGCAACTGCGATGTGCTTTGATGCTGATTTTACATAATGATAAGTTTCAAGTAGCCAGCCAATAAATACTTCCTTTCTGCAACTTTCATTGTCCAAAAGGCTAAATAATCTGTGGAAGCCTATTTGCTTTTGCCACATGTCGCAACTATCAGTGACTTTTGCTATAAACTCATACGTCTTTATCATTTCGATTGGAATTTCACTCCTTAAAATTCCAATGTCTTTAAACCCACTTACTATTTCGCTTATATCCTCAATAGGCACGGCTGTTTTATCTGCAATTTCTTTGATCGTATTTCTTCCGTCAAATAAACTTTTTACTTTCAAAAACCTATCCCTTCCTCCTGTAATAGTAGAAATCTGGAAGTAGGACTTTCCAACAATCATGGTAATTGGTTCGTTTTCCTCTCCTGCAAGTAAAGTACAATGTCTAAGTCTTGGAATATATGTTGGTTCTAGCATTTTTGAATTTCAATTTTACAAATTGGATAAAGAGGAATGTTTTTAAATCCCTCTTTATCCAATAAATTTAACCACAAAGTGCAACTTTTGATGCTACGCTACCTAAATCTTTTGCATCAATGCGATTCACCTCAATTTTAAGGTTGTTGTCGGCTTGTACTTTAATGTCCCTTCCTTCAAGGTCATTACTGTCATCAACTTCAACAACTCTGACGTTCACGCCTTTTCTAACGTGTACAACAAGTTCATTTTCATTAATTTTGTTCATAAATTTGACTTTAAGTTTATAAAATACAAACGTAAACAATATAAATTGCAAACAAGCGCTCACTAAGAAACTTAACTCTAATATAATTCGCGGACGCCAAAAATCCAGCGCCCTCGTACCTCGTGCTCCCTCTGTATTTTTGCCGCCCTATATGTCCTCATAATCCCTGAGCTTTTAAGCCTGCACCACATAGCTTTTTCTCACTTTACCGCACTCTGTGCAGGCTGTTGCGAAAAATCTAAGAGGTGCACTTGGCCGACAGCATTTCCTATTTCGCCCACGCCGTGACCTCAACCGGAAAAGCTGTTTCTGTGATCGAAGGGCTGAACACTTTTGACCGTATCTGCTGGAGGGGATGGGATTATGGGACATTGCCGCTATGTCAACATAATGCGAGGCTGAATTATGTAACAGGGAGGTAGAAAAAATTTAACCCTTTTACATAATTCGCATTATGTGTAAATAGCTCCAAATGGTTTAGCGAATTTATGATTTCCACTAATTAAACGCTCCACCAATAATTTGATCTGTAAATGCTCGATACGCCTTTAACGGCGGCCCAGGTTCTGGGTTCCCACATATTTTTGCCATTCTTATCAACCTTTGATTCACTGTTCAGCTGATTATAGACGGTATCGGAAATATAAGTGTAGTATGAACCGTCTCGAATTGAGCTTAATTTGGCGGCAATATTTGGTGCGCGCCCCACCCAAAGCAAATCGTTATCCTTTCTGATCCCACCGCGAACCACTAAAACTTCCGATGTGTCTACTCCCACACAATGAGCCAGTTTTATGGTTCCATTTCTGATTGCCTCATATTTTGCTTCAAATGCCGGCTTGATTATTTTTTGGAAGGCGTAATTTATTTGCAAAGCACATTTTGTGGCAGAAGTATTTTTATAGTCGCCAATAAACACTCCCATAACACGGTCTCCATCAAAACTTCTGATTTCCCCACCTGTATCTTTAATGAGCCTGGAGGCACAGGCTAGAAATGCTTTATAAATTTTTGCAGTCATCTTTCTGTCATATATTGCCAGCTCGGTAGAATCAGCTAAATCGGCGTATAGCATCGTTGCATTTAAGTTAATGCCGGAGTTTGCAAGTCCCAATGATTCGGTTGTGGGAACAGTTTTGCCATCCCGTAAGTCGAAGGCTTCGTTCACAATATCTTTAACGGTTTTTTCTAATTCTGAGGTAGTTGCCATATTATTTAACTATTGCTTGGGTTGCCAAGTGATTTTTTGAAACAAAAATTGATAGGGATATTGCCCACGGAACAATTGTCAAAGCTGTACACACAAAAGCGTTTTTTATCGTCTGATATTTTTTGCTTGCTATCTCGGCATTTCGCCACGTCTGCCCCATAATGTCTTTTGCAAAGTCTTCTTCAGTCTGCGCTTGAAATTCTTTCATAAAGTTGCTTTCGGTGCGTTTGCAAATTTCCCGAAAATAAATTAAGGAAGACTGCCCCCCATGTAAGCTTGGATATGAGCTTTGGTAAAGAAAATATAACGTGGCTGAAACCGAAATCAAAGGCAAAATGGGGACGAACATATACCACTCCTTAAATAAATCAAGGGCGGGCATATTCGATCCCAATAGGGCAAGCATACCTGTATTGATTGCTAATAAGGTAGAGATTTTGGCATCCACTCTTGGTATAAAACTCAATACCTTGTCAAAAACGTATTGCCCCCGTTCAATCACCTCTTTTGTGTCCATATATGCTGTATTTTAAAGCAATTTACCACATTTTGCAACCAGGAATACTTGCCAACACAAGAGCCTGGATACTATGCTCCAGAGTTCCAATCTGAGTACACAAGGCTATTATGTTAAATAGCTAGTGCGAATTTTATTTTTGCAGCCACTTTTTGTTTAACTTACCCTCCAAAAATGATATATGGATAAGGTTCCTTTAAGTACCCCTTTAAAAACCGTAGGGGATGTCGCAGATGTAAAGAGAAAAATACTGGAAAACATACCCGAAAAGATCTTATTTTCAAAATCAGAGGAAGAACTCTGCTTTTATATATTAAGTCAATTTGACTTTCCAAAAGACACAATAAAATTAAGTGATCTTCCAAGTATTGAAGCAGCTAGTGAGGTCATCCTGAATTTAATGGGCATTGATGATGATTTTGAGATGAAATTAGATCTGCTTAACGATAGCAAGTTTAGGAGTCCCATTATGAGGTTTTTGCACTACTTTTTGGGTATAAAAGAATTACCTGGTGATTGTAAGGAACAGTTGGAGGTGAAAGTCAATATGGATTTGGATACCATAAATTCACTTATTACTGATTATGAGAAAATTGACTTTATAGCAAAAAAGGAAACTCCAAGAAATCACAACCAAAGAACTCAAAAAGATTTTTACGATAGATGTATTGAGGAACGAGCCAAAATTGAAGAGCATTTGAGATCAGGCGTTAACGATAGAGCTTTAACCAAGGCATATGGCGAATTAAATCTAGGCTTTGTGTATGCCTTCTTTGAAGAATATAAGGATAGACCCTACAAGCTACCAATGCCTAAATCTAAAGAGTATTTTGATATAAATAGCATTGATAAAGTTGGGCACAGACTTAGAAAAATTACTCCAAGTCAAGGCACGTTTCTAAGGGATCTTTATAAAAAGAAGAAGTCAGAGTTCTACGAAAAGATGGAAGAGTTCATTTCTGATAATGAAGTAATTGATTCAATAAAAGCACATATACAATTTCTTCCCTTCATTAGTGAGCAAAGGAAAATTATCTTTAACGAATTAGCTGAGCTGTATAAATCAAAAAAGATGTTTGGATTTTGTGCACTTGCGCTTACACAAATAGAGGGCCTTTTCACCGAGATGTGCCATATGTGTGTTCCTAAATACAACAGCCCCTCCGCATCATTGCCCGATAAGGTAAATACAGTAAGGCCTTTTTACCCTAATTCGGAAACACAGTTTGATTATTTTCAATATCATTTACCTAATTTAAGAAACCGATTTTTGCATCTTGGATTAGCAAGTGGTGAAAAGATAGAAATACTTAGCAAGGAAATACTTTTCGACTTAGAAAGGGTGGTATCAATTTTTGGAGGCCTAAATATTGATGCAAACTGGTTCTTGAGATTGATCAGAAAAAGAGATGATACTGACTTTATGAGCATCAATACATTATGGTTTTATTGTAGAATGATTCAAAGCCTCAAGGAGAAAAAGCAGTTTCATTATTTTGAGAAGGAGATTGAAAGTCTTAACCAGACCTACATCCCAGATACGGTTTATAATGTTGTTTTTGACTTGGATGCGAAACTAAATGGAATCATTGAAAGTATTTACGAATCTATGAAAGGCCAATCCGCACTCAATGGATTTGAAGTTGATTTAAGATCAATTTCAATGAAAGAAATTGCTAATAATAGAAAAGTGATTAAAGATTCCCTAGATAGTTTTATTAATTGGCAAATGAAATCTGAAATCACAGAATTGCTATCTGCACAAAAGTTTATGAAAGCCTATGGCAAATATTTAGATTTGGAATATCTATCTGCCGAAGTTCAGAATGGTATTAATGCCCTGGATGCTAAGTATAGCGATGTTCTTAATAAAATCCGCCTAATCTCCTTGTATGTTGGATTTGTGCCCGAATAATTTTGCCTATCTTATTCACTATTGTCTAATTCCTTTACCTCTTTGATTGCTTTTAGTTTATTATGGAAATCTTTGCGTTGGCTGAATAATCTAAAAATTGAATAAATAATTACCGCTAGTAAAATAAAGTCCACCCAGATACATGCCTCTGCTAAAGGGAACCTATATCCTTTTAGTCCTTTTTCGATGTTTTGAAAGGTACAGAGATTTATTAATACATAATAAAATGACCATGCGAATGGCAAAAGATATCCGATACCGATACCAATTGCGGTTAATTTCAATGAAAATCCTTCAATGCCGAAGTTTGTTTCCCAATTGAAAATAGTCATGCCTGCTTTTTGAAAATATAACTCAATTTCTGCTTTTTTAAAAGCGATTCTTGAAGTTGAGCCCATTGAATAGATTGCCATGATAAAAAGCAATCCCAGTAAAGGGGGCAATATAACAAGTAGTATTGGCTGAGCCCCTGTAAATGCATAAACTAGCCCGGTTAATACAGCAACAACAAATCCGATGGTTATACTTACCGTTTGAGTTTGATTTGCGATAATTTCACTGTGCAAAACTTGATAAAGTGTTATTAGGGACTGAAAATACTGCCCATCTTCGTTTTTGATTTTTTTGATTTCGTTAAGAACAAAGTGGTTTTCCACTGGCTTTTTCATTGCAAAAAATTTATGTAAATGTACGATTATTTAATCTCTGGAAGAGATTTTGGAATGCCAAAACAAAAGCCCTGAACCATAAGGTTAAGGGCTTTATCAAAATTGCTTGCTACAACACAATCTGTTGCTCGATTTCTTCAATATGCGACTGTATCTCGTTCTTAATGAGATCGGCACATTTCTGGCACAGGCTTGAAGAGCGAATCGGATACTTTTCTCCGGTATGTGATACCAGGATAATCTGATCCTTTTCCTCATACTCCCCAAATTTGAGCATTGATACCATATGAAAGTGGTCTTTCAATACTTCGCGTTTGTGGATGTTGTCCTGTAGTTCGTTTACCCTTTTGATTGTTTCTTCAACCGTCAAAGGTCCGTTTTCCTTTAGCTTCACCTCAAGGGTTTCGGCTTTAGGTTCGTGCTTCACAAGGCCTTGTTCGCCTTTCTTTGGTTCCGGCGTACCTGGTGCACCGCTACCGTTTTTTGCAGGTTCTTTCATATTATTGATTTTAAGAAGTTACTGAATGAGTAGTTAAAATGGCAGGTCATCCAAGTCATCGGATACTGGTATTCCCTGCGAAATAGCCGCTTCAACCTGTTCGGGTTGCTGTTCTTCTTCCAGTGTATCGAGGATATAATCCACCGCTTTTTGAGCCTGTGAGCTTGCATGGAAGACATACTTCTGGTCGCCCTCCAACTTTTTGAGCCAGCTATCAATGTATGAGGCATTGTTTTGGAATTGGAAGTTGCTGATTCCTGCATGGAATAGTAAGAAACAAGCTCCGATTTCAGCCGTCAATTCCTCAATAGAATAGGAGAACATATCATTCTTGTTCAGGCTCTTGCGGTCCAACCTGCTTTTGTGGCCGGTACTGTGGATGAGTTCATGAAAGAGCGTTTCATAATAGCTTTCATTGCTTTCAAACGTTTCCATTCGGGGCATGTTGATGATGTCCTTTTCAATGTGGTAAAAGGCTTTATGCTTTTCATGCACAATGTCTGGCCGCTCCGGCATGAATTGAATGATTTCAGCACAACGAGCTATTGGCTGAGGTTCAGGATTCGGAAGGGGTGCAATATACTTTTCGGGGATATTCTCGCATTGAGCGATATTGAAAAGCAGATAGTACCGTAATACAAATTTTGGTTTTTCATCCCCGGGTTCAGCCTCTCCCTCTTTTGGTTTAAGTTTCTTCCAAAAGATAACGAGGTTTGCTTTTTCACCCTTGCGGATTTTTGCCCCATTGTCTGCTGCCTGTTTGTAGGTTAGAAACAGGTTTTGCTCATACCCCAACATGCTTAATAAAAGCCAGTTGAGATTTTTGTACGGCCTCCGGGAGATAAGATTTCTCGGAAGTCCGGCCTTTGTCCATGACTGCTGCCAGGGAACAGTCCCTTTCTTCAGTTGCTCGATGATGCGCTCAGTAACAATCTGATAAACGTTTCGTGCTTCAGTTTTTGTGTTCATTGCTTATGTATTTAATTGTGAAAGAATCTTTCTTTCAGTGTAATATTTTAAGCAAGAAGAAATTAGGGGGCACAATGTATCTGGGTAGATACAATTTTGGCGAGGTATAGACAAAAAAGAGGCTTTATGATAGAAAGTCTGTCGTAAGACCAGTTCCGGCCCAAAAGCCTTTACACCATGAAAACCAACCACGACCGTACATTCCTGATAAGGCTTAGCAGGCACTTAACGACCCTCTTAGCCTTATTGCAAAAGAAAAAGCCCGACACTGCTTATTCAAAAGCAGAAATACGGGCATTTTCCGAGTTCTCACGTAAAGAGCTGTTTATGGGTATTTTGTACTGTGTGAGAGGCTTACACACTCAATTGTATGCAATACCTTTCCTTATAGGGGCCAAACCTGCTGACATAATTTTCTACATTCAAAATCAGATAGCATGGGCTGATCGGTTATTTATCCTTATTGACAACCTTGAACCCGAACTATTGCAAGTCATAAGCAAGAAACTAAAGAAATATGATATTGAGAATGTAAATAGGAACAGGCTACCTTCAAGCAAAAACATAGGATTTGAGAAACTGATTCAGCAATTTTTAGAGCACGGAAACATTATCACGGAACATACTTTCTTAGAAAATCTTAAACTGATAGAGTTATATATTCCACTTTTTAGGTATTACTATTCCCACCGAAAACAGCTTGGCAATACAAAAGAAGAATATATCTTTTTAGCTATTTCTGAATATATATTAAATGCAAGAAATTTAGAAATTATCTTCTTATTGAATGCGAAGCGTTAACGCAATAACCGCCACAGCTTCAAAGAGCTTAATGTAATACAATCCCTTTCCGCTTTGTACTTTCCGGTATTCTTTTTGAAGTTCGGGATATATGTGGAGTATCCAGCTTACAAATCCCATTTTATTCTTTTTGCCTTCTTTCATAAACCTGTTTTCTATGTCATCAATGGAGTATAAATAAAATGGAATTTGCTTGCTTTGAGCCAAACAACTCAACGCGGAAAGGCAGTAATTGATACCTGCTGACCTTTTTTCAGGTTGTGAAGCTTTCAGGGCAATTGCTGATACAGGATAAATCTCAATAAGCCGTTCTACAACCCTGCACATTTTACTCGCTTTCGTTGGGGTAAATACCCCTGCAAAAGCTTTTAACTGCCAGTCAATCAATTCCTTTTTAGTACCGATTGCTACACCTAAGCGCCTTGTTCCCAAACTAATGCCGAGAATAACGTCTTTCTTTTCTGCCATAGCTTTTGAGGATTGAGTTAAAGTACGCTGCCTTGTTGTCAATTTCACCTTGTGGTTTTGAGAGAACATAAGCCAGCTTTTCGAGTAAATATTCCTTTGGGATGATTGGGGTGAATTTGAGGTAATAGTCAACGTTGTTGGGTTCCCCCAGGGCTGCCGCCAAATCGGAAGCCAATTTGTATTCTTCTTGTGGAGTGAGTTGATTCATAAATCGTGTAATGTCTTTATTGCTAATTCTTTTAATGCAATCGTCGTTCTCGATCTTATTTATATTTATCGTTAACGTCGTTACACATTTTTCACTTTTCTTCTTCTGTTGTTTCGTCATAGTGTAAGTACTTCTTTCTATTCTCAGAAATCTTCTTCAAGGCAATTTCATCCATTTCAGGATACAGCAATTGAAGGATTGTACCGAAATGGCGGCAAATCGCCATCAAATGCTCTTGGCTCGGCCATTGAACACCCCGTTCCCATTTTGATAAAAGGGTTCTTTGCACACCAAGAATATTTGCGGTTGTTTGCTGCTTTTCTCGCCTTGACCGCCTGAATTTTCTGAGCCTATTTGGAATATATCGACCTGTATGTCCCATATATTCAAGGTACCAAGTTTTTTAATTTTAGATAAGGGAACAGATTGTATCTCAAGCGATACAAAATGTGGAAAACTGAAAATGGACAAAAGAAAAAAGCGATCATAAGTCGTCTTTTAAAAATATGTAAACCACCGCCGGGACAGTATCCCTGATTATATATCATTTGCGCCAAAGAGAAAATGAGTATCCACAGTTTTCACTTTTCAAATAATTTATTTTTGCTAAACTATTCAGTATGGGGAATAAAAAACCAATCAAAAACAATCTTAAATACTATCGGGAGAAAGCAGGCTACACACAAGCTCAGGTAGCGGCTATATTAAGCATGGTAAAGAATAATGACTCCCATAAACTTCCAAATAATCTTAGGTATTACCGTGAAAAACAAGGGTTATCCCTAGAGGAAGTTGCAAATAAAATAGGTGTTAATTCTCCTAAAACCATTGAGAAGTGGGAAAATTCCCAAGCTATGCCAAAAAATACCAGGCATGTATTTATGATGGCGATGTTGTATAAAACTACCATGACTAATCTATATGAGAAAATGCATGAGGCGAATGTCAGGGACATAGCAAAAGCCAAAAAGGCACTGGGCTTAAAATAACCGACTCAACTTGAAAATAGACATCAGATTATTAATCCGTATTTTGGGATAGAATACCTTTTAAAACGTTGCATTCCCTTATAAATGAGTTCCAAAACTCAATACTGAGGGGCACCTTAGAAGAAATCTGCTCTAAAAAAGCATTTTTGTCCTTAAAAATTAAGGATGTTTCCTGAGTTCCAAATTTTTCCCCGTCAAAGGTGATCCCTGAGGGGAATTGGAACCATTGTAATCTAACTTGATTTCTCAATTTGGCTTTTTCCCATGCCAAACTTGGTTTTAATAGGTACATTTCAGCCAAATCAACAGCTTCTTTGACATCTCCATAATCAGTCTCAGTTTCAAATATTTTGCTTTTTAAGTCATCTATTTCTTTTTCAATCGTGTCTAAATGTCGTTTCAGAAGCATGTCATTTATTACGCCTTCCGCATTTTTATCGATCAAATTGGCTTGTCTTTCAATAAGTTCCTTGATTCTTTGTTGACATGCTTTTTTGGACTTTTGCCCCTTTGCTATAGCTGTAAAATAAGCGGATATCACGAATTTTCTGATTTTTGCAATGGCATCTTTCTCAAAACTGTATGTATC
>JABDBQ010000029.1 GCA_013288555.1 Bacteroidota bacterium | reverse complement strand
AAATAATTCAAATACTTCTAAAACCAAAAAATAACGGATATGCACAAGCCTAAGGAAAAGATCAATGAAGCCAAAAAAACCCCACCTAATCTTAAATCTATTTCTAAACCAGGTAAAGAATCGCCTCCCAAAGTTTCAACTTCAAAAGAAAAGAAAAAATGAGTGTGAAAAAACCAATCATTCAATTCAGTCAAGATACCCAACCGAGCAAGGATAGAGAAGGAGGATACTTTCGGAAGACTATAACGCCTGATTTTGACGCCACCTCTTGTAATTCTTCAAAAGCCTATAAAGGGAAAGTAAAAATATATTATTACTTAGGTTAAGATAAATTTCATTCCTATACATGGTTGTGGAAATAGAGCCGCGCAGTGCGCCCGCTTTATTTTTTTTGCTAATTTATATCCTTATTGGCATTTTGTAAGTAATTCTTACAACATGCTGTCTTCCAAACGCTCTGCTTCCTTGATATTCTCCCTGCGGAGGGATAAAAGTTTTCCACAGAATGTCATATATATATATATGACATTCTGGTGCCTTATGTGCTTGCGATAAATTTGTTAATCTGAAAACAGTAGCAATACGTGCATTATACGAAAAATCATATTTTTCGCATCTCTTTTTCTTTGTCATTCACTTGCTACCCTCAGTATGGAACGGTCGGTATCCATACATTATCAGTGGGGAAAGTTATTCACAAAAGTTGCTGATTCTGACATCTTTTCCTCCGTTATATTCCTTCTTCAATTCCTTGACAATGAAGGTATGGCTGAAGGTCGACAACCACTAATCAATTTTAGATACAACCGAAGGCTTCGATGTTCAAACAGAAGGATATTTCCTGGATATTGGAACTACATCCCACAAAAATATCAAAACTGGAGAAGGGTGCGATAGAGCCAGATTACAAATTCCTTGATAGGTTGTCAATTCTGTTGCAAGTATCAAAGGATGAACTGAATGAAGATGCCCACCAGGAAAACATTAGGTATGTAACAGGGCGTCTGAAGCTGTTTCGGGAAATGAACGATGAAGAAAACAAAGAAAGCAACCAAGAAGAAAGTGAGTGATCCCATAACGATCGATATATTTATTTTAAATAAATATATCGATAAAGTCGATACTATTAAAAGTAAGAACCTAAAAACCACTATAAATACTTAACCCCAAATGAAGAATACAAATTAGCTAAAAAACTGTCTGAGGCTCTGAATGAGCCGGAAAACTTTCCCCTATACCTCAAGTTTGCCAAGACGGTGGACAAAGATTTTTTACTAAGTAAGCTAAAATACGTCCTTTCCAAAGATGACATTCTAAACAAGGCAGCCTATTTCAATTCAGTAGTTAATACATATGGATACAGGAAATAGGGTGATGGGTATCAGCCCTGGCACCCGTACTGTAGGGATTGCCATATTCAAAGATGGCAAACTGAGGGAATGGCAACTGAAAACATTTAGCGGAACGTGGTCTAAAATAAAGTTGAATTGGATTCTATCTACCTTAAAGCAGATCATAGCTTACTATGGCGTGACCAGTATTGGAGTAAAGATTCCACATGCTTCCCGTACATCGAAGGCTTTGAATGAGTTGACCAATGCAATACAAAAGCTTGCTGAAAAGAAAGATTTGTCCATTGCAACTTTCACCTTGAAAGAACTGGAACAGGCCTTTCCCTGCGCCACCAAAGAAGCAATGATTGAACATCTTGCGAATCAATTCCCTGAATTGCAGGAATATTATGAAAAGGCAATAAAAAGTATAAATGCCCATCCAAGAACCTGCCTAGTAGCCCATTTGAAAAAGTGTTTGAAGCGGTGGCCTTAGCTTCAATCATGAATGAATAGTTGCTCGCATCAGCATCTTTTCCCCTATTATATTCTCTCCTTCAAAATTTTACACTGGAAGTAAATATTCATTAACAATTAATAAGTGTAAAAATGGAAACAGTACAAACGAAACATTCCGTCCATGACGCGGTTACAGACCAGATCATAGAACTTTTAGAACAAGGCATTGTTGCTGGCATACTTCATGGACTGATGGAGGAATACCGTCAAACCTATTGATGAACAGGCCATACCGGGCAATCAATGTTCTTATGTTGGCTGCCCATGGGTATGAATAAAATTACTTTCTAACGGAACGGCAGATTGACAGGCTTGGCGCCTACATTTACAAAGGCGAAAAGCCTCATCTGGTAATAGATGGCATTGGGTTCCGTTCCCTCCGCCGCCCTTATGAGTTATTCAACGTCTCGCAGTATGTGGACATTCCAAAAAAACTTATACCCAAAGTATTGCCAAAAAAGGAGCCTGTTGAAATCATTCACGAGATGCTTTCCAAACTGAGTCATTGTCCGAGGCTTATTCATGAGCCGGAACCTTCGTATTATTTACTCTCTGAGGATGTCATACACATGCCTCCAATGGATTGCATTGGTTCGCATGAATACTATGCCCTATTCTACAAACAGCTTATCTCCATGACGCAACACCAAACAAGGCTTGGCCTCATGGAATTAGCAGAAAATGGTCTTGAGGAACTTATCACTAAAATAGGATCGTGGGTACTTGCGTTCTGTTACCGGAATAGAAGTCAAGCTACATTATGAACCCTACTACGTCCAGTATTGGATAGAGCGATTTAGGGAGAATTCTAAACTTGCTTTTACTGCGGCGTACATGGCGCAGGAGGCGGTTGATTATGTCATGGGTACGCCTTTCAATGAGGACCAGGCTCTAGATTGGGTCGATGATGAGATGTTACCGTTTTGAAAAATATTTTATAAAAGCATATCAATAAATGATATGCTTTTTATTTGCCACTGCCGAAATACTGTAGTTATTCCTTCGTATATTTGCAATGCATTGATATGAAATGTACTAAGGAGTTAGTAAAACTAAAAATGTGCAAGCCTCCATCTCTATAATTGGATTTTTAAGGATTCTTGACCTAACAAAGGAACCCAAAACATTATTGGCACTTTTGGCTCTTATTATTACAAATATACTTGTTACAGTTGTTAAATTATATAAAAACAAGGAGTTAGCTAACCTTGAAGAATTGGATAAAATAGATTCTGAGAATCGGGTAAAAATACTTGAGATGCGATTAAATGATTTCGGAACAACAGTCACAACTGAAGATATTCCGGCGGAATTAAAAGCTAAACTTATTAGGAAGCATTTACATTACAAAACATTCGGCAATATCATAAAATTGGTTCGGTGGATTAGCTTATTACTGGCAATAATCATTGCCTTATATTTGCTATTAAATTGGGATACAAGAAAAAATCCGAACCAAGGAGAGTCCATTGATCCAAGGAAATCCACAATAATAGTTCAGCCAAAAAGACTTAAGGACACCTTGAATGGAATTAAAAACAAAAATCATGAGAAGCGTTTGTACAATCACTATACTATAACAGGACATGTAAAAAGCTCAAAGGGACTGAAAATCTGGACAAAGATAAATAATCAAAAGTTAGATGCACAAATAGATGACTTAGGTATGGTAAGTTTGAAAATAAAAGCACAGGTAAACGAGATAATAAGGGTTAATATATTAAAAAACAATGAATTGAAAAGTACGTATGTAACATTGACATCGGACTTAAATCCTGAGTTAAATTTATCTGGATATTAATATGAAAAAACTATTCTCTTTTTTTGTTCTATTATTTCTTTTAACCACTGCCAACGCAGGGATAAAGCTTGAAGGCCAGTTCTTTAAGAAAATAAATAGCGATAATATGCCTATAAATGTTGTCGCTCTTGATTTGTCTCAGAATGCCTCGATCACTACTTCTCTTGGTTTGCGTGGACATATTGATTATAAAAATGGCAGATTTATGATTGATCTAAGTGATGCATACCACGTTGGAAGTGTAGTCGAACTTATATTCTCAGATAGCATTTATTATTCGGATGTATTCGTATACACAATCCCTGATGAAGCGACTGAATGGAAGCGGCTAAAAATCTATTTAACGAAATTCAATTCAACTCCAATAAAGGTCGATGGCGTTGTCACAGATGCCAATAATACGGTATTAAAAAATGTTGTTGTATTTGCCTTAGAAGAAAATAAACAGAAGGTTATAACTGATGAATCAGGTTCTTTTGTTCTGAAAGTAATTACAAATGGAGATGTCCAACCATTAAACCATTTGAATTTAGAATTCCAATATAATGGGAAAAGTGCAAAGGGTCTACTTGTAATGTTGCCTAGCAATAATGGAATTAGAATCAAATTGGATACGGTGGTTAACAAAAGAGCAAACGTCACCTCCGACATAATTGTAGGAAATGATGTTAAACTTAATAAATTGTATCGCAAAATTCGCGAGTTTGATTCCTTGTCAATTGAAGAAAAAAGAATAAAGGTTCATGATCCTGCAACGACTGTTGTTGGGCAGGAAGTAAGTAAACTCTATCTTGAATTAAATTCATGTGATAAAGATGATTGGAGCTTGGAAGATGTTAAAAAATTCAATAACCTGAAAGTGCTATCTATAAAGATAATGGAGCTTATTAAATATCGCGACTATTAATGAAATCTTCTTATTTGCACACTGGATTTTATTTTTTGCTAATGATTTCACTACATGGATGCATATCACATAATTGGATTTCAACAATTGGTAAAAAAAGCGAGCTGCCAAAAAACGAATTGATCAGAGATCAAAATAAAGCCATGAAAAAAATTTCTGCGATAGAATTGAAATTGGATTCTATAAAAAGAATTAAGCAATCAGATTCTGTAGCGAGTATAAAAAATAAAACGGACCAATCTAATCTTCAAGAAATAGGTTCATGGAAAGATCCTTACTTTACAAATTCGGCAGTCTCAGATAGTATTGATGCAATTGATTCAAATATAGTTAATAATGATATAAAAAGATCAACTTTCCAATTTAGAATAAAAGATCTCGAAGTTCAAAGAACTGAAATGATTGGAGATATTGGCGAAGCTAAAACTAATAAGGAAATAGAACAAATCTATATGAGATTAGAGCAAATGGATGAATTGGAAGCAATTTTAGGTAAAGATGTGGCTAATACATATAAAAAAGAAGGAGAAGTCAGTAACTCAATAGGATTTGTATTAGACAACACCAAACTTTTTAAAAAATTATTGCCTTTTAGCCTATTTTTTGATGATGGAAAATTCCAGCTGAACTATAGAAGCAAAAGTAGTATAAAGACTTATAACGATACCATTGCATTCAACGTTAATGGGATCATTCATAATTATTTGAAACATCATCCCAAAGCAACGTGGATAGTTTCAATAAAAGTTGATGGTTATTCCGATCCACAAGGAATCTACAGCGACGGAACACCCTCACAGATTGAAGTTTATAAAAATTTAAAGAGAATAGCTGATTCATTACATGCAGATTATTCTTCAGAAACTCTAAATTTTATACTTTCTGAGCAACGTGCAAAAGCAGTTTTGCAATCTAATATGTATAATGTTAACAATGGAACTATTACAACCACCATGGAAGCCATTGGCCACGGTATTGCAATTCCAGAGGTTAACGAAAAACAAATTAGAGAAATGCTTTCTATTTATGATCATCCTCGCAAGAATATTCGGGACATGCCAGAAAGAAGGATATGTGTATTAACTGTTCTAATTTATATATTTACAAATGGAAACGCAAAAGGGGGCCGTAATTAGCCCCCCCATCATTAATTTTGATGCTTTCTCAAAAATGCAATAATACCATCTATTTCTTTTTGATAGCGAATTGCAATCGGATCATCAGACAGGATCATTCTCTCACTGCGAAGTTTGAGCCGTAAATCATTATTGCTTATTGCTTCATCTACTACTTTAGCCTCAATCCCGGCTGGGTCTAATTTAAGTTTGTTGCCAATTGCAATTAATTTCCCGTGCCAGGATATTTTACATTCCAGTAGCTTATTAGGGTCAAATGCTCTTAAAGTATCCTGGTCACTGAACAGATAATGCGAATATAAAGTGATGAATGTATCCACTTCCACGGTATTGCCATCTGGATCTTCTAATAAGCTGTAACTCATGGTGACAACTCTATTATTCGAGAATCTGAATGATCTGATCATTTTAATGACCTGAAATTGGTAAAATGTGTCAATTTTCACCGTTCCAATACAACTACCTTTCTTGGAAATCATTTGCAGAACTTTTTTATCAAGGCAATCGCTTTGACAGATTTGGCAATTAAAACTTTCGTCAGAAAAAATCAAACTTACTAAGTCCTCATTGTGAGATGGATTCCGACTGATGAAAGATTTACATTTACCCAGTGTAGCTAATAAACACAGGCTTGTTAATAGGAATAATTGAACCCTTTTCATAATTTAAATTTATTGGTGGATTCATATTCCCAGGATATTAATCAACAAAACAAAGTAGATAATAAGCTCTAAAAACGGATTAATGAGGACATGAGTGCACCAATAAATCACGTCAAAGAGCTTATTGACAATAATATAGCATGTTTGGTATTAATTGCAAGTTTCTTAACAGTTGCTCGCCTCTTGCGAGTAGCTTATGAGGTGTTTGCAGGGAGTGCGTCAGCACGGGAGCAAACTATTGCTTGCAACAAAGACTATGGCGCACACCGAAATATAAAAGATAATAAACAGTGTGCGCCATAGTCCGCAGCCTCAGAAGCTCGGCAGGCGAGCAAAGATGAGGACAGCCGGTGGATGTACTGGTGCTTGCGGAATGAGCGAAGTAATGTGCTGAGGAACGAAGCGCTTACACAGCGTAATGAGCAAAGCTACAGTGCAGACAAAGGAGGCTGTCGTGAACGGAGAAAGAGAAATGAAAAGCATGACAAGCTACGATAGTACCCGGAGGGCATGGCATCTGTTATTGCGTAGCTTTAAGGGATGCCATGGCTTGGCATGTCTTTTTGTATTTCCCCTTTTGGAGTTCACACCTTTAAACCTGTCCATAGGTGGAGAATCACAAAGGGTGGATATAGCTACTGTGGTAGTGCCAACAGAGCTTTGACGTAATGAAGGGCAGCGGAATAAGGCATTGCTCTGTTGGCACGGGATGTTGAATAGTCATATATTTGTAAATCAATCGCTAAATATGGTTAGCCTATTAAATAGAACAACTCTCTGGGGCCGAGCTGCAAATAGATGTTCATTCCCTGACTGCGGCATAGAATTAACAGATAATAGTTTAAGTTCCGGAATTGTCTCTATAGGAGAAGTTGCACATATTATTTCTGGGCAAAAAGGCGGCCCAAGATACGTATCAGATTACAATTCAGATTTGATAAATTCATATGAAAATTTAATCCTTTTATGTAGAAATCATCACAAATTAATTGACAGTGACGTAAGTAAGTTTTCTGCCGAAGAACTGAGAAAAATGAAATCTGACCATGAAAAATTGGTCATAGAAAAATTCCAAGTGGATGATGTAAAGCAAAAGAATATTGAGTATTATGCAATAGTAGTCGAAAAATGGGAAATACTTGGAAATCTTTCTGGATGGTTAAGTTGGACTGAGTGGCTAATATTAAATCGTCTTCCTAAAATCAGTAAACCTCAATGGAACAAATTGAATGAACTTCATAGATACTTGGATTCAAGACAATGGCCAAAGATGTACCCAGACTTAGAATCTGCTTTTCAACAATTTAACAATGTTTTAGAGGATTTTTTAAACGAATTCGACATATGGGTTTGCGAAGATCCTGATGAGAATTATTTGATTACGACTGCCTTATATCGCAAACAAGTTAAAACTGCCAGAGAGCAGGATGTGCATGACATTTTAATCTGTGAATTAACTGAGGAATTAACGAAATGTGCAAACCAAATTATAGGGGAGGTTCAGAAAAATCTTTTCAATGGTTACCGAATTGAAGAAGGAATTGTTTTGTTGCGTGGATACCCCGCAGATGGGATAAGCTACAGAAAACTCGAATATTTACCTGGAAAATCATATCTTGGATTAAGAGAAATTGAATCATTAATAAAAAAGCGAATAACTTAAGATTCACCATATTATTGCGGAGTAATCCAGCGGTCATAGTTATTATCATATTGAAATATACGAGGCCCACCCTCCCAATCTCTCAATTCCAGTTTGTTATTATTGCTAATGGCTTTTGTTTTATAGATTTCGTGATACTTATGGGTGCATCTGTTGAGTTCGCTGTATAAAAGTGCAACATTGTGTATCCTAGGTTCCCAATCATCAAAAGACATTACTTTTAAAATATTATGCTTTGCTGGGTCATAGTTTGAAAAATGCATCATCCTGGTATTGAAGAAGAAATAATACTGTGAATGTGCAGCTACATGCCTTAATTGAGAAAGGTATGCTTTTTCTATTAGGTTATACATTAACGGACAAATTTCTTTCAGATTATCACGAATATCAACCCTAATTAGTTGGTGTAATGTTTGTTCTTCAAAATTAAAATTCCAATCAAAATTTTGTCCCATTGCCAATCTTGTAAGTTGAAATAGCTTTTTTAAAATGGACTCGGATTCCCAAAATTTAAGGTATAACAGTAGTTCAAGGTGTATTGAATTTTCTTCCGTTTGCTGTAGTTCCTGACTTGTTTTTATGTCTTGCATAACTTGAACCTTTGAAAAGGTTGTATTGACATACCCACTGTAAAATTTTGATTGGCATTGCTCAACAAATCCTTCAATTCCCGTCCCATATCCATAGCCGCTTACCCTTCCAACCAAATGGGGATTGGTAATTTCTATCTTATTGGGTCCTGCATTTTCATTGACCAATAGCAAATCTTGAGGGTGTGTTTGATTGCGAAAGGCAACAGTAAATAATTCCTCCGTTGCCTGCTCAACGCTTGGATGCAAAGCGGCTAAAGTTTCTGCAAATAACATGTTCTTAAAATTTATCAGTCTTTAATTGGGTATTGTAGGTCATTTGGATATTCAATAGCCAAAGTTTTATTGATTATTTCAACAGTCTTATTTAAGGAAGTTATCCAAAATTCAAGATCGCTGTGATATTTCTGCATCCTATAAAACAACTTGTTATATTGAAAGAGAAAACTATTTGCTAAAGGGAATAATTTGTTGGCTTCAGGTGATAATGAATCCTCTGGGTCGCCGGACAGTTCAAAAAGAGGATTGATAACAGCACTAAATTTAACCTGAATACTCCTATCCTTTAATGCGTCAAATGCCATATTAATATCACTAATCTTTTTTAAAGTTGAGACATATTTGAAAATGGTGCTATCTGAATTATGAGCTACTATAAACCCTCTTATCGTGTCTTCAATTTCTTGAAATGTGTCGGTCAAGGCATCAAGTCTGGTATCAAATTGCAAAATGAATTCTGAAGTTGATTTTTGGATTTCTTCAAAAAGAAAACCCGAAAGTTCGCTATAGTCAATTAACTCAGGAAGTATTCTTTGGCGCTGTTCTTTTTTATCGATCTTGTTAACTAATATCTTATATATATCTCTAAGGTCCAACCTTTTTATTTGTGTTGGCAAAATATCTGTCCTCGTTCCCGGCACTCCCATTTCAAGCTTTATTACGTTTATATTCTCCTTTGGCTTTGTTTCTTCTTTAATATGCAAATCGTAGCGTGAAAGAGCTGTTTCAAATTCTTTTACTTGTTCAAGTGCTCCATGTCTCCAACGCAATAAGAAATGAAAAAGCACCATTCTGACATCTTTCAGTCTTCTTCTTTCTTTCCAAGCTTCCTTTGAAGATACAACAAGGAGACTTATTAAAGCACCGACAGCGATAAGAAAAATGCTTTTGCCAATTTCACTGTATTCCATGGGTTGAGGGGGTTCTGTTAAATAAATCATACTATTTAGTTAGGTGTGAATATCTTACCAAAGCTAACAAAAATCCCTCTTATATAATTCATTGCATTTGAGGGGTCAATTCTTCTCAGCCCATGTAGAAAATTGAATTTTGTTGAAGTATACCTCCTAGCAAAAGTATATTGTCGGACCCATTCAAATACTTTCTTAGAACGAATTCTTGATAGATCGATAAATTGGAGGTTGGTCAATTCCTAGTTCTTCTAATGCCAATTCGTATGCTTTTTGGTGACTTTGATTCCACTCTGGCAGGTCGAGCAAAACTAAATCAAATGAGCTACCAATACCATTTACAGTCTCTGTTCCAATTCCAATAATTTTTTGTGAATCCATATTTCGGCCTCTTGCAATAAGACAACGTAACAATAGTTCTTTTTTTCTTAATTCGCGGTCTGTATCAATGGGTCTTGCTAAGAAAACATATACAAATGACCCAGAGATTTCTGACCTAACTGCTCTTGTAAATACTTTAGAATGCTTAGTTTTGTTAATAATATCAAACCACAACTCTGATAAAAGCTTTCTGCTAATTCGATCTTCTTTAGCCATTACTCTCAAAATCTCTTCTAGTTCTTCCCGGGAAACGGGAAAATCTAATCTATTGCCAAAAAAATCATCAGACATTTGATTAATAAACTTATCCCATAATGCGCTGATTTTGATTTCTTCCTGCCATCTCTTTTGCTTCTCACTTTTTTCAAAGCTTGACCAAAGCCCCTGATCTAAAACCACCAAGCCATTCTCTGGAAACTGACCTTCTCCATCCAGATAATAGGCTAAGAAATCTTCTTCCGCAGCAGACAAGATTATTGTGTTATTTTTGATAAGCTTTTCCTTCTGCTGAAGATACTTAACAAAATCCAAAATTGTGTCAAGTTCAATTAAAGCCTTGTCAAATGAATCTTGATCAAATACGTGCACATATCCTTTTCCTAAATCTCCAAATTTCAAAGGGAACGTTTCTTTTCTGCCTAATGCTACGGCAACTCTGAAAACTATTCTTTCTTTTTTGGGTGGAAGCTTGATCTCTGTTTTTCCATCGCTTAATAGCACTATATCAGACATTGATAGCATCCTCTCTGCACCATAAATCTGTTTTGCGGAGGCATCAATTGCTCTTTTGAGCCAGCGTTCAGCATCTTGTTCTACATCATCAGTTTCTTTGATATTTATATCCTTTACAGAAAATATAATGATGTAGGGATCGCACACAATTAGCACATCTGTTAACTCCTTTCCCTTTCTTAACAGCGGATTAGCATAACTCCAAAATTTAAGAAAGGTTTGGTAACATAATTTCTCTACAAACTCTTCTGATTGATTAACAGCCATATCTAATCTTTATGTTGTATTTGGGAAATGTTGTTATTCGCTTTTTTAAATAGACTTTGCAATTTGGATTCAACCATTAGAACGGCTTCATCATCCTGTTCCTTGAGCTTGAGGGCATTCTTATGAAAAATCTCTCCTAACCCGCTATCGAACCAAAAAATCTTTCGATTGTAAACTCCCACTATGTCCCATAAATAATTAGTAGATAGGATGTGCATGTCTGTTGCTTGCTTCAAAAGTTTTTTAGGCAAAACTAATTCAGGAGGGTGGTTTTCATCCCATAATGAAAGCCCCTTTGTTTCTGGCATATATCTGTATCGTAAATGAATCCCTGCGTTTCTATATAGTGCTGCCTTGGGATTGACCAATGACTTGATTTTTTCATCTAATTTCTTAGATTCGAGGATGCCCTTAATCATTGCCCCTAAGTCGGGATACTTCTTGGGTAATGGCTTGTCTATTACAATTCTGGTTAAGTCCCAAATGACACACAAATAGTTTTTGTAAACAGATTCAACCACTGAGGCATAGTATTTTAAAATTGTTACTGCTCGAGATTCTCCGCGATATTTGTCTACATCCAAATATGCAGAATATGCGTACATGGCACCATTGATATTTTGTAAAAGGCCAGAACGAGCAAATATTATTAATGAAATATAAGGTACTTTCTCTTCGACTTCCTTAATCAACTGATAAAGCATTTTGGTTTGCGGCGCCTTCCGATATAATTCACTTAAAATGCCATTAGCTTCTAAGGCAGTCTTATTGAATAACTCCTGATAGTCAATATTTGCATACCAGGTGAAAATATCCCCAAAGTCTTTGATCAAGCCATCTGGCTCTTTTTCAATCTCCTTGCTTATGTTCGATTTAAGCCTCGCAATGTTTGTTTCAATTGCTCTCGGATTCGAATTTTTCAAACTTAGCACGTGGGGAATTAGAAAACGAGCTATAGGGATATCCTTAAAAAGTTTTTGATTCATTTTGAGTTTTTTATGACACAATCAAAAAAGCATTCTTTATACATTTCCTAATCAATTTGAGTTGGACTTTCATTGAGAAAGTCAACTATATAGTCTGCATTCTGATGCAGATTATCGTAAATGAGAGAATTAGGAATTCTTAAAGTAAGGTATCCTTTCTGAAAAGAATAAAGGGTTCGCTGCAAATCAGATAATGCTTGTCTCGGGTTGTAATTATGATGTTGCCCATCCACTTCAATATTTACTCTGGCTTTAGGGATAGCTATGTCTATATGCTTGAACCCGTCAAATTTTTCAATATGGGCAGGAACATTCCTTTCAAGCAGGGCAATGAAGAGTTTTCGTGAAGCCTCTGTAGCTTTTTCAAGTCCAGGCTTTAATTGGTCTTGGTGCATTCTACAGAGGGGTAATCCAAACTGTTGATTTGAGTAGTTATAAACCACTTCAGGAATATCATTTTTGCAGTAAAGACAAACAAATGATCTCTTTTTAGGAAAGTACCGCATTATTTAAATTTTTTTTCAAGCTTAACATAAACGTTTATAGTATTAAGAAGGGAAAAGAATACCCACTCTAGCTGCTCCTCGTGCTCCAAATTTTTCGTATTGTCCTTATTGTGCCTAATATCAAAATTGTTAACGATGTTAAAGAAATCACTTACATCACTTGAAGAAAAATATTTTTTTAAATCCTCTCTCAAAGGTTCCAATATATAGCTTAGAGATTCACAAGCTGATCGCTTATTATTCATTGTTGCATGCTCTTTGAAAAACAAGTCTTTAGCATGCATTATTTTGTCATCAACTTCCTGATTGCCTGTAGTTATTTCATCATTAACTAAACTAATAAGAGGTATCTTGGGCAGTGTCTCCTCGACTTTTTCAACCCCAAGAGTAGTTAACTTTACACCCCTATATGAAACATCAAGACCTCGGCCAAAGGAATCAGACTTTGCGACATCTATTAAGTAGTTATCAATTAGGTAGATCATTATTCTGTTAAATTCTTCTGGGTTTGTATATGCTAATATGCCGCCTGATAAAGAGCGAAACTCAAATTTAGCGCTTTCATTTCCACCGTGATCATACATGTATTTTAAAATATGTTGTACTTTACCTTGAAAGTCACTGAGGATATTTAACTGTTTATAGCCACTTAATAAGAATTGGGAATCTATTAATGGCGGCTCTTCTTGCTTTTCATGTGCATTTCTGCAGATGCCTGCAATTATGAATCGTAACTGGTCTGAATAGTTTGTGCAGCTTTTTAAATCATTTTCTAAGGCAATGAAAGTTGGATGAGCAATGATGACTTTCCCGATCGCTTTATTAAAATACTTTATTGTAGTTCCTTCTTGTGGTTGAATATCTGGTTCCTGGATATCCAATCCTAAAATGCAATCTTTCATGTTTAAGATTTTTGTCAAATTTATAAAAGATGAAATGAAATAGCCATTTATTATATTTTTCTCCCTTTCCCTGAATCGATAACTGATTTGGCAACCATTTTCATCTTTTGTGAATAAATATTAGTTTTGATTTTGTTGGCTTCGCTAAGTACCTTCCTGGAAGTATCTTCAGTTGATTTTATCGTGAAGGTTACTTCTTTTTCGCATCATCTTGATCTTTCATTTCACGCTCATAAATCTCTAATGATCTTTTAAGTCCCTTGTCCATAATTGCTCTACGGATGTTTTGTCGCTTTTTACCCTGTATTGTGGATTTGATCAATGAAAAAGCTACGACAATAAATACAATCCAAAAGAAAGCTGTCAGTCCATAACTGGATATAAAATGAAGAAGGTGTACTACATCATTGAAAGCTGACCAAAATTCTTCCCACTTCATTCTTTAGGTAAATTTATCAGAAAACCTTAATGCAAATGCATTTGGAAGTAATATCCATTGTATTAGTCCTTTCCCTCTAATTTAATTGTAGAGCTTCTTTTTAAAAGGTTGTATTCCCATATCTAATCTTTTCTCTTATCAAATTCGAGTGAGCTTAACATTGGCTGCGCTCTTCTGTCCCTATTTGACAAGGGCTGTAAGTCAAAGAGCACTTCAATGGTTTTAAGTATCGATACGGTTTCATATTGAGTATGATCAATACGATTTTTTAAAGTATCACTTTTTGACCATGGCGAAACAAGTATAGCCGGAACCCTTGTACCTGGACCCCAAGTATCAACTGAAGTGGGAGGAGACACATGATCCCACCTGCCACCATTTTCATCATACGCTATAATAATCAAAGTTTCGGACCAATATTTACTTTTTTTAATTGAATCTATTAAGTCCGCAACATGCTGTTGTCCAGCTTTTACGGTGGCATATTGTGGATGCTCATTGTAAATACCGACAGGTTTTATAAAGCATACTTGCGGAAGAGAGTCAGAATGTAATTTTTTATAAAACTCCTTTTCGTCTTTCAAATATGCTGAACTATTTGATCGTGAATAGTATGCGAATGGTTGATGGTGATATTGAAATTGATTTGCCTTACTTACAATTGGATCATATCTTGAATCCCATCCGCCGGAATACCATGACCATGTTATTTTTTTATCAATAAGCCTATCGGCAATAGTACTATCGTTGAGAGATGACATGAGACTTGCACTTTCTTTATTAACATAATAAGGTATAAGATTTTTAGAATACACGGTATTAATTGCATAACCATTTGGATCCAGTGCGTTGTCGTACACCTTTGGATGGGAATGATCCGCGGGATGGGATAACATTTCTGTAGGAGGATTCCCTGACCAATGTGGTGTCTTTGCTGAAACTAACCACATGTGGTTTAGAAATGATCCACCAAATGCGGAATGAAAGAAATTATCGCACATTGTATATTGCTGTGCTAATTTACCCTCCGGCAAATTAGATGCATCGAAATAGCTTTGGACAAGCCCTGGATTGTTACTCCACGCTACAAATCTATCCATTGCCCCATTATTAATTTGTAATTGTTCAGTATAAAAGCGGTGCACAATGTCTCCTGTATTTGAATCCACCATTATCCCAAGACTATCTAATCGATATGGATACATGGGTGTATTTGCTGCCGTGAACTTGGAATCAGGTTTTTTAGTATCTGGATCAATATATGGCTTTGGGTAACCTTGTTGGGTCAGCAAATTACCAAGTGAATCTTTCTGTTTATAATTCGTGGCATTGGATAGATTATTGGCGTGTGGAAAACGCCCATAGAGCCCATCAAAACTCCAGTTTTCCTGATAAATAATTATAATATGTTTAACATGGGCTTTGAATGCAGTTATCTGCTGCACATTGTTTTCCAAAGAAATCTCTTTTTTTTCGTGCAGACTTCCATTACAACTTGCCAAAAAAAGTAGGATTGTGTTAGTCAATATGAATTTAACTATAGCTGCCGGATTTTTTCTTTTTGCTTTCATTTCTCTTGTATTAAGTTAAAATATGACATTTTGAAAGAATACTACACATTATTATGGCTGCAAGTTGAGTACTAATATTATCGAATCCAAGGCGTTTTACAGAATTTGTACCGTCCAAAACAGAGTCATTTTTTAACATAAATGTCCTTTTTGATATTGTTATAGCACTTTTAGTTATTGTTATTGTGACAGAAATTTGTAAAACAGTTACCCTATTTCATAAAAAAGTTGTGCGACATTATAGGCTTGGATAATTGCGCCCACTGTACTCGCTGCATGAGATAGTTATTGAATATCCTCCATTTACTATTAACTGGATTTGGCTGTGGCTTGTCCAGATCCCTGCGCATGGAATCAAGCAAATTAAAATAAGATAGCTTTTCTGTTTCGAAGTTTCTATTTTCATTTTCAATAACTTCTCTTAGCAATTTTGCTAGATTGTAAATCGCGATTTTTCTATTTTTAATTCGCTTAAGTAATATGCTAATACCAAAGAATATCAAACTGATTACTAGGCAAATAACACCGACAATTTCCACAGTCTGGAAAATGGCTTGAGTGGATTCTAACGAAGTAGTTTGTTGGAAGCTGTTTGTCCAAAGATTCGATTCACAATACAGAAACAGGAGAAAGAAAGTGACCGCTATTGATTTAGATTCTTTAGTTTTACAAGAATTTAAAAGGTGGAGCAAAAAGTATATGTTAAATAAAATTTATAGATTACTAACTGCAATATTGCATTTATTAAGCGGTTCACAACAAAAAATTGATCGGAGTGCCTTTTGGACTATGATTGGGACAATATTAAGTTTAATACTTATAGTATTAGGGTATAACCAACTTGTTGGCTTAAAGCAAACTACCGATGCCACGTTCATAGAGACAATGAATCAACGCTTTTTCACAAATGATGAAAGAGATTTGACAATGTTACTTGAAAATAAATTACTGTTGTTTAAAGTCGACACAAGTAAGGAGAACAGAATTTTTCCTGATAGTTTCGTTTACTTCAAAGTAAAAAGGGATTATAAGGCAATTAATAGACTTCTGTCAGATACAACCCGTAAGCTGTATTCTTCTGGAGAGATTGATAATTATTTCTTAAGTCCATTAGACGAAATTGCTTTATATGAAAAGAAAGGACTAATAAGTATGAAGGAAGTGTATTTTGAATTTGGTTACCAACTTAACGTAATACATGATAGTGAGACGATGAAATCGTACTTTAAATGGTTAAATGAAACAAGTGCCGACAGCCCGACTGGCCGATATGATGACCTGCAAGCTTTGATAAAGAAAAACCATGAGTACGAACAGAAATTAGTTAGGTGAAATGCTGGGCTAATTCTTGAATCCATTCAGAAAAAATACTCAAAAACCTATACTTTTCACTTCATGTAAGGGATAAATACCAGTCTCAAATTTATTCTTTTCAAACCAAGCGCATACAAGATCACCTTCTTTGCGTTGCCCCATAACAATGTAAAACTCATTTACTTTCTTAACACCGTTATCCTTGGTTTGACCAATTACCCAAATTACTGTCATTTTCTTTTTATCCAGTTTCCTTTCAACAACACTACCAAAAGTAATTTCACTTTCTGTATTTTCAGTAATTTTTTCTCCTTCTAAGAGAATTGCTTCATTTGGTAATTGACCCTTTGCTTCTGTATTACCTAACATCCATTTAATAGCAATATCTCCTGTTTTAAGCATCCCGCTCATCTTAAGAAAAGGATTTGGGTCGATACCGGCCTTCTTGTCTTTTGTAACATCGACAACCCAATCAACGATTAAATTTGGGCTTCCTGATTTAAGAGTTATTATATCTCCAAGCTTGACATTTTTCATAATATTTTTTTATCAAAGTTAGAGAAAAAGTTCATTTTTCTATCTTCTCCTCTCTTTTTCTCTGTAACTTTACGGTATATAATCAGCCTAAACAATACATTAACAAAAGAATATGGAAGCAAAAAAACCAGTTGGCATCTGGATTCGTGTCAGCACTGAAGACCAGGCAAAAGGAGAATCACCGGAACACCATGAGCGCAGAGCACGGATGTATGCTGAAAGCAAAGGCTGGAGCGTACAAGAGGTATATCACCTTGAAGCAGTCTCAGGCAAAACGGTCATGGAGCATACTGAAGCCAAACGAATGCTTAAAGACATTAGAGATGGGCATGTTACAGGCCTTATCTTCTCAAAACTGGCTCGACTTGCCAGAAATACCAAGGAACTGCTTGAGTTTGCAGAGATATTCAGCAGAAATGAAGCGGACTTGATTTCCCTACATGAATCAATTGATACCAGCACCCCAGCAGGAAGGCTCTTTTACACAATCATAGCCGCTATGGCACAATGGGAGCGTGAAGAGATCGTATCACGTATTACCGCTTCTATCCCCATTAGAGCAAAGATGGGCAAGTCATTGGGTGGCGTGGCTCCCTATGGATACAGGTATGAGAATAGGGCGTTGGTTGTGGATGAGAATGAGGCTCCCGTCAGAAAGCTGGTATATACGCTGTTCCTGAAATACAAGCGCAAGAAAACTGTTGCCAATGAACTAAACAAAATGGGATACCGCTCCAGGAATGGAACCCTTTTTAGTGATGCAACTGTCAGAGTACTCTTAACGGATTCTACAGCCAAAGGAATCCGGCGGGTTAATTACAACAATCATACTTCTGACGGCAAACGGACATTCAAGCCTGAAAGCGAATGGATGTATGTGCAATCCCTGGTAATTGTTGAAGAAGAACTCTGGAACGAATGCAATCGGATAATAGACGAGCAAAAGGAGAAGTATCATAAGCCTGGCCCCCGTTCAGTCCACCTCCTTTCAGGATTCGTGCATTGCACCTGCGGCAAAAAGATGTACGTCTATCACAGCAATCTCAAATTCTCCTGCAAACAATGCAAAACCGGAATCCTTGCAAGTGATCTTGACGAGATTTACCATTCACAATTGAAAACATTTCTACTCACTGATACTGATCTGATAACTTATGAAAAGAATCAAAACAGAGAAATAAAAGAAAAGGAAATCTTGCTTCGAGTTTTAACAGAAGAAGCAGAAAAAAACAGAAAGCGAATGTCCGACTTAGTAAATATGAGGCTCAATAGCGAAATCACTAGAGATAACTTCATGTTGCATCACAAACCATTAGAAGAACGGATGGGGCAACTGGATGCCCAGATACCGGAATTACAAGCTTCCGTGGACTTTCTGAAAATACAATTTCTGTCCTCTGATACCGTCCTTCAAGAAGCCAAAGACCTTTATACTCGATGGCCTGATTTATCCTTTGAGAACAAGCGCACCATTGTAGAAGTCATTACCGACAAAATCACTGTGGGCACAGAGGTCATTAACATAAAGCTTTCATACCTCCCTTCCATTTCCGGAAATGCGGGAAAAAGTCAAACCAACCTTTAGGAGATTTAGAGGTTACTCTGATTAGCCCTTACCTAAAGGGAACTATTTGAGCATTTTACGATGCGATTAAATCTTGAATGTGTTTAATTAGAGGCTAAAACTACCTAAATCTCATCATAACTCACAACCACATTTGGGGTTGTAGGGTGGCTCTGGCAGGTCAATACAAAACCATCACGAATTTCTTCATCGGTTAACCCTTCACGGTCGTCCATGATTACATTTCCTGACATGAGTTTTGCTTTGCAGGTACAGCATGAACCGATCATACAGGCATATGGGGGATCCAGGTCATTGTCGAGCGCTGCTTCCAGTATGCTGTCGCTGGGCTTTACAACGATATCATATTCTTTTCCTTCAAGGATCACTTTTACGGATCCAGGTTTTATATCAGCAGCAACTGCTTGTTTTACAGGTTCATCTTCAGGATGAGATATAGGAGCTGAGAAATGTTCCTGGTGGATGTTCTCAGCAGGTGTATGCATCTCTTTCAGAGCTTGCGCTGCCTCATCCATCATAGCTGACGGGCCACATATATAATATTCTTTAACAAGGCTATCCGATTCAATAACAGGAGATAATATTGATTTAACATGTTCTCTGTTCAGCCTTCCACTGGTACCTGCCCAATTGCTTGTAGGTTGAGATAATGAGTGGATTACCTTCAACCTGTCGGCATATTTTTCCTGGAGGTTTTGTAGTGCATTTTTGAATATGATAGAGTCTTCGTTCCTGTTCCCAAATAATAAAGTCACTTTACTTTGGCTTTCCACTTCAAGAACGGATTTCAGGATAGACATCAGCGGTGTGATACCACTGCCGGCCCCGATCAATACATAATGTTTTACCTGGTAATCCTTGAGTTTTGCTGTGAAATTGCCCATCGGTGGCATTACTTCCAGGTAATCGCCTGCTTTGAGGTTGTCAATAAAATAAGTCGAAACAAGTCCGCCTGGTGTTTTTTTAACCGTTACGGCCAAAAGTTCATCCGTGATAGGAGAGGAGCATAGTGAAAACGCCCTATTGACTGCTTTCCCATTGATCTCTGTTCTGAGAGTCAGATATTGGCCCGGGATATAAGTAAACAATTCTTTATCAGGGTTTTGAAAATAAATGGTGATGGCATCAGAGGTTTCCCTTACTACATTATGAACTTGTAACCTTTGAAATTTTAAAGCCATTTTTTTATTTTCGGGAGGGGTTTCTTTATTGTTTTTATTGAAAAGTTGAAATGCCACCTTATTTAATTACCTGATAATGCTGTGAAAAACGGTGCAAAATTAAGCAAAAGACTTGAAAAACAGGCGTAAGGCGTTAGGCATAAGGCGTAAGTCATAAAGCCTTATTAATCAATTTATTTAATGAATATTTCCCTTTATCCGCGAACGATTTATCAATGATTGCTTATAGAATATTAAAGTTTTCGGCCTTACGCCTTACCCCTTATGCCTTACGCCTCGGTTTTAAAAACATCTCTCGAACTCGCCTGAGCAGTCGGGGTAATGATCATATCATTGATATTGACATGGGCAGGCCGTGTAGCTACAAACCAGGCTGCCTCTGCGATATCATCCGCATTCAATGCTTCAAAGCCTTTGTAAGTCTGGGCAGCACGGTCTTCATCCCCGTGAAATCGTACAATTGAAAATTCAGTCTCAGCGAGGCCCGGATTAATAGCTGTAACCTTAATATTGTGTGGAAGCATATCTATTCTCATCGCTTTATTCAATGCGTCAACGGCATGTTTGGTAGCGCAATAAACATTTCCCTTTGGGTAAACTTCTTTGCCTGCCACGGAACCGATATTGATAATATGTCCGCTTTTATGTTTGATCATCAGAGGAGAAACCTGGCGTGTGACGTATAACAGACCTTTGACATTGGTATCAATCATTGTATCCCAATCGTCCATATCGCCATCCTGGATATCTGATAATCCCTGTGCCAGGCCGGCATTATTGACCAGTACATCTATTTTGGTCCATTTGTCCTGCAGACTACTAATGGCTTCAATAACTTCATCCCTTTTTCGAACATCAAATGGTAAAGAGAGAACTTCAACTTTAAAATCATTTTTGAGTTGCGTTTCCAGTTCGGCAAGCCTTTCTTTACGTCGGCCATTTATGATAATATCATAGCCGTTTTTAGCAAATAAGGTAGCAATGGCCTTTCCAAAGCCTGAAGTAGCACCGGTAACAAGTATTGTTTTTGACATATCTGATCTGATTTTGGTTGTTGCAAAGATAAGGTATAGTTAAAGTTGATTGCGAAAAATCCCGGTAAAGGATTTTTCAGTTGTTTCAAATAGGAGGCATAAGTGATTTAACTATTAAATTTGAAGTTGACTTGTACCCCTGTTCTCAAAAAGCTTTCAATAATATGATGAAATTAACGGTATCTGCATTTGTTTTATTTGTATTAAGCTGGCAATCAGTATTTTCTCAAACTATCATTCTGCCCGATCCCATTTTTACCCAAACCATGACTTCTCCCATGTATTTCAATCCGGCCTATGCAGGGTTTCAAGAAAACTTGAGGGCATCATTCCAGATCAGGGCACAGCTGCTTGCCGGTACTACGAACCTGACAACGGATGCGTCCGTTGATATTGGTTTGCCGAAGATAAACAGCGGAATAGGGCTGATGTTGATGAGTGATCAACAGGATAATGCTTCGCTCATTACCAATACGATCAGTGCTTACTATGCATATGAGTTGAAAATGAGTTCTGGTTCATATCTGCGGCTTGGATTGAATGCATCCTTGTTTCAGAAATTATATATTTATAACAATTCCACTTTTGATACAAGCGCTTCATCTGCAACCCATTTCTATCCTCAGAATATGTCTACTTATGGTATACCGAATTTTGGAGCAGGCGGACTCTATTATAATGACAGGTATTACCTGGGACTGGCCGTTTATAATTTATTTACCCCAAATGCCTCCTTTAACAACGACCCGAACGGTGATTTGAAAAGACAATTCGTTGCCCAGGCAGGAGAATTTGTAAATATTGGTAACCTGATCATTAATCCTAATATCCAAGTCATTAACCAGGGTTCTGTCAGCCAGATATTACCCGGGTGTGCTATTACGGCAGGTTCATTTAGTTTCGGGATGTCATTACGGCAATCCATACCTGTTTTTGATGCCCTCAATATTTTGCTGGGTTTTGGAAAAGGTAAAGTAAGAATCTGCTATTCTTATGATATCACCTTATCTGCCACAAATCCCGGCGCAGCATCTGGCACGCACGAATTATCAGCCATTGTTCAGCTGAGCGGCCCTCATGATGTTTCAAACAAAAAAATGGTAGGATATATGAAAGAGGCGCTTTAGGCTGTAATTTAAAATCGAAAACAATATTTCGCTCCCGTCCGAATGGCAGTGCCGGGCGGGCATTTAGGGCTATGTAAAGATTATCATTAAAAACTGCCAACTTTTTTCAGGGTGAGACAACCGTCTAAATCCCATAAATCCCAAAAAACTTATGAATCCTGGTTCAGACAATTTCCTACATTCTCCCAGCCAGAAGATACAGCACCGCCATTCTAATGGCCACACCATTTTCGACCTGCTCCAGGATAATAGAATGTTCTGAATCAGCTACATCACTGTTTATTTCCACTCCGCGGTTGATTGGACCCGGGTGCATAATGGTGATTGGCTTCGTCAATTTATTGAGCCTTGTTTTATTGATACCAAATGCCAGAGCATATTCTCTGAGCGACGGGAAATATCCTGCCTCCTGGCGTTCGAGCTGGATGCGAAGCACATTGGCAACATCGCACCACTCAAGAGCCTTTTCTACAGAATGTTCTACGATGACGCCAAGGCTTTCAATATGTTTTGGGATCAGCGTGGCCGGACCGCAAACCATCACTTCGGCACCGAGTTTTTTGAGCAGAAATATGTTGGACAATGCTACCCTGCTGTGCATGATGTCCCCAATAATGGCAATTTTCATCTCTGAAACATCTCTTTTGGTCCGATCCATCATGGAAAATGCATCCAGAAGTGCCTGGGTAGGGTGTTCATGGGTACCGTCACCCGCATTAATGATCTGTGCGTTGACATTTTTGGAGAGAAAATAAGCTGACCCGGGATAAGGATGCCGCATGACAATCATTTCCACTTTCATGGCAATGAGGTTGTTTATGGTATCGAGGAGTGTTTCGCCTTTGCTTACAGATGACGAAGAGCTGCTGAAGTTTACGATATCCGCAGAAAGCCTTTTCTCTGCCAGTTCAAAGGATAGCCGGGTGCGTGTAGAGTTTTCAAAAAATGCATTGGCAATAGTGAGATCGCGCAGTGAAGGAACCCTTTTCATGGGTTGATTTATTTGCTCCTTGAACCTCACCGCAGTAGAAAGAATCAACCGGATATCATCAACACTCAGGTCTTTGATCCCAATCAGATGTCTCACACTTAATCCAGTTTCCATTTTTCAGTTATCGGTTAACAATTTGCCTCACCCCAGCCCTCTCCTAAAGGGAGAGGGGGCAGTTCGGAACGTAATTCAATATATTAGCAGCTAATTTCAACTGCTGTTTTTGTTTTTCTATTTCAGTACTTATTTCTAACGCCTAACGCCTTATGCCTTGCGCCTTATTCATTCTGTCATCAACCATACACTATCTTCTTCGCCTGCCGCTTTCCAGTTCACTTTTACTTTTTGTGAAGCCCTTGTATCTACCTGCAGACCAATATAATTAGGTTCTATGGGCAGTTGCCTGCTGTAAATCCGATCTACCAGTACGAGCAGTTCCACGCTGGCTGGCCTTCCGAAATCAAGCAGGGCATCCATTCCTGCCCTTATAGAGCGACCGGTATAGAGCACATCGTCAACAAATATGATATTCTTATTTTCAACCACCAGTTCCATTTTTTGCGAAGAGGGAATCAATGGCCCTTTATGCGTCCTGAAATCATCCCTGTGAAAGGTGGTATCCAGTTCACCATAAGGTACTTTTATGGGGGCAAGAATGGTATTCAGACGTTGTTGTAAGGCCTGGGCCAGGTAAATACCCCTGGGCTGGAGACCAATTATAGCCGAATTAATGAATTTGCCGTGGTTTTCAATCAACTGATAACACAACCTGTCTAAGGTTATGCTGAATTTTTTGCCCGATAAGATGGTGTTGTGTTCCGGCATGTATGCCTTAATTATTTATAAGTAAGGCGTTGCAAATTTACGATTTTTGTGATAGCTGCAAAATGATATTATAGGCATCTTCCGAAAGAGGAGATACACTAAGCCTGCTCAGGCGAACCAAAGCAATGTCTTGCAGTCTTTTATCTGCCTTGATGGTTGCCAGTGAAACGGGGTTTTTGAGTGCTTTTACAGGTTTCAGGTCTACCACAACCCATGCCGGATCATCGGTAGTCGGGTCTGGATAAAATTCTTTGGTTACCTGGGCAATACCAACAACTTCCTTATGACCTCCACTATGATAGATGAAAACCTGGTCGCCCTTTTTCATGTCACGCATATTGTTGCGGGCCGTATAGTTACGCACCCCATCCCAGGTTGCTTTCTTATCCCGGACCATATCATCCCAGCTAAAGGTTTCCGGTTCGGTTTTCATGAGCCAGTAGTTCATTTTTTTATCGAGTTTGGTTTGTGAAGCGAATGTATGGAAAGAATTTGGGAATTTGAATTCCCCTCCCGTTGATTTACTTTTTCACCGCCTTTATCGAATACATCAAAGGCAGTTTGTTGCCCTGCGATTTAAAATGCCATTGACCGCGTTTGCCTTGTACCATGTCCTGGAATACATTGTATGATGAATAAGGAAATTCATTTACAAATTGTATCTGCAAGCCGCTGTTTATAAGTGCGTTGATAATTTCACTCAGGCTGTGGTTCCAGCCATATTCTATGGCCACATTGTCATGATAGCGGTCTGCATAGCTGCCGTGGACTTCTTCGCGGATGGGACCGGTATTGAAATAACTGTATTTAATATCCCAGCTTTTGTTGTCATACATCCAGATCACCGGGTGGAAATCGATCATATAAAACATGCCTCCTTTTTTCAGGAAATGGGAGATGATCTCAGCCCAGCGGGTAAGGTCAGGCAGCCATCCTACGGTACCATAAGAGGTAAAAACAATATCAAATTTGCTGTTGAGCTGCTCTTTGAGGTCATAGATATTGGCGGAAATAAATTCGGTGCCCGTTTTCAATTCCGCCGCCATTTCGCGGCCCAGGTTTATAGATTCATCAGAGAAATCTACCCCGATTGCTTTGGCACCCATCCTTGAAAATGTGATCGTATCCATCCCGAAATGGCATTGCAAATGCAGAATGCTCTTGCCGTTTACATCCCCTATTTCAGCCAGTTCTGCAGCGTTCAAAGATGTTTTACCTGCCTTAAAATCCTTGACATTGTAGAATTTGGAGTGTTTATGACTCTCTACCCGGTCGTCCCAGAGTTTCCGGTTGTATTCAAAATATTTGTTTTCGTTCACGGACCAAAGTTAGGGAAAGGCGGGGATTATAGAAGGTGTGTTAGTTGGGAAGGTCATTGCGAGGGAATGCGACCAACCGGAGCCATGACCGTGGCAATCCGTCAGTAAAATAGTTCTTTTGTTTAAAATCCACCATACGTGCATTTGATCAACGGATTATTACGTTGCACTCCATGAGCCTTCGGGTTGCCGCGTTCCGTATCTACGCGATGGCTTCGATACTTCTCTCGCAATGACGCTCTTTTCAGATAATCTCCCCAAGCTTCTTCCCCACAAAATCCGAATATCGCTTTGCTGCCAGTTTCAACTCTTTTTCCATGGATTTTGAAAAAGCAGAAAACCTTTGAATTTCAATATTTAAGCTGTCTTTTTTTACAAGTGGTTTCCAGATCCCTTTTACAAAACCATCCAGGATAATGGTTGGATAAAAAATACCATTGCTCCTGATAACATGGTTGATGATATCCTGATGAATACCGGCAGACCGGTTGGTATAACCTACTATATATTCATCAAATCCTGCCAGGAGATGTGCACGATGGTCTGGCTTGGGATTAGCACCAATATCCTTATCAGCGAAGTAAGTATCACCATTAATATCAAATTTTTCAAGCTTTGATTTGATACTTTCCAAGCCTTTTCGTGCTTCTTCCGGTGCGAGGCCCGACCACCATATAAAATCTTTAACGGAAGCAGGTCCGTGACTGGAAAAATAACGACTGGCTAATTCAGTTAAGGCCTGTTCTCTGCTGAATGAGCTCTTCTTAGTAGGTTTAAGCCTCGTAAAACCAAAATCCTTGCCTTGTTTGGCGCTGAAGCAGATCGTATTTTTCAAACAGGCAAATTGTAAAATATGGGCAAGGCGAACTCCAGTTGCAATAATCTTTTTGTCTTTTAAAATTTCACTGATGCCCGTTCTCGTAACAGTATCACCGGATTCCAACGCTTTTCGTAAAATTTCATTGGCTTTTCCAAGCGTCTTTTCACTGAGTTCAAGGTGTTCATATCTTGTTTTATTCCGCGCAATGATCCGGGTTGCAAGCAGGTCCGTAAGCCATTGTACATCATCAGGCGAAACGACATGGATGGTACCCCGCATCATCCAGGTACGGACGATTGTTTGAGACGCAATAGCTTTGTCAATTGACTCATTTGTGCTACCGGGAATGCGTGAGCCGATTGCCCATTTTCCCTGGCCAAAATCCTGTGCCTGAATACCTCCAAGCCAGGCAACCAATTGCTCCGGTTTATTGAACCTAGGGGCATTAATATCCAGGTTATTCATACGATGCTGCAGGAGTTCTTTTTCGGTCATTGTACCGGCGAAGATATGATATTTGAAGAGGCTGGCAATTCTGAAAATAAAATCGAATCAATCTCTATCTTTGAATTTAAATTGATCATTGACAATTGAACATTGATCATTTCTTAAACAATGTCCACCCTCCTCAGCAAATCCACTTTTATACGCAGTCTGCAGTGCCAGAAATCATTATTTCTTTATAAGAATTATTATCATTTAAGGGACGAGATCAGCCTGGAGCGTCAGCGTATATTTGAGCGGGGACATGAGGTGGGTAAACTGGCGCAGCAGTTGTTCCCGGGCGGTATTGATGTGGGTTGGGAATCACCAAAAGAATACAAAAAGTCTGTCCAACTCACTCAGGAACGTATCCTGAAAGGAGATAAAATCATTTATGAAGCTGCTTTTTTGTGGAATGAAGTATTGGTTGCGGCGGATATCATTGTAAAAGAAGGAGATACCTGGCATATCTATGAAGTAAAAAGTTCTTTGAGTATTTCAGAGACCTATTATCGTGATGCGGCTTTGCAGCTTTATATGATCTCTAAAAGCGGCTTAAAGATATCAGGGATTTCTATGATTCATCTTAATAAAAATTATATCAGAGAACAACACATTGATCTGCATAAACTGTTTAAAATAGAAGATGTTACACAGGAAGCAGAGTTGCGGATTGGAGGAGTGATCATGGGCTTGATTGAAGCCCGGAATACGCTCAATCAAAATACAATTCCCGATATCAGGATCGGGCCGCAATGTGATAATCCCTATACCTGTGATTTTAAAGGATATTGTGGCTGGAATAAGATACCAAAAAACTCCGTTTTTGAGCTTGAAGAAATAGAAGAAGAACAGGTCTGGACATTTTATAATCAGAACATTGTGAGGATTGAGGATATCCCGGCTGACTATCCTTTTACAATAACTCAAAAAATTACCTGGCAAAGCAGGCTGACTAACGAGGTCTTTATCAATCAGGATGAAATATCATCTGCCCTTGATCAGGTAATACTTCCGGCTGCATTTTTAGATATCCAGGTTTTCAGACCCGCTGTTCCTTTAACCTCAGGCGCGCATCCATACAAGCAAATACCTTTTGGTTTTGGAATGAAAAATCTTACTTTGGATTCAGATAATCAGAAGATTGAAATTATTTTAGCCGAACCGGTTTTTGACTTTGAAGAATCATTTCTCAAAAGATTCATTTCTGAAACAGCACATTTAAAATCACTTATTGTTTTTGATAAAAAACGTGAATTACGGGCCTTGGTGCAAATGACAGAACGTTTTCCGCAATACACTGCAGAAATAGAAAAAACAATTAATGCAACAGTAGATCTTGCTGATATTTTTAATCGGAGGCATTTTTATCATCCAAAAATGAACCTGAATCTCAGAGATATGCCTGCCATTTTTGGCTATGAAAATGTATCAAATGAAAATCAGTTTGGGAGCGATTCCCTGGCAGGAACGGCATTTGAATATCTATACCGGGATGGTGATCTCCTGCAGGCCATAGAAATCAAAGCACTGCTGAAAAATTATTTAAAACAGGATATTGAAGCATTGGAATTGATTTACAGAGGACTGACGGACACTATTGATCATTGATTAACTTGTCCCGACTTATTCGGGATTGATCATTGACTTAATCTCTGCTGCTCAAAACGCCAACCCCTATTTTTTTATTGGCCATATATGCCGGATACCATGAGGCAAGAAATCCCAGGACAAGAACGGTAAAAAATACAACCACAAAATCCCATGCATTGAAAGCAATTGGGTAGGCCGAAACTACAAATGTAGAATCTGAACTTCCTAATTTTACGAATCCATAGGTCAGCTGCAGCCAGCATATCAATCCTCCCACTGCCATGCCGATAACGCCGCCGCTTACCGAAAGCAGCAGTCCTTCAAATGTGATAATTCTTTTTACGACACCTGACCGGGCGCCCATGCCCAGCAAAATCGCCATATCTTTTTGTTTTTCAAGGGCAAGCATCAATAGGGAACCAATCAAGTTAAATGTAGCTATGAGCAGGATCAAAGACATAACGAGGTAAACGGCAGCTTTTTCTACATGCATTATTTTATACAAGGAAGGATGCTGCTGAAACCGGTCTAAAACCTGGAAACGACTACCCATTATTTGCTGAATTTTCGCCTTGGCATCTGCTACTTTATTTTTGTCTTTTAAATTTATCTCAATAGCTGTAACCGCTTTATTTTCGCCAAGCAGTTCCCTTGCAAACCCAATAGGCATCAGAACATATCTCTGGTCGAAATCCTGCTGAATGGAAAAAATGCCCCCGCTGATAATGTTTTTTTCGGACAGGGAATTTTCAGGGTTATGGGTTGAAATTTCCACATCCTTTCTCGGCACATATATCTGTATTGGGTGGAATTCATCGTATCCTCTCAGGTTTAGTGTGTAAGCGATACCGCCACCTATAACTGCGTAATTTATAGAATCTTCAAAAAGATTGCTGTTGCCTGCAACAATCATGCTGTCAATTCCTGATGAATGGATATAATCAGGATTGATGGCTTTTATTGTGGCGAAACTTTGATTGGAGCGATAGCGAAGTTCAGCATTTTCTTCAATAACGGGAGTCATGGCTTTAATTCCGGAGATTCCTTTTATCTTGTTCATAGTCAGTGAATCTGGAGTAAAATATTTGCCTGTAACAGGAACAATTTTCAGGTCAGAATCAAAACTGGCGTACAGCTTACCCACAACGGATTCAAAACCATTAAAAGCCGAAAGAATAATGATCAGGGCCGCCGAGCCAAAGAATATGCCCAGGATGGAAATGAGGGAAATAACATGAATTACATTTGATATATTCCTCGAAAAGAAATACTTACGGGCGATATAGAGTGGGAGATTCAAATTTGAAAATTTGAGAATTTGAAAATTTGAGAATTGCCTCCGGGAGGTAATCCGATTTCATGAAAACTGATTGGAAGAATGGAGATTTTTGATAACGCATTCAAAAATGCTACCTTATTGATACAATTATTATCAATTTTTCGCGTCAGCCCATTTTCAAATTCCCAAATTTTCAAATTTTCAAATAGTTAAAAAATTATTTCCACGCATTCACAGTTAAGCCTGTTCCGGTTTTATGAGAAGTATAGGTGTCGAAATAATTCAGTACAAAACTGATTGGGTAAGCGGCAAGATAATAAAATGGCAGCAATATCGTGAAGGCCATGCTTTTGTTGAGCATCGTCATCGGGTATTTCATAGACAATTTCCAGGAAATTTTTCCCGGGGCTCCATAGGTATATCTTGGCTGAATCTTGGAAAATCCGGCACTTTGAAGTTTTTTGGTAATATCTTCTTTATTGTATCCGTCACGAACGTGCTCTCCGATAAATGACTCTTCACCTTCGCCATGAACATCAGAACCACCCTGGTCGGAAGGGGTATTGATAATGAGCATCCCGCCAGGTTTTAATGAGGCATAGAAATTTTCAAAAACGGTTACATCTTCAAGGATATGCTCCATGACATCTACGCTGATAATAAGGTCATAAGATTCAGGGTTTTTAAATTTAACAAGGTCTTCCACCTGGAAAACCACATTATTCAGTCCGGCTGAGGCAAAAAACTTCCTGCAATCCGCCAAATAATCTTCCTTTACATCTACAGCCAGGATTTTATAATTCTTATTCTGCTTGGCAAGATAATAGGAGTATTGCCCGAAACCACACCCGGCATCCAGAATATCAGCACCGTTTGGGTGTTGCTTCATCCAGCTTCTCAGGTCTTTATGAACATGCCAGGTGCGCAGCAAGAGCAGGTCGAGCATGTTGTAGAAAGTCTTTCTTAAAAAAGGAGATTTGTTAAAAACGCCTCCGAATTTATCTTTAATAGGATCGTATTCCATCAGATTTTTTTATAAATATGGTGCGAAGATACGATTCAGTCCTTTAAAGAGTGAGATGTGAGAGGTAAGAAGTGAGAGGTGAAATTTGAAATTGGAAATTTGGGGCTTGCACCGGCTTATTTTTGCGTCAGCCCATTTTCAAATTTTCAAATTCCCAAATTTTCTAATAGTTTTTCCACCAACTCAGGCACCCCTTCACCGGCCTTTTTAGCTATTTTGGTGAGGTTTTGTTGGTTGAGTCCTTCGGGGATATTAGGGTCGATGATGTATTTCGGGATATAATAGGGAACATAGTGGGCGAGTCCGGCTGCAGGGTAAACCACCATGGATGTTCCAATTACGATTAAAATATCTGCTTCTGATGCCTCTGCGACAGCTTTATCCATCATGGGGACGGCCTCACCAAACCAGACAACATGCGGCCGTAACTGGGACCCTTTTTCGCATTTGTTGCCGATAGCTATGTCTTTATCTCCAAGATCATATAATAAATGCTCATCGAATCCACTGCGGGCTTTCATGATCTCCCCATGAAGGTGGATGATATTTGTAGAGCCTGCACGCTCATGCAGGTTGTCAATATTCTGGGTGATGATGACAACGTTAAATTTCTCTTCCAGTTTCTTGAGGGCCAGATGTGCCATGTTTGGTTTAGATTCCCTGACATTTTTCCGGCGCTGGTTATAAAAATCAAGGACAAGTTCGCGGTTCTTTGCCCATCCTTCCGGCGTGGCTACTTCGTTGATGTCATATCCTTCCCATAGCCCACCACTATCCCTGAAAGTGGATATGCCGCTTTCAGCACTGATGCCGGCTCCGGTGAGGATGACGATTTTGGGTTTCAAAGTAAAATTACAGGCTATTTTGCTTTGGCTACTTTTCCTTTTGACTTCAAAAGATTTTCAACATGGGCTAATCTTTTTTGAATATCGAGCAAAATATCTACTACAGAGACAGACTTTTTGTTAAGATACAATTCGGTCAGTTCAGCGCTGATTCTGTCTCTTTCTGCTTGTGAGTATCCATCTTCTTCGTCAGTTAGATAATCACTGCTCATCTTTTTTTTGCCGTTAGCGACTTTGTTGCCATGCTGTAACATATCTGATTTTTCCGTTTCGTTTTGTAAAAATAACAAATACCAATCTATTTCGGTTGCTTAATCCTATTGCTTCAAATCTTTCTTCGCCTGGATGCTTATTTGGCCTCTCTATATGGTCAGGATCAGTAAATACGCTTTCAACTTCGCCTTTATCAATGCCGCGTTTTGCATTCACAATGGTCAACTTATGAATATTTGCTTCATCCCAGTCAAATTCCATAATGCAATATTAAGAAAAACTAACATGCCTTAGAACTTAGAAACATATCCCTGAAAGTAGATATGCCGTTTTCCGCACTAATGCCGGCTCCGGTGAAAATGACGATTTTGGGTTTCAATGTAAGAGGTTTAGGGTAATACTTTGACTTTGTATTGTCCTCCCGAATAGTTCTTGGATTTATCAGCTTCTTTAAAATGAATTACGCATTCGATAATATATTCACCAGTAATTGGGAATCGCCATTCGAAGTTATAATCTTTGTAAAATTGGGCAGTTATAACGGGATAGCCTGCATCAACATTTTTAGATGCATAAATTTTTGCGTTATTTAAATAAAGTTCAATTGTGCCAATACTAATTTGGGGCTGAGGAGTCAAAGAGATGTTCAAAACAAATTTTTCTCCAACTTTAACAATATTTGAAGTTGTTTTGAATACAGTTTGAAAGATTTCTCCATTGAAATTTCCTGATGAATCAAACCTTTCTCCACTATTATAAATCCCATTGCTATAATAAAGTATTTGACTGATTCTTCCGTCATTCATTTGATACACTATTTTACCATTTAAAAGTCCGTTTTTATAATGTCCATAAAGATATGGCTTACCTGATTTATAATATTCTATAAAAATTCCATCCTTAAGAGAATCTTCGTTAATTTCATATTCCTGACTACAAATTCCATTCGGATAAAAATGTTTGATAGTAATTTTATTATTTCGAGTACAGCTGTAAAAAATTATTAATATTATGAAAAGAAGATTGAATATCAAAGATTGCCATTGTTTTAGCATTAGTTTTCTCATATTATGGAGTCGAATAACAAGCAAGTTAGTCATTTTTATCGCCCTCAATCTATTTAGCCACAGTTTTTAGGATTCACAAATAATTAGGAAACAAGCAACTCCAATATTAAATAATCTTTCCAAATACCCACAATCCCCCAAAATCCTCTTTATTTGCATCCGATAAAAACCATTCCTCTTTTGGGAAAGAAAATACGATATCTCATTGCTGTTTGCCTGTTGATGCCTTTATTATCAGAGGCGCAGCCGTTATCCGCTAACAATGAATTTGCATGGAGCGGTATCCTTAACGGGCTCATGGGTATAGCCGGGCTTACCCTTATCGGATTCCTGCTGTCTTCCAATAAAAGACATATCAACTGGGCATTGATTGTCAAAGCATTGCTTCTACAGTTCGTTTTTGCCATTTGTGTTTTAAAAATCCCTATAGTCAAGGAAATTTTCAGTGGTTTTGCTTCGGTTTTTGTTACCCTGTTAGGGTTTACCAAAGCGGGTTCCACTTTTTTGTTTGGGGGACTTGTTTCCAATACCAATAGCTATGGTTTTATTTTCGTTTTCCAGGTACTGCCTACTATCGTTTTCTTTGCGGCATTTACATCGGCCTTGTTTTATCTTAATATACTTCAACGGATTGTATATGGTTTTGCATGGGTTATGAAAAGGTTGATGGGGTTATCCGGTGCTGAAAGCCTGGCAAGCGCCGCCAATATATTTATCGGGCAGACAGAAGCCCCGCTCGTCATCAAACCCTATATCGCAGGCATGACAAAGTCAGAAACCCTGGCTTTAATGACAGGGGGTATGGCGCATATATCGGGTGGGATACTGGCTGCTTATATCGGTTTTCTTGGTGGTGCAGATCCGGTACAACAACAGATATTTGCCACACATTTGCTTACAGCTTCTGTTATGACGGCGCCAGGTACCTTTTTTATCGCAAAAATGCTCATCCCGGAGACAGAGGAATTCAACAAAGATTTCAAAATCCCCAAACAAAAATTGGGAACCAATTTGCTCGAAGCCATTGCCAATGGTACAGGTGATGGGCTCCGGTTGGCAGTGAATGTTGGAGCTATGCTATTGGTTTTTATTGCGTTTATGGCAATGCTGAATTATATTTCCATCCATTATATCGGCAGCTGGACGGGGTTGAATGCCAGGATCATAGCCCAGAGTCACGGACGATATGAGGGGTTAACCCTCCAATACATGCTTGGATATGTCTTTGCTCCGATTGCATGGCTGATCGGCGTACGCGGTCCGGATACTTTTTATGTAGGACAACTATTGGGACAAAAAGGAATCCTGAATGAATTTGTAGCCTATATAGAATTCGGCAAGTTAAAAGATGCCCATATTTTGATAAATCAAAAGACAATTATCATTACAACTTATGCCCTTTGCGGATTCGCAAATTTTGGTTCCATTGGGGTTCAGATCGGTGGTATCGGAAGTCTCGCACCATCCAAAAAACCAATGCTTGCCCAATTAGGCATCAAAGCACTCATTGCTGGAACTATTGCGAATTTACTTGCGGCAACCATTGCCGGAATGCTGGTCTAGAAATCCATTAATTCAGACAATTGCTTGTCTGTGGTTCATTCTGCCAGCCTTAACGATATCCTTCTGTTCATAGCACGTCCTGCAGCAGTTTTATTGGAACTTACGGGTTGTTTAGAACCCATAGAAACCGTTGAAATCCTGTCAGCATTTGGAACACCATTTTTTATAAGATAATCCTTGACGGAATCAGCTCTTCTTTGTCCGACAATAATATTATTCGGTTCAGATCCTTTACTATCAGCATACCCGGTTATTACCAGTTTTAAATTCTGATGTGCTTTCATGATCGCTGTAAGTTTATTTAACTTTTCCAGATCAGTGCCTGATACGGTTGATTTATTATAATCATACCTTACGACAAAAGATTTAATAAATTTCGTATCAGATTCAGTTAATGGAATAGATTTGGCAGCATTAGCCCTTGCTAATTTATCAGCTTCAGCCTGTTTTCTCTGCTGTTCGGCAGCCTCTGCATCTCTTTTTGCCTGTTCAGCTTTTGCATCAGCATCTTTCTGTTCCTGGGCTATTCTGGCCTCATTATCTTTTTGTTCTTGTACAGCCTTTTCTTCGTTTTCTTTCCGGATGCGGTCTGCATCTGCCTGGTTATCATTGTTTTGGCCACGTCATAATAAGTCTTTCCTTTATCACCGGAACCGTGTTTATCAGCAGCTTGTGCATTGCATAATACGGGGATTATAAAGGTTAAAAACAATAAGGCAAAGAATATCACT
>JABDBQ010000028.1 GCA_013288555.1 Bacteroidota bacterium | reverse complement strand
AGACCAACAGGATTACTACGAAAACTATTACACCCCGAATAAGTCGGGGCAGGCTGGAAACGCAGACAGCGGCATCACCAATGTCCACACCTACAAAACCATCACCTACAAATCCATCTATCCGAATATAGACCTTGTCTTACATGCGAAACCAAAGGGTATGAAATATGAATTCGTCGTTTATCCCGGTGGAAAAGTGAGCGAAATTCAAATACAGTGGAATGGGCTTGAAGGAATTAAAAAATTGGAAAATTCAGGGATTGAATATTCATGTTCACTGGGAAAAATGGATGAAAGTAAGCCAGTTAGTTTTCAAGGGAAAAATAGCATTATAAGTGATTTTATACAAATAAAGAGCAGAATTAGCTTTAATACGGGCAAATATGATAAATCAAAAATACTTGTAATTGACCCAACCCTGTCCTGGGGAACATATTTTGGCAATGACTATGATGCGGGATATAGTGTAGCCACAGATGATAGTGGAAATGTATATATGGTGGGTGCCACGAATAGTAAAACTGGTATTGCAACCCACAATGCCTATGATACTTCTTTAACGGGTGCCTATACATTTCTATCAAAATTTAATAGCAAAGGAGCTATCGTTTGGAGCACCTATTACAAGGCGGGGGGTGGATATGGTGTAGCAACTGACAAATCCGGGAATATTTATATTACAGGGCTACAAGCATTTAAAAACATGGCCACTGGTGGTGCATACCAAACATCCTGGACAGGTTTGAACCAGACATTTCTTGCAAAATTCAATGATGCCGGCGCATTAAAGTGGGCCACTTATTTTGGCGGCAATAAATCCCAGGAGGGTGATGCAGTTGCCACAGACCCATCAGGTGATGTATACATAAGCGGGGTGACGACAAGTACTTCGGGCATTGCTACATCCGGCGCATTTCAGACTTCCTATAGTTCATTTTCCAACATGATGACCTATAATGCTTTCCTGGCCAAATTCAGCAATACAGGAGACATTCAATGGGCTACTTATTATGGTGATAACATTGAGCATTTTAAAGTTACAGTTTGTACTGACAAAACGGGCAATGTATTTCTTGCCGGTACTACTGATGATAGTATCAACATTGCTTCAGCAGGAGCATTCCATACCTCTTATGGTGGTGGAAGAAATGATGCCTTTCTGGCTAAGTTTGATGGAACTGGTAAACGCCTTTGGGGTACATTTTATGGCGGATCGGGGTTCGATTATGCAACAGGTATTGCTGCGGATAGTATCGGAAATGTATTTATGACAGGCGCAACTACAAGTGATACAGGTATTGCTACCAGTGATGCTTTCGAGGAATCCTGGAACGCAGACGGGAACAGTTCATTTCTTGCTTTATTTGGTGCGGGCGGTTCTTTAGCATGGTCTACCTATTATAACGACATCATAACCCAGGATATAAAAACAGACAAAGATGGAAATGCATACTTTGCAGGATACACCAAAGGAGGATTCGCGTTGACAACGGATTACGCGTATCAAACGGACGATGGTGGTGGTAGTTATGATTCTTTTATTGGTGAATTTGACAATAATGGGGTACGCCAGTGGGCAACCTATTATGGGGGTAATGATTATGATTGGGCTTATGGAATTGCTGTTGACAAATCAGGAGATGTATTTGTTACCGGAATTACTCAAAGCACCAACGGCATCGCAACAAAAGGTTCATACAAACCTGGTTTTTCAGGTACCGGTTATATTGGCTACCTGGCAAAATTTGTCAAGTCTGTTTATGATGCCGGTATCACTAAAATACTGAATCCGGCAACTGCTTCCTGCCTCGATACTCAAACTATAGTAGTTCAAATACATAACTATGGCGAAAGTGCACTTCAGAATGTTAGTATTCACTTGTCAATTAACGGCATATCTCAATCCGTTTATTCCTGGAAAGGATTACTTTCTCCTGATAGTTCAACCAAACTGACCCTTGGTAAATTTTTACTTTCTACAGGAACAAATATTATCAAATCATGGACATCGGACCCAAATGGATTCACAGATTCTGTACCTGGAAATGATAGCTCTTCAGAAGTGTTTATGATTATTCCTCCTTCAAAAGCGAATGCTGGTCCTGATAAAACTATTTGTGCCAATACCCCTGTTTCTATTGGGTCATCCAATACAAGTGGAAATAGTTATTTCTGGACATCAAATCCTACGGGCTTCAGTTCCACCCAGTCAAATCCAACTGTAAGCCCCACGGTTACCACAACATATTATTTAACCGATATTGTACAGTCAACAGGTTGTCCCGAAAAAGATACCGTTGTCATAACTGTAAACCAGCTGCCTTTGGCTAATACAGGTCTTCACAAATCCATCTGTAAAGGGGACAGTACTTTTATTGGAGGTTCTGGCACCAAAGGATATCTTTATGGATGGACATCCACGCCGTCAGGCTTCAGCTCCTCAGTTTCAAATCCTATAATCTGGCCGCAAAACACAACTCAATATACGTTGACTGTAACAGATACAACTACGGGTTGCATCAATTCCGCAACGGTACTTATAACAGTTAATCTGTTACCATCAGTTAATATCGGGCAGCATGTTTTACAAGCATGCACTGGTGCCCGTATTCAACTTGGCGGAAATGCTTCGCCTGATCTTATCTATTCCTGGATTTCGGCACCGGCTGGCTTTAGTTCTACTTTATCCGATCCTGTCGTTTCGCCATCTACAAATACTATTTATTACTTAACCGTTATAAATAAAAACACAAACTGCTCCAACAAAGATTCTACGCTTGTCAAACTCAGCTCCACCCAGGCGCCTGTAGCCAATGCGGGCAGTAACCAGACTATATGCGCCGGAGATTCAGTAGCAATCGGTTCGCATGGTTCAGCAGGCAATATTTACAAATGGGTATCCAAACCAGTTGGGTTCAGTTCTGGGTTCCCCGTTACAATTGTGAAACCTGATTCCACTACTTCCTATTTCGTTACTGTTACCAATACCAACGGCTGTACCAATTTTGATTCAGTAGTAATAATGGTAAATCCAAAACCCGTGTTAAAACCAGGAATGCACCATGAAACCTGTGGTGGCCTGGGAATTCAATTAGGAGCAGCTACAGATTCTGGAATAAGATATTTATGGAGATCTGATCCTCCCGGTTTCCATTCCAATATCAGCAACCCGATTGATACGCCTGTAAGCAATACTGTTTATTATCTTAAAGAAATAGTTAATGCGACAGGATGTACTGATTCTGACACTGTTTCAGTAACAGTGGTTACAAAGCCGGACATCGTTTTTGATATCAGCCATATAAGCGGGTATGATTATTCATTTGCGCTCAAAAATCAGGTATATCCGCCGTACCAGTATCACTGGAACTTTGGTGATAGTGTAAATGGGAAGCCGGATACGGCCTCAGGATATTCCGTTTTGCACACCTATGCCAAAAACGGCAAATACATTGTAAGAATCACTTTTTTTCAGCCAGGTTTCTGTATAAAAACAGATTCATCACAGCTTGTTCTGGATGAACAATTTTCACTCAATATTGGCCCTAATCCTTTTCAATCCCAAACAGGTATCAATTACATTTTAAATAATGCTGCGCATATCAAAATATCATTGACTGATGAAATCGGAAAGAAAATCGGTGTTCTTGTTGATAAACAGCTTGATCAGGGAGAATACAATACTTATTTTGATGCGGCGCTCTGGAAAACCCGGCCGGCTATGTATTTTGTTGTCTTTCAGCTTGATGATAAGGTAATTGTTAAAAAGATCATCCAGCTGGATTCGATATATCATTGATTAGAAATTTCCCGCAGATAACGCAGATTTACGCGGAAAAGGTCAAATTCAAAAACAAAACGCAAAGTGCGCAAAGTGTTTCGCAAAGTGCGCAAAGATTTTCCACAAAGCATATTCGACATTCAGTACTCATGCGTCAGCAATTCCCCTCCTTCCCTTAAAGGAGGGGTGGCCGTAGGCCGGGGTGGTTCGGTGGATTCACATCAATGTTTATTAATAGCTTCTTTCCCGGAAGTAATATCTCCCCATAAATCCCAATTAAGAAATAATTTATCTGAGTTATCTGCGGGAACCATTTTCTCCCTTTGCGTTTTCTTTGCGAAACCTTTGCGGGCTTTGCGGTTTGCTTTTCTTTCTTCCGCGGAAATCTGCGGGAACCATTTTCCCCCTTTGCGTTTTCTTTGCGAAACCTTTGCGCTCTTTGCGGTTTGCTTTTCTGACTTCTGCGAAATCTGCGGGAACCATTTCCCCCTTTGCGCCCTTTGCGAAACCTTTGCGCTCTTTGCGGTTTGCTTTTCTTTACTTCTGCGCCAATCTGCGAAATCTGCGGGAAAAATTTTGTATTATTTCCATTTTTTTTGTCATATTTGCAAAAAGGATGGATTGGGTATGATCTGGAGCGATAAATTTTTCCGCACAACCTGTGGAAATTTTGAATTCAGAGAATCCCAAATAATCCCTTATTTTTGAAGCGATGGGAAAGAACGACATAGAAGACGAAGAATTGCCAAACGAGGACTTGCCTGAAAACGAAGATGAACAGCCTGCGCCTCAACCTGAAGAGGCCAATGGCGAGGTGATTCATGATGTGGCTACGGTGGCGGGGTTATACCAGAACTGGTTCCTGGATTATGCCTCTTATGTAATCCTGGAGCGTGCCGTTCCGGCAATTGAAGACGGTCTTAAACCCGTGCAGCGCAGGATATTGCATGCCATGAAGGAGATGGATGATGGACGGTTGAACAAGGTGGCCAACATCATTGGTCAGACCATGCAATATCATCCCCACGGTGATGCCTCAATTGCAGATGCCATCGTAAACCTCGGACAAAAAGATTTGTTGATTGATACCCAGGGCAACTGGGGTGATATGATTACTGGGGATGATGCTGCAGCCTCCAGGTATATTGAAGCAAGGCTTTCCAAGTTTGCACTTGAAGTTGCTTTCAACCCGCAGACCACCAACTGGCAGGTATCATACGATGGTCGCAAACGCGAACCGGTAACCCTGCCGATGAAATTCCCATTGCTGTTGGCACAGGGTGTGGAAGGGATCGCTGTAGGGCTCTCCACCAAAGTGATGCCGCATAATTTCCAGGAATTGATCCAGGCATCTATTGATATATTGCATCACAAAAAAATAGACCTGCTGCCCGATTTCCCAACGGGAGGCATTGCCGATATCACCCATTATAATGAAGGGAAAAAAGGCTCACGGATAAGAGTCAGGGCAAGGATTGAAGAAAGGGATAAAAAGACACTTATCATTCACGAGATCCCCTACTCTACTACCACCAATTCGCTGATGGAATCCATCGTGAAGGCCAGTGAGAGTGGAAAAATAAAAATTAAAAAAGTAGTCGACAATACAGCTGCCAATGTGGAAATAGAAGTGCAGTTGCATCCCGGCACTTCTCCAGATCTGACCATTGATGCGCTTTATGCATTTACAGAATGTGAGGTATCAATTAGTCCGAATGCCTGTATCATCGTTAACCAGAAACCAGAATTCCAGAGTGTAAACGAACTCCTAAAAATCTCAACAGCTAATACACTTGCATTATTAAAAAGGGAACTCGAAATCAAGCAGGGCGAGCTGGAAGAGAAATGGCATTTTTCTTCACTCGAGAAGATATTTATTGAAAAACGTATCTACCGCAACATTGAAGAATCAGAAACCTGGGAAGCTGTTCTTGAAGCTATTGACAAAGGACTTAAACCTTATAAAAAGCTGTTCAGAAGGGCGATAACAACAGATGATATTGTCAGGCTGACGGAGATCAGGATCAAAAGGATCTCAAAATTCGATTCATTCAAGGCAGATGAGGCCATCAAAGCGTTGGAAGATGAAATGGAACAGGTAAAATTTGACCTGGAGCACCTGGTAGAATTTGCGGTGAACTATTTCAAAAACCTGCTGAAAAAATACGGCAAAGGCAGAGAGCGCAAAACCGAGATCCGTGCCTTTGAAACCATTAGCGCCAATATCGTTGCCGTTGCCAACCAGAAACTTTACATGAATGCCAAAGAAGGTTTTATCGGCTACGGACTTAAAAAAGACGAGTTTATCTGCGATTGCTCTGATCTTGACGATATTATCGTGTTCCGCAAAGACGGCAAAATGATCGTGACCCGGATCTCAGAAAAATCATTTGTCGGGAAGGACATTATCCATGCGGCTGTCTGGAAAAAGAACGATGACCGGATGATCTATAACCTGATCTATATCGATGGGAAATCGGGTATTTCCAGGGCAAAAAGGTTTGCTGTAACAGGTATTACTCGGGACAAGGAATATGATCTGACGCTGGGGACTTCTAACTCCAAGATCCTGTATCTTTCTGCCAACCCAAACAGTGAGTCGGAGATTGTCAGTGTGGCGTTATCACCTTTGGCAACAGCAAGGATCAAAGTGTTCGACTACGATTTCTCAACACTCGATATTAAAGGCCGTAATTCTCAGGGAAATATCCTCAGCAAGCATGTGGTAAAAACCGTGCGTTTCAAAGAAAAAGGCGCTTCAACTCTTGGCGGTCGCGATATATGGTATGATGATGTACAGGGCAGGCTGAATGTGGACAAGCGCGGTACGCACCTGGGCAGTTTCAATATGGATGACAAAATACTCGTGATCTACAAGGAAGGCAGTTATGAACTCACCAATTTCGAGCTCACCAACCGGTATGATGCCGACAATGTCATGGTCATTGAAAAGCATAACCCGGGAAGGCCTATTACAGCAGTTCAGTATGATGCCAACCACAAAAGCTGGTATGCAAAGCGTTTCCTGATCGAAACCACCACAGAAGGCAAGAAATTCAGTTTTATATCTGAAGCCAAAGGGTCGAAACTCCTGGTGGCGACAACCGCATTATTGCCCGTAATTGATATTAAATCAGGCAAAAAGAAAGATGAAATATCTGAAATACTTGATCTTACCGAATTTGTAGAAATAAGAGGATGGAAAGCCATCGGTAACAAATTAACCCAGAAAGACATCAGTTCAGTAGAATTGGTTCCTGATGAAATACTGGTTGATGAAACTGAAATTCTTGAGAAAGAAATCGAGGAAATGAAAGAGGTTATGGCCGCAAAATCACACAAGAAACCAGCCGCTCCACCTCCTTTTAAACCTGTTTTCGATGAAAAGGCCCTCGAAACGGAAGTAGAAGAAGAACCCGAAGAACCAAAAGACAAAAAACCCAAAACCAAACCTGGCAAGGGTTCTCAACTGACGTTTTTGTTTTAGATAGCGCTGTATCCGCCTTGTTATTGTTTTACCATTTTTACTGCCCCTTTTCCAGCAGGTTATTCAGCCATGTGGTCATCGTTCTATAAAATCCCGGGCAGAAATCACTGTTTCTAAGGTCTTCTCTTATTCCCCCGGTTTTACATTCCAATAGCCCATGATCCCCATTCGGGAATGTTTTAATTGTCAATAATCCCGCCGGGTTTTTACCGATCGTTTTCTCATATAAAGCTTTCGTTTTGCGCCAGTCAACATTCGCATCCTTTTCACCGAAGATCGCTAATACAGGGCAATTTATTTTACTCAGAATTGTATCAAAACCATGGACATATATAAACAACTCCGTTTTTTCTTCATAGGTATATTTTCCTGACTTAATTCCCTCCTGCCATTTCAGGTATCCGTCTTTTATGGGCATATAGTTGTTAGTTATATACATGTAAAATGAATCTTTTCTGAGGTTTTCCGTGGCTTTCAAATTCTCCTCAAATGTTCCTCCCGTTCTTGCAATTTCAATCCCTTTTCGCCATTCGTTCATCAGCATTTCTGTTTGTGCTTTGGTTCTTCCTTCAATCAAAAAATTCTTTTCCAACAGGTATCCAAAATTCTCTTTATCATCGGTGCCACTCACCGAAATCCAAAAGGCGATTGGATATTGCGCAATGACCAAAGGGCAAATCCATCCTGCCCGGCTTATACCCCATAATCCTATCTTCTCCGAGCCTGGAATATTTCTGGACTTTAATTCAGCAAGTGCGGCAAGTACTTCACTGGCACTATTCTGCACTGGCTGGTTTATATCAAACACACCTTCGCTCTTGCCACAGCCTGCTTTGTCCCAAACCACGCAAGCATATCCCTGTTCAGCGAAAAGGTTTCTCAATCCCTTCCAATCCTTCCCTCCTACCATATTTGTTTTGCCATAACCGGGGACAATAACAATGATAGCCTTTGCCACATTTTCTGCTGGCTTATCAATTTCACCGCTATATCGCCTGCCCTCAAAACGAAAAGTAAAGGTATCTGTTTGCATTTTAGCATATCCACTCAGGCAACACGTGTTTACTGCCAGAAGAAATATAAAAAGTACTTTGTCCATAATGATTTGTTATTTAGCGGTTTCCAAAAATTTATCCAGCCTTTTTGTCAAAGCCTGTTCCTGATGACAATTCATAAAGAATACATAGCCCAGGTCATGATCTTTGTAAAACTTAAAATTTGAATTATACCTGTTATTGTTGTTACCCCCGTGTGAATATGCAATGCCATAGGGCGTTTGCTCCATGAAGATACCCAGACATACCCATTTGTTTGAATCAATCTTCATTTGCGGCACCGACATTTGCTGAAAGACAGTGCCGGAAGACCTGTTCTCCCTCATTAACTCAATAACAAACTTTGCATACTCCTTTGCTTCGGTACGCAGGCTGGAAGCAACGTTAGGTCCTTGCCATGGGCCATTTCTGCCCCATTCTTTATTATCTTTCTTGCCATCCGCCAAATGGTCCAGTACATATTTATTTTCAATTAAATAGGAGTTGCGAATGCCTAACGGACGAAATACTTCCTGGTTCGTTATATCTTCTATCGGTTTGTGAATCAAGTGGCTCACCACAAAACCAAGGTACACGTAGCCTTCACCTGAATAACCATAGTTTGTACCAGGATCAGACCCGATTGTCAGCTCTCTGCCATCCCTCCAGTTGGGGAATCCCGTCGTGTGGTCCAAAACCATTCTTGCGGTAATGAGCTTATAACGATCATCATAACTAATATCGTTATAAGGATAATACCTGTAAAGCGGCGTATCGAGGCTAAGCTTGCCTTGCTGTATTAATTTATGCACCGCATAGGCAAATACAGGTTTAGTCATTGAGGCTGCTTCAAAAAGAGTAGCCGTGTCTATTGCTTCATGCTTCTCGTTCCTGACACCGGTTGCTTTATAATAGATCAATTTACCTTTTTGGATGATCGCAATGGAAAGGGCAGGTATTTTCAATGAATCCATTTGGTACCGTATAAATGAGTCAATGCTTTTGGTTTCTAAAATTTTGCCGGATAGTGTTTTAATCTGAGCATTACTCTGCATCATGAAGCAAAAGGATAGCACGCTAAAACCAGCCGTGATGAAGCTTTTTAACATATTCATGTTTTTTTTGTTTCGAAGTATTTGCCTTCCCCAACATTCTTATGGGTCTTGAAAATTTCTGCGCCAAAGTGCAGAATTTGTTTTAAATAAATGAGTTAGATATAGTTTTTACCGGTATTCCTGATTTCCGGACACGGTCTTAGCTGTTACCGGTATTTTTCCGCTTCCGTACTTTAGCGATCCCTTACCCTCCATCACAGAACCGCCTTTTTTGATTTTCAGGTCGCCGCTGAGTGAACTCAGATCGAAACTCAGGTCGTCGGCAATATTTTGAAAGCCCATCTCCACATTTCCACTTGTGCTTTTGATGTTGCAGCTTTCAATAAGGCTTATCAATTCGCCGTTTATATCCCCCGAAACAGTATTAATATCCATTTTACCCTGGCCACCCTCCAGCTTGATTTTGCCTGAAATGTTTTTGCATGTCAGATCTCCACGGGAGTTTTTAATCGCTATATCTCCGCTGGCTGTTTGGATTTTAGCATTTCCATGATGTTCTTTCAGGTTAATATTTCCCGATGTGGTATTGCAATCCAAATCTCCCGTAATTTCAAATATAGACTGATCGCCAGAGGTGGTGCCTATGCTTAGTATTGCTTTTATGTTTGAAGCATTTATATTTCCCGAAATGGCATTGATACCAAGGGCCCGGGTTGCATATCCGTTAATGTCGATATTTGATGAAATGGCATTTATCTGGCTGATATCATCATCGGGAATAAGAATCTCAATTTCACCTGTGTTTACGGTCTGATGATTGAAAGATCCGTGCCATTCATCTTGTCCTTCATATTCAAAAATCAGTTCCGATCCTTTCTGCTTTATTTCCAATACCAGTTCCGTGTTGGTTTTTTTATCAATGACCTTACCTGGCTTCAGAATACGCACCCTGGTCATTTTGGAATCGGAACGTGTCATTTTGAAATTATACCCAAAGCTTTCAATATTCAGTGTTTTAACCCCATTATAGAAAGAATCTCCAGGCTGGACCGCTGAAGGCGCAGAAAGTTTATTATTGCTTATCGGCTGCGCATTGTCGGGCTGCGTACCTGGCAAACCGGGTTCTTTTAACATAAACGGCATCTGCTTTGTGCTTCCGGGTACAAGTGCTTTGCTTGCTGGTGCCTGATCTTCAAGACCCTGATCGGTAGATTGGGCTACCGAAACCGGGCTGCTTTTATGAGATTTATTGGATTGATAAGTCCATATCACTGTAGTAAGAACGGCAACCGTACCGATTAAAGCCAGGATGACGTTTTTAGAACCTGTGCCAAGAAGCTTTGCCAGTTTTAAAAGCAGGACTGAAACTGTGAGCCCTGATGATACCCCGGCCCATACTTTTGGGGACGGCTGGTACACGTCAAATTCTATTCTGTGCATATGTATAAAATTTTCAAGATTTTTCATGACAATAATGTTTGGTTAAGAATACCAATGAGTTTTCTTTTAGCCCTTGAAAGAATGGTTTTGGAATTGGATTCGCTGATACCGAGTTTTTCTGAGATCATGCTGTGGCTGTAGTTTTCAAAAAGATAAAGTGTAAAAACCACTCTGTATGTATCTTCAAGCTCAAGCAATGCTGCCTGGATTATTTCAACCGTATAAGGACGCTCTGTTTCAGGTTCATCGTCGTCATCTGCTATTTCGATATCGTTCACAGATTCAAAAGCGAGTTTCCTTTTTTTGAGTTGGTCCAGCGAACGGTTGATCGTGATCTTTTTAAGCCAGGCACCGAAGCTCTTGATATCCTGTAGCTCCCTGATGTTCCTGAAAGCAGCGATAAATGCATCCTGGAGAATTTCCTCCGCTTCCTCCCGGTTGTTAAGCATGCGCATGGCGATACTGAACATAGCCTTGGAATAAGCATCATATACTGCTTTGTATGCCTTCTGGTCTCCATTCAGGCATTTTTGCAGATTGGCCTCCAAAGGAGGATGTATTTCGGTTTCCAGTTCCATTTGCACTAAAGACGACGGAATCTGAAAAAGTTACAAAGAAAAAATCAACCAATTGAAAATGAATTATTGGAAACTGACTGATGAACATGTACTATAAACCATTCCATCCCCATGTCCGTACCATACAGCCCTGAATTGCCTGATTCATCATTTCCCGATTTTCCCTATCTTTGCAGGCCATTTCTATACCCTTATTGCCTGAATGGCAATTTTTTTTAATAACAATAAAGAACATTTTAAAACTACGTGGAAGTAAATATCAATAACCAGGTTGGCCTTGATGCCATTTTGTCTGTCAAAATCCAGGAATCAGATTACAAAGAAGAATTCGATAAATCATTAAAAGATTACGGTCGCAAAATGAATGTACCGGGTTTCAGGCCGGGTAAAGTGCCTAATGGCGTTATTCAAAAGCTAATAGGTAAAGATGCACGTCACGAAACCGTTGAAAAAGTGCTTCAGAAAGGGATCAATGAATATATTGAATCCAACAAGATTAAAATGGTTTTGTCTCCTATTTCTACCAATAAACCTGAAGATATTGACTGGCAAAAAACGGATTTTGAATTTAAATATGATATCGGTTTAAAGCCAGAAGTTAACCTCAACCTGAAGCCTTTGAACAGCCTTACTAAATATGTTGTAAACGTTTCATTGGATGAAGTAAAAAAAGATGTTGATGAGTTCAGAAGACGATCTGCCGGTGTTGAATACGCAGAAGCCTATCAGAATACGGAAGATTTTTATGTTTACATGAAATTCACGGAACTTGACGATAGCGGCCAGCCGCTGGAAGGTGGATTGGATAAGACCAAAAACTTTTTCAACAACAACATCCCTAAAAAACTGGCTGAACTTATTGACGGTAAAACCACCGGATTTGAAACGACCGTTAAAATTGCTGACATATTTTCCGAAGACGAAATGGCAGCGACGTTTGAAATAGATAAGCTGAGCATAAAAGATTTGTTCCCTGATTTCAAAGTATCCCTGATGGCGGTTTTGAAGTTGAATTTGCCTGAACTGAACCAGGAATTCTTCAATCGTGAATTCCCGGACGGTAGCGTGACAACGCTTGATGAATTTTATGACCGCTGGAAAACGATGATGGAAAGCCATTTAGCCACACAATCGAATAACATCCTGGCAGGCGAAGTAAAAAAATCGCTTCTGAAAGATTCTAAAATGGATATGCCTGAAGGATTCATCAAAAAATATTTTGACATGTGGGCAGAGGAAAACCCCAAAGAAGCCAAACCTGAAAATTATGACAAAGACCTTGAATCATTTAAGGAAGATGTAAAATGGCAGATATTGTCAGAACAGGTTGCCGAACAACAATCTATTGAAGTAAAGGAAGAAGAGGTGGTTCATTATGCTGAAGGATTGATTTACAATGCATTGTACCGTTCAAACCCGCAGGATATCACCCGTGAGCAGCTGCAGCAGTACACCAACAATTACCTGACAAAAGATAACAATTATAACAGTTCGGCGGCTACGGTACGGGATGGCAAAGTATTTGATTGGCTCATATCACAAATGGACCCGAAAACCAAATCGGTGGACACGGTCCAGTTTGAAGAAATAAAAAGCAATAGTCAACTAACACAAAATTAATTAATCACAAAATGGCACAGTTTAATAACGAATTTGAAAAGTACGCGGTCAAGGATCGCGGTATCAGCTCACTGACCATGCACAGGTATTACAATACTTTCAACGATTATATTACCCCAACCATCATTGAAGAGCGCCCGCTGAATGTGACCCAGATGGACGTTTTCAGCCGGTTGATGATGGACCGCATCATTTTTATGGGTGTACCTATATATGATGATGTTGCCAATATCATCCAGGCCCAGCTTCTTTTCCTTGAAAGCTCTGATCCTAAAAGAGATGTACAGATCTATATCAACAGCCCCGGTGGTTCTGTTTATGCAGGACTTGGCATTTACGATACCATGCAATACATTGGTCCTGATGTGGCAACCATCTGTACAGGTATGGCTGCTTCCATGGCTGCTATATTGCTTGCTGCCGGCCATACAGGCAAGCGCTCATGCCTTACTCACAGCAGGGTGATGATTCACCAGCCCCTTGGTGGTGTGCAAGGCCAGGCGACTGATATTGAGATCACTGCCCGTGAGATATTAAAACTAAAAGACGAATTATACCAGATATTGGCAGACCATACAAGTAAACCTAAGGACCAGATTGAACACGATGCTGATCGTGACTACTGGATGACTTCATCCGAAGCCAAAAATTATGGTATGGTGGATGAAATTTTAACCAAGACTGTAAAAGCATAATTTCCGATTTGAATCATAAAGAAGAATTCTGTTCCTTCTGCTGGAGGGCGAAAAAAGATGTTATTCTGCTTGTTGAAGGCAAGGATGGCTTTATCTGTGATAAATGTATCCATGAGGCTGAAAAAATTCTGCAGGCTGAGGTCGGGCGAAACAAACGGTATCAGCCTTTGCAGAAACTTTTGAAACCACAGGAAATCAAAGATTTTGTCGATCAATATGTTATCGGGCAGGAAAAGGCCAAGAAAGTTTTGTCAGTAGCAGTGTACAATCACTACAAACGCATCATCGCCATGGATAAAACAAATCCCGATGATGTAGAGATCGAAAAATCCAACATTCTGCTGGTTGGCGAAACCGGAACAGGCAAAACCCTTATTGCAAGAACAATTGCCAGGATACTTGACGTACCATTTTGCATTGCCGATGCCACCGTTATCACTGAAGCCGGCTATGTGGGCGAGGATGTGGAAACCATACTTACCAGGCTTTTGCAATCCGCAAATTATGTGGTTGAAGCAGCTGAGCGCGGCATCGTTTATATTGACGAAATTGACAAAATATCCCGCAAAGGAGATAATCCATCTATAACCCGAGATGTATCAGGAGAAGGCGTCCAGCAGGCCCTGCTGAAGCTCCTGGAAGGCAGTACAGTATTTGTACCGCCACAGGGTGGCAGAAAGCATCCTGAGCAAAATATGGTGCCTATTAATACTCAGAATATATTGTTTATCTGCGGCGGTGCCTTTGATGGTATCTTACCGATCATTGAAAAAAGGATGAACGCCCAGCCGATAGGCTTTAAAAAGCCTGACGGCCATGTAAAACATGAGAAGGAAAACCTGCTCCAGTTCATTTCTCCGGCTGATCTCAAAAAATTCGGGTTGATCCCTGAATTAATAGGCCGAATGCCCGTTATAGCACACCTGAATCCGCTGGATAAAGAAACATTAAAGCTTATTCTTACAGAGCCTAAAAATGCCATCCTGAAACAGTATCAAAAACTCCTTGAACTGGAAGGCGTTAAGCTTGAATTTGATGATGAGGTCATTGATTATCTGGCTGACAGAGCCATAGACCTGAAATTAGGTGCGCGAGGATTGCGTTCTATTATCGAATCCATCATGCTTGATTCCATGTTCGAAATACCTTCAGCTACAAACGAGGTGAAAGAACTGAAAATAAACAAAAGTATGGTTATGGATAAACTTCAGGGCTATACCATCGGGCACCTGAGAGTAGCGAGTTAGGGACATTAGGAGTCAGGAATCAGGGGTAAGGAATTAGGCCAGCCTTAGTTATTCTACGATATTTTTTAAATTATTATCGATGTTCAACCCCATTCAGGGTTGGTAGAAATTATGTTTTCTTCCCTGGGTTGCACCCAGGGCTATTATTGTTCAAACCTTCCAGGGTTGTGAAATCATTGATGATTGCGATATTGTCGAACTCTCATCCGATCGTATTTGGAAGCCTGAAGGGCTTCAATAATAATAACCACGGGCGCAACCCGTGGCCAATACAAACACATATTATACAACCCTGAATGGGGTTGAACAACGACGCCTAAATTCTATTTTGCAAATCTTGTTCGAGGAGACAAGGCAGTGCCTTGTCTCTACAAATGCAACGTCTGAAACAAATAACATCACCCATAAAAAAACCCCGGCATAACCAGGGTTTTTTATGAAAATCTAAAACTTAAATTCTATTAATATTCCCAAAGATCGTGTTCCCAGTTGAACAATTCATATTTGATCCTTTCAGATTCGTAAAGAGCATCCATTGGTGCATCTTTAAATTCAGGGAAATCTTTGATAGCGAAATCTTTATCGTTGCTTTCTTTGGTAATGGTTGAACTGAACAATCTTTGCTCAAAGAAATCAAGATAAGTAAGCCTCATGGCATCGTTTTGCGGATTGAATACTTCCTCATTTACAAGAACCGGGCGAAGCTCAGCCCAGCTTAAATAAAACATAGGCTGTTCCGGCAACGGAACCCCGTTCAGGTTTGGCGTAAACATCGGGCAAAGCGCGATTATTCTTGGAAAAAACATACTTGACTGCTTGTCGAAAATCCATTCTTCATAAACTTTCCAGCGGGATACCTGGGTATAGTCAAAAGGCGTACTTACAGTTGAGTCCTTGGTACTGTATGGATCATTGGGATCCATCTGCACGGAAACTGTTTCAGTTGTCCCGCCAAGCTTTTTCACATCAGAAATGGTTAATGCATTATCAAGTGTATCGCTTCTGTATGCTTTAAGCTTACCGGTGCTGTTCGGCTCACCATTATAGACCAGACCAAATATGATCTTAAATAAAGGACTTTTAGGCCAAACCATTACCTGGTTCTTCTTTTCATGGGTATCAATTACACGCTCTACCCTTTTGGCGTAATAGACGTCCGCTTCTCTTAGTGGAGGATATGGAATGGCTTTACGCTCTTTAACGTCCTTTTTTTCGTAATTGTATTCGAGATACTTATTTACGGTTTTCCCTGGAGCAGCAGCTTCATTGGTCTGTGTCTGGGCATAGCCTTCTGCACAAAAACCGGTAAGTACAGCAAATACGAAATAAAATCTCTTCATCTTTTAAATTATTTAACTGTTAACGTCGGCCCGCTGATAACAAGTTTGCCACCAGGACCCTGGCAATTAACATCCGCAATAATGACCAAATCTCCCGTATGTACCTGTGCCAGGAAGTTACGGCATTCAGGCGTAATCCTACTGCCATTTACATGAAGAAAATGCGCAGGGCCTGATTTAGGTGCAATCGCAAATGTATAACTGTTTACAATGTATTTCAAACCTTCAAAGGCAAAACCAGCTCCCAAACCAGCATTGATCATAGAAACCGTTGCAATTTCACCACGGCTTATGGCGCCACCTGTCTTGGTTCCAAACAATACCTCAGGGTGTGGAACCGGGCGGACACGATAGGTTTGTGAACCCATTTTTTTAGATGTTCCATCAGCCATTTTTACGCTGACGTTTACTGTAATTTCACGTGCGCTTCCGTCTGGTTTTAAAATATAGTGCCCTTGAGCATGTTGTGAAGGATCCGGTTTAAATGAACCACCACCCGTAGTTGTAACTGAAGTTTGAGCAGGGGTAAAACCGGCTGCCGCTGCAGAAATCGGGTTATCAAGACCGATATAAAGCATATTCATTTTGTCAGCAGAAATAGTAGCGCCACCTGTGAAAACCTGGTATTTGGTACTTGTTGTATAGAAAGTATCTTTACCGTTTTTTGGGTTTTTTACAAATATCTTTACATTTATCTGTTGCTCTCCCTGACCGGACGCAGTTGTCTGATAATGACCTTCACCACCTGATATTTTATCAGGAGGAAGCATGTTACCATTTACTTCAATCCTTGGTGTCACAGTTGTATTATAGGCACCTAAAACGATATCAGCTTTATAGGTCTGACCTGAAGAAACGGTTGGCGTTTCAGAACTTATCATTGCGATAAGACTGTTGAAGTGCTGTTCCTTTGCACCAACTGCGATCAGGTTATAATTTGTAACTTCTCCTTCTGCTGTTTTGATGTCATTTTGAAACTTGGTAAGTTCTGTAATGGCAGCAATAGATGGCACACCTTCCCAGTAATATTCTTCCCATGATTTAGCTTTGTCCTCATCCTTTTTCTTGGCAGGAGGATTTACATCGATCTTAATAGGTATTGTTCCATCAGTTAATGCACTCATGGTTTTTATATAATTAACCAGGCTGTCTTTCAATTTTATGCCATGGTTTTCCCTGTCCGGCAAGAAATAATGCGTTGATGTCTCAAGATTCTTATCATCTTCAATCATTGTGTGATTTTCATCAACCCATCCGCCACATCTTGACGCGATGATATCTTTAATATGCTGAAGATAATTGTACATCATTTCAGATTGCGTTTGAGCTTCCTTTGCTCTATCATAATATTTCTGAGCCTTGACTTTATCGAGGGCATAGATTTCGTCAAAACTGGTCATTGTCTTTTTATTCTTGGCCGAATAATCCTCGTTTGTTTTTACTAATCCCCTGTTTACGAGAGCAAATGCTTTCAGGATGTCTGCTGATACGTTCAGGGCCAAAAGGGCCATGAGCACCAGGTACATCATGTTGATCATCTGCTGGCGTAATGGGTTTACACTTCCACCTGCTGACATATATTTTTATTCTTTAATAGTAGTTTGTAATAAATAAAATTAAAAACGATTAACCCCTTGGGGCGGTCATAGCAGTAAGCATATTGCCATATACCTGGTTCAAACCACGCAGATTTTCGTTCAATTTGCCAAATCCTGATTTCAGTTCGCTTGTAGCATTTTCGCTGTCAGAAAGATTTTCAACTGCTTTGCTCAGACTGGTGTAATATGCATTCATCTGGCGGATATAGTTGTTGCTTTCTTCCAGTTCCATTTCATAAATAGAATTCAATGAAGCCAGTTTCTGAGTTACAGAAGTTACTTTTTCATTGTAAGCAGTAGAAATATCACCTGTTTTACCCATTTCGTCAATAGCAGTAATTGCTTTTGCATAAGATGCATTCAGCGTATTTACAGAAGCAGAGGCTTCTTTGATCCTTGCGGCGTATTCATTTGTTGCAAGAGCAGCATCAGAAGCTGTTCCCATTTTGCTAACGTTATCCGTAAGACCACGAAGACCATCGCCAAGCCTGTTTACCATACCTTGCTCAATTTTTGCTTCAGCAAGCATTTTGTCAAGCTTTTCAGTCATCGACATTTTTTCTACCTTGTTTCCTTTGGCATCAAGACCAGCCAACTCAGGATATACCAGTGTCCAGTCAACCTCAGCTTTGATAGGTTCAAATGCTGATATAAAGAATATACCTGCTTCTGTAAACAAACCTACTTTAAGCATGAAATCGGCACCGGCCCAGTGAATGATCTTAAACAAAGCGCCCACAATTACAACTGCAGCACCCCATCCGTAGATACGGGACATAACCACCTTAAATACTTTTGATTCGAAAAAACTCTTTCCTTTTGCCATCTTATTCTCTGTTTTAAAATTTGTAAAAAATTCTGATTGTTTTTGTTAACTGATTAAATTTTGAATAAATATCTATAAATATTTAATAGTCTTATTATTACCTATCCTTAATTGATCTTCCCATATAGGTCATTGCACATCTGAAACCGATATAACTTTTTGCTGTATCCTGGTACTCATAAGAACGGGTAGCAGTCTGGCAGAAATAAGCCACATCTTTCCATGAACCACCACGAACTACTTTACGTTTTGCCGTAATTGGGTCGTCTTTGCTGGCATTGTAGTAATAATCAGGGTTCATATCATCTTCAAAGGTATAGATCGATGGATCGTAGGCTGAAGAAGTCCACTCTGCCACGTTTCCTGCCATATTATACAAACCGTAATCGTTAGGGAAATACGCAGTGGCTTTTACAGGATAAAAACCGCCGTCTTCTATATAATTACCACGAAGTGGTTTAAAGTTGCAAAGGAAACAACCATGGCTGTTTCGGGTATAAGGACCACCCCATGGGAATTGAGAAAATCTCCTGCCGCCACGTGCTGCATATTCCCATTCTGCTTCTGTAGGCAGACGGAAAGGGTTTACTTCAGGATCACCCTGCTGCGTATAAGACGCATTCAGGTATTCTGTTCTCCACCAGCAGAAAGCATTAGCCTGTTTCCAGCTTACACCTACTACCGGATAGTCATCAAAGCCAGGGTGCCAGAAATAAGTCTGAGCCATAGGGTCATTATAAGAATACGTGAAGTCTCTTACAAAGGTCAAGGTATCAGGATATACCGCAATATTTTCTTCAATAATGAAGTTTTTGCGTTTGATACGTGGATCGTTAGGATCCTTTTCATAAATCAGCTTATTATTGATATCGGCTGCTTTGTGAAGGTCAAATCTTTTGTATTTGTAACGGATTTTCCTCCAGTCCATATAAGGTATATTGGAGATGCGATCATCTTTCTGGTACATCAGGCTTGAAATACCGTCAATAACATCCTGGCTTGTATAATCAATTTTCTTTACCTCGTCCCAGGCGATATGGTCAACACCATTGTCATCCGTTGTTTTGTAAGGGTCTCCGAGTTTATCGGCTACCGTAGAATCTCTCACCCAATATACAAACTGGCGGTACTCATTATTGGTGATTTCGGTTTCATCCATATAGAAAGCCTGGATAGACACCTGCTTTGGCCTGGCCACGCTTGAGTTTGCAATATCCTGATCATCGGCTCCCATGTGAAAAGAACCGGTTGGCACATAGATGGTACCGTAAGGCTGCGGATGGTACCAGGGTTTTCGCCCGGGTACACCAGTTAATTCACCTCCACTTGTCTTTAAACCGCAACTTCCCAGAACGAGGGCAACGGCTGCAAGCCCGAAAGTGTTCCTTATTCTTAGCTTCATCTTTCTCATTTTTAATATTATAGCAACAAAAATTACCTTATATAACGTTATTATACTGTTTTATCGTCCAATCTCGATAGCGCAAATATATCTGTTTTTACCTAAACGAGATTATTTGTAAAATATTTTACCTTTAAAAAAACCTTTTCTTCCTCTCATTATAAAAATCTAGGCGACCTGTCCCATACCGGCACCTCTACCGGTATGTGAACCTGGAATCTATAGTTAAAAAAGAATTCATACGTACCGCCAAACGCAGTAGGAGCCGAAGTGGCAATATCATATGAACCTCCGACCTTTAAATTAGGCGTCAGATTTATGCCGCCCATAATAGCCAGGGCAGTTATTCTTTCTGTTCTGTAATTAATCCCACCCCATAACAACTGTTTCCACATCAACAGGCACGAAACGCCAAATGAAGTAGTTGCAGCATCCTGTTTCAACAGAAAAGAGGGTTGAAGCTGTAAATCGGGTTTGCTTGGGATATCATAATAGTAACCGCCCGTAATAAAATAGGTACGGTCTACGGTATACTGTGCATTACTTGTTTGATTGCCATTATAGGGCGTGGCAAAATTAAGTGTGCTGGCAGGTAAGTGCAGCGCTGAAATACCAACATAATACTTTAATGCAGAATAATATAAACCTAATCCGGCATCAAGACCACTGTTAGAAGAAGTTCCGGGCAGGTATGGGTCAGTAGGGTCAGGTGTATTCCATTTTGGATTAACAGCCTTATCAAGCATACCAACATTTAATCCAACGCTAAGATCACCACCAAAGCCCGGAGAAAAATGATAATCACCGGAGGCCATAAAACCGGTAGTATTGATAAACCCTTCACGGTCATTCAGGAAATTAAACCCTAATCCGATGTGATGCCCATTTGGATAAATTGAACCGTCTATAGCGAGGTTCTGGGTAACCGGGGCACTTGCACCTTCAGGGTCGTGAAAACTTCCCCACTGATTATGGATCAACCCCGTAATATTTACATAATGGTCATCGATACCAGCAGCGGCGGGGTTATATTCCAGTTTATCAAACATATAGTGTGTAAACTGGGGTTCCTGTTGAGCATAGATTTTGACAAAACCAGCAAAAAGGAGTGCAATTGTAGTTAGTAGAAGTCTTCTCATCCTTGATTTAGCGCATTGAGGTTCCAAATTAACAAAAAAGAAATCGCATTATCAAAAAACTTTGCAAAAATCTTTTTTTAGAACGTGTAAAGGAGGGTATTTCGTATTAACGGTTCGCTTTTTTTATATAATCCTCGAGCGCCATTTTTAAGGAGGGTGCCTGGGCTGTAGGTGCCTCAATATTAACGGTTAAACCGGCATCCGCAATAGCCTGAGCTGTATTGGCACCAAAGGCCGCAATACGGGTATTGTTTTGTTGAAACCCTGGAAAATTATCAAACAGCGACTTAAGCGTGGAAGGACTGAAAAAAGCGATGATGTCAAAATTGACATGGGTCAGGTCACTCAGATCATCTGAAATGGTACGGTATATCATACTCTGATGATACTTGATATTGTGTTTTTTCAGGAACTGCGTCAGCTCATTGTGAGCAACATTTGAAGAAGGTATCAGATAATTTTCGCCGCTGTGTTTAAGGAGAATATCGAAGAGTTCGTGCTCTCTTCCTTTTGGATAAAATACCTTTCGCTTGCGATAGGTAATAAATTTCTGAAGATATAAAGCAACAGCCTCAGATATACAGAAATATTTCATATCAGCAGGCAATTCTACCCTCACCTCGGCGCACAGTCTGAAAAGATGTTCGATGGCTGTCCGGCTGGTGAGAACGATTGCCGTATAATCGAGAATATTGATTTTTTCTCTCCTGAATTCCTTGGCAGAAACAGGATCAACTTTTACAAACGGCCTGAATGTAACAGAAACCTTATATTTTTCTGTAAGGTCAGCATACGGAGATTTACCTTCCGTAGGCTCTGGCTGTGTAATTAAGATGGTTTTTACTTTCAAATCCGGTTGCCTGGCCCCCATTATCTCGTTATGTGCTTATTGGATATAATTTCTCAGCAATATTGCGAGCGTGGATAATTCAACGGTGCAAAGGTACAAAAAAAGATAAAGGATATTAACCTTTCCCACTGATTTCATTTTTATAAAAAGCCTGACCAGCCAGACCATGTATATTATAAATATAACCGATAATGAATATCTCAGCAATTCATGCACCACAAATACGGGTTGGTATAGGGCAAAAAACAAAAATGGAAGCAAAATTAGGCCCAGCATCCGCATAAATAAAAGCTGCATGAGGATATGCACGGTAGCTTCAGTTCTCCCCATAAAAACATTTGCAAAAAACTGGATTAAAATAAGTTTCAGAATATAAGCCATTGCCGTAAAACCCAGGATCCATAAAAAAAGATGTGCTGAAGCACTGAAGAAAAAAACCTGTATATATATCCCCGTCATACTTATGCAAACCATGTCAAGCAAGAGACTGGTAATATTAAAACCGAAAATACCCTCTTTGAATAAACCCAGTAACAGATTGATATTTAATGTGGCATCGAAAATGGACCTGAGAAACGATGGGTCTATAATACGGATAAGAGCAAATACGACAAATCCGCCAAGAAAAATAAAGAGATAATAACCCGGGTACCTGTCAATGGATTTTCTGATAACAGGAATGATTTTTTTTGTGATCCTGCTGCTGTCACTTCCCTTTGAAATGGTTTTATCAGCAAATGCCGCCATTAACACGGGCTTGTTTTTTACATTGGTTTTTAAAACCCCGGATGCTGTTTTTATTTCCGGAATAAAAGAATCAATAATTGGATTAAACCTTTGAAATACAAATACCGCGAGAAAAAATATTCCTATAATCAATGTAAATATCCTCCGGGTCCCCGGAAGGTATTTTATTAAAAGAATATTTAAAAATGAGTCGCTCATTTGAACAAAAAACCCTCTATGGCCAAAATAAAAATTAGCAATGTGCAAAATTAGCGGATACGCATGAATATCTGAAGTTATATCGCTGTTAATGCAAAGTTGGTTATCAAATTGCTCAATTTTGCCAAATCAAAAGCTTAGGATTACTGATAGAAGATTATTATGGCCTCCATATATATACACATACCGTACTGCAGACAGGCATGTTATTACTGCAATTTCCATTTTTCTACTTCGCTGCAAACCAAATCAGAATTGCTTGATGCTCTGCATCTTGAACTCATACACAGAAAAAATTATTTATCAGGAGAAAAAATTTCGACAATCTATTTCGGAGGAGGTACACCGTCATTGCTTGAAGTGGATGAAATAAAAAAAATCATTGAAACCATCGACAGAAATTATAACCTGGAATGGGACAAAATGGAAATAACCCTTGAAGCAAATCCGGATGATCTCAAAAAAGAAAAAATACAGGATTTATATAGTGCAGGAATAAACAGGCTTAGTATTGGCGTTCAGTCTTTTTTTGATACTGACCTGAAAACCCTGCACCGTATACATAATGCAGAACAGAGCCATCAATGCATACAAGAAGCGCAACAATCCGGTTTTGATAACATCACAATTGACCTTATATATGGCGTACAGAATCAATCTGATGATATCTGGATGCAAAACCTGGAAACACTTAAGAACTATAATTTGCCCCATTTTTCCGCCTATGCGCTTACCATAGAGCCCAAAACAGCCTTTGAAAAAATGATCAGACAAGGCAAAATTACCGGAACGGACGACGACCAGGCGGCAAGACAATTTTTAGTGCTTCAACAGTGGGCAAATGAGCAAAATTACCTGGCCTATGAAATTTCAAATTATTGCAAACCGGGCCATTTTTCGAAACATAATACCGGCTATTGGCTTGGGGAAAAATACCTGGGCGCCGGCCCTTCAGCCCATTCGTTCAACACGCATTCCAGGCAGTGGAATATAGCCAATAACACAAAATATATCCAATCTGTAAAAAACAATGATCCGTATTATGAGATGGAAACCCTCTCAGATATTTCACAATACAACGAATACGTTATGACTTCGTTAAGAACCATGTGGGGATGTGATATCAGTTTAATCCGGGATCGGTTTGGCCTGGCTTTTGCAAATGAAATAACAAAGTCTTCGCTTCGTTATGTTTCTGATAATTTATTGTTTAAAAAAGATCATAAACTATTGCTGACCCTTGCAGGCAAATTGCTTGCAGACAATATTATTTCGGGGCTCTTTATTTTGAATGACAATGATTTATAAGTTGAATGCTTTTTATTTTTTAAAACAGGATATTCCCGGTAAACCAACAGTCGCCTTTTAACGTCTCATACATAAATACCAGTTCTTGTTTATTTTTATGATATTTGTAATGGTCGGTATTTTGAAAATTTCTGTAATTCAATGATTCAGGAATATATTGCTCTTAAATGAAGTGTTTATATAATCATATTAAAACCAATCGTTTCCTAAAGATGTTATACCCGCATAGCAATGACAGGAAAAATAGTTTTATTTTGAAATCAGGCACCGTAAAAATTCGGATACTCATTCTTTTTCTCGTTTTCATGGGCGGGAAGGCCTTTGCTTCTCATAATCGTGCGGGGGAAATTACCTATATGCAGGTAGGTGGACCCAAATCGCTCACATTCCAGGCTACCTTAATAACCTATACAGACACGCGTAGTCCTAAAGCAGACAGGCCCAACATCACCCTGGATTGGGGGGATGGGCAGTCATCCAGCATCAACAGGCAATCACAAATCACATTGCCCAATTTTGTCTGGAAGAACACATATATATCAACCCATGTATATTCCGGGCCGGGCAGTTATGTTATTTCTTTCCAGGATCCAAACAGGGTTGCAGATGTCCTCAATATGGATCAGTCGTTCTATACCCCATTCTATGTTGAATCACTTCTTATTATTGATCCGCTACAGGGTTTTGTGCAATCCCCTATCCTGCTCAATCCACCGATACAGAATGCCTGTGCTTTTCATAAATTTACCGACAATCCGGATGCCTATGATGCAGACGGCGACAGCCTTTATTTTAAACTCATTCCTCCAAAACAGGCTGTAGGCACAAATGTTTCAGGATACTTTACGCCTCAACACCTGAAACTGGATAGTACTAATGGTGAAGTGACATGGGACTCCGCCACACAGATCGGTATTTATAACATCGCCATCCAGGTTCAGATGTACCGGAATAAAAAACTAATCGGATATATTATCAGGGATATGCAGATCATTGTAATTGACTGCAGCGTATTATATCCTCCTTTTATCGAACCACTCCCCGATACTTGCATAGAAGCAGGAATTAATTTTAATTACAAATTGCCGGTTGTTGCCAGGGATACTGACAAGGGATATATGCATTATGATAGTATCATTTTAAAATATTACGACAGCATTAAGCTAACCGCATCGGGGGGACCATTTTTACAGTCATCATCACCTGCTGTGATGCATAATAATCCTATAATAGGCAAAGACAGCGTTAAAGCCGTTTTTGAATGGGCAGTTTCCTGCGAAAGTATAAGAGAACAACCCTATATCGTAATTTTCAAAGCCATTGACCAGGATTCTATTGCGGATATAAAAAGCATGAAAATTCGGGTAGTTGGCCCTGAACCACAACAACTTACGGCAACTCCAGCGGGAAACAGTGTCATTCTTAACTGGAAATTACCGAAATGCCCCAACCCTGTGGGTTATTTTATTTACAGGAGAGGCGATTCTTCTACCTGGCAGCACTCCAATTGTGAAACAGGAGTACCCGGATATGTAGGTTACAGGCGTATTGATACGATTACAAATCCAAATACTTTTACTTTTATCGATAATAACCATGGTGATGACCTGGCACCGGGTATCAAATACTGTTATCTTGTTACCGCTATTTATCTCAATGACGGACAGTTTCAATATGTGGAAGGATACGCTTCAAATGAAGCATGTGCAGAATTAAAAAAGGATGTACCGGTATTGACCCATGCTTCTGTAAGAGTGACCAATACATCACATGGAAGCATGTATGTAGATTGGTCTAAACCACTTGCATCAGCTTTAGACACCAATCAAAATCCGGCACCGTATAAATATGAGCTATACCGGTCACCGGGAATGGGATCATCAAAGTATTATCTTATCAATTCATCAGCCAGCGCCAATTTTCATGGTCTGAATGATACGACTTTTATTGATACCATGTTGAATACCACTGACTCTCCATATACTTATAAAGTACAGTTTTATGATACTGACAGCGGAAAATCCAAACTCCTTGGAAATACAATCCCGGCTTCATCGGTTTTCCTCAATATTATCAGGGGTTATAAAAGCATGATCCTTAACTGGTCAGTAAAAGCGCCATGGCAGAATAGTTATTACATTGTTTACAGGCTGAATAAAACGACGTCGAAATGGGATTCCATTGGTACTTCCAATACCACGAGTTATGTTGATACGGGCCTCGTAAATGGCCATCCGTATTGTTATTATGTCAGATCAATCGGCTCATACCTTGCGCCCGGTTTTACAGACCCCATTGATAATAATTCAGAAACCAGGTGTTCCAGTCCAAGAGATACTGTTTCACCTTGTCCGCCTGTCCTTTCCGGTATTGCAGATTGTGAGGCAAAAGCTACATCATTGGGCTGGACTACAAACGATAGCTGCAATGCCAAAGTGGTTCAGTATAATATCTATTTCAGTACGGGAAACAGCTATAAATTTTCATATATTGATTCCGTAACTGGCATTAATACAAAGAACTACGTTGACCAAAGAAAGATATTAAGTTATTCACTTGCCGGGTGCTATTATGTAACCGCTATCGATTCATACAGCAACCAAAGCCGGCCAAGCAATTATGTCTGTGTTGACAATTGTCCGAGATATATTTTACCTAATGTATTTACACCAAATGGGGATGAAATCAATGATTTGTTTATCCCATTCCCGGGCTATCAGTTCATCCAGGGTATCGATTTAAAAATCTACAATCGCTGGGGTCAACAGATATTCAGTTCTTCAAATCCGGCAATCAACTGGGATGGGACGGATGAGAGAACGCATCAACGCCTTCCTGATGGGGTTTATTATTATTCCTGTATTGTGAAACAAATTCGTTTTGAAGGAATTATAGATGTGCCGCTAAGCGGTACAGTAACTATTGTTAGTAAAAAATAGCTGCTCCCCTGTTTTTTTCTTCTGATTACTCTGATCACATTTTGTAATACTTCACTTTATTTATGATTCGGCTTAGATATTAAAGTAATTTTGCATGCAAATTGTTTGAGATTAAAAATCGAGACAAAAGACAAATTTTATGTTTAGCGGCATTATTAAAAACCTGGGGATAGTAGTGGATACCTATCAGGAAGGGACGAACAAAATCTTCTGGATAAAGAGTGAAATAACGCCGGAACTGCATATAGATCAGAGCTTGTCTCATAACGGAGCCTGTCTTACCGTTGAAGCCATAAAGGATGATTTATACCGTGTAACTGCAATAGCTGAAACTCTGGTAAAAACGAACCTAGGCTCATTGAAAAGTGATAGCAGAGTCAATCTTGAAAAAAGTATTACAATGGAAACCCTGCTTGACGGGCATATCGTTCAGGGGCATGTAGATACAACTGCTGCTTGCATTGAAGTAAAATCAATTGAAGGAAGCCATGTTTTTTCATTTCAATTCGATCCGTCTTTCAGGGATCTCATTATTGAAAAGGGTTCTATTGCTGTAAATGGCATAAGCCTCACCGTATTTGATTGTAAAAATGATGGTTTCAATGTCGCCATCATTCCATATACTTTTTCAAACACCAATTTTAGCGATCTTAATAAAGGAGATACTGTCAACATTGAATTCGATGTTATCGGAAAGTATATCAAAAGAGTTATGGGAAACAATCGCCCGGCCTGACAATCCCGGCTCAAAATCAAGGAAAAAATATCGTATAAAAAAAGAATCCGGTTTGAACATTTTCAATAGTTCAAACCGGATTCTGATATACCGAAACTGAAAGACAGTTATTATCTGCCTGCAGTAAATTTACGTTTCTTGTCTTTATCCCATTTCCTTCCACCTACGCGAATCATGGCGCAACGGAAACCAAGTTGAGAAGATGATTGGGTTTCATCGAGGAACCTGCGGGAGCCCGGAGAATTCCAGAATGCCCTGTCAGCCCATGATCCACCTTTATATACTCTTGCTTTGTTATTAATAAGAGTAGTGTTTCCATAATCATACCCCTGCTGACCGTTATTGTAACTCATTTCATCTTTAGATCCTATATTATCTGAGGTTCTGTAATTTCTGCGGTTAGCACTTTCCTCATCGGTTACAGGTACATATGGAATCCTGCCAAGGCTGTCTTTTTCAGCAATATAACCATCGTCCGTTTTCTTAAGTTTCATGTAAACATTACCACGAAATGGATTAAAGTCTGATACATCCTGGTGAGACATCGGACGATAAACATCCATTACCCACTCACTTACGTTACCGGCCATACCATACAAACCGAAATCATTTGGCCAGTATGAGTGCACAGGTGTGGTAATAACACCACCATCGTTCGGAAGTTCTGAAATACCGGCATAGTCACCGTTGCCACGTTTGAAGTTGGCCAGCATTTTACCAATATATTTGGTTTCATTTTTACGCATGGATATTCCATCCCATGGATATATTCTGCGATCATTTACGTTTTCAAATTTGGCATTACCCTGTAAAGCAAGTGCGGCATATTCCCATTCAGCTTCTGTAGGTAGGCGGTAGTCAGGCAACATGATACCATCCTGCAACTGAATTTTTCTGTTACCACCCTGTGGACCAAGGTCTTTTTTGTTCTTCTTTGTCAGACCTTCATATTGTCCTGACATATAAGCATCAACATTAAAATTATCGTTATCTGTTTGTTGTGGATTCGGCTTGAAATAACCGTCCCTGATCAAAATAGCTTCATTTACCCTATCGGTACGCCATTGGCAATAATTTGTGGCCTGAACCCAGCTTACACCTACAACCGGGTAGTACTGGTAAGCAGGGTGACGGAAATAGTATTTTACAAAAGGCTCATTGAAAGCCAGTTTGTCACGCCAAACCAGAGTATCCGGCAAAGCCTGCTGATATACCTGTGGAAGATCAGTGTACACGCGGTGCAACCAATATATGTATTCCAGATAATCAGCGTTAGCGATTTCCGTTTCATCCATATAAAAATCGTTGATGGTTACCTTTTTAGGTACTGCATCATTTTCATAGGTAACTTCCTGCTCCATAAGTCCCATGGTGAACGCGCCACCAGGAATATAAACAAGGTTAGGACCAGTTTCCTGCTCCTTATATTTGTGAAGCTCAAAACCACCCCATTTCTTGTCATTGTAATTCCAGCCGGTAGTAGCCGACTTGTCCTTACTGCAAGAACCTAATAAACTGGTTGCGCCAATGAATGCAACAAACAACAAGTTCCTCTTCATTTTCATTTATGTTTTTTCGTGCTGCTTTATAAGTACTGTAACTGCAAATATATATAAATATTATGAATGGCCTCCAAAATTATCGGGGCAATTTATTTTTCTCCATCTCCTCTTCTGGCGGGGATTATACTTTTTAGATTCGATGATCAGAGATATTTCATGACTGCCGGCTGCGGCTGCACGGGCATCAGAAACTGTTAAATCATAGCTATATGCAATACGGATTGCATCTTTTTTAATACCGACCATTATAATAAGTGCATCAGAGTTCGGATCGGTTTGCCTGTACCAGAGACCTGCCATGAAATAATCTTTCAGGAAATAACCTCCAAGATTGAGCTGGGTGAAAGTGCCCTGGTGCAATACAAGGATATTTGGCGAAAAATATGTTTCAGGATTCTTTTTCCAGTTATCTATTGGTAATAAAAATCCAAGATGCACAGTGTATTTTCTTAATAAAACACTGTTAGGATTATTAAAGAAGGATTGTGGAGGCTGGATAATGTGCTCAACGGCAAAGCCTGCATAAAATTTAGAGGTAAATGCCAGAAGGCCCGCACCAAAGTCAGGAGTAAGGTTGGTTTGATATACACCTTGCGACGGCAGTTTTTCCTGAGTAGGATAAATAAATCCAAGTTTCGGATCGATCTCATCACCAAATCTCAGTTTGCTGAAATCTATGGAGCGATCAAAAGCCCCGGCCTGTATACCTGCCTTTATTACAAAATAATCCCTGACATCACTTTTTATGGTAAGATTATAAGAATACATTGCATTGAATGTATTTGTAGTTAAGTTGCCATCGCCTGCCTGATCGCGCATCACCTGGAAACCGATACCACCGCCGATAGCATCAAAATGCTCATCGTACGAAGCGGCATAAGTTACAAATGAGCCTGAAACACTCGGCCACTGATCGCGGAAGTTAACCGCAAAACGGGGACCCGGTGCTGTGCCGGCCATTGCAGGATTTAAATACAGGGGATTGGCGTAAAACTGACTGAATTCCGGATCCTGTGCATAGACTTTTGCAGCAAAGCCCAAAAACAACAGGAGCACTAACGTAATTGACCTATTCATCGTCTTATTGTAAGTTTTAATGATTTTGTTCGCAATTTAATTTGAAGTAGCTCGTTATTGAAATCAAATTTACGCAAAACATGTTAATTTTACAAGTTCTCAAATAATTTATTTTACCTGTCATATTTAACACGATCTGACTTTATGCTCAAACGAACCTTATCTTGTTTTATTTTAAGCTGGACAATTTTAGTTTTCCTTCCCTTATCTGCTGCTTTCGGACAAACCTTTACCTCGAAGCAGGATTTAAAGTGGCAAATTAAAGCAAATATCGGTAACCCGAAAATAAATGCAACATATTTTTTAAACTTCCCGGGAGCCTATTATACGCGCAGCAATCCTGCAACACCGGTTTTTGAGGTAAAAATACCTGTTTCAGCCTTCGGCTCTGTAAACGCGAGCCTTGTTGATGAAATCTATGTAAAAGAAGATGACCCGGTTATCATTGGTGAACTTAAAAACTTGTCTAACCAGGTTGTACTTAATGCCCAAATGGCAGAGTTGGATCATAATCCGATAGTGGCGTTAAATTTTGTCCCGATCCGGAAAAACCCGCTAAACGGAGACATTGAACTGCTGAAAAGTTTTACGATATCGCTGACTGTCACCCAAACCATCGCACCTTCGGCACCGGTTGCTTCATCGAAACGTTCCTCATCCGGTTCTTTGCTGAGCTCTGGCACATGGTACAAATTCGGGGTTATGCAGACCGGGATTTATAAGCTTGATTTAAATTTTCTGAAAAGTTTAGGTATGTCAGCGAATATTGATGGGCCAAGCATTAAAATATACGGCCGTCCTGGTGGCATGCTCCCAGAACCTAATGCTACTCCAAGGGATTCTGACCTGGTTCAGAATGCCATATATGTATCAGGAGGCATCGGCCCCCTTAGCGGCTCAGATTATATCCTTTTTTATGCCAAAGGTCCAACCTCATGGGCGTATGACACAACTTTAAAACAGTTCCATCACCAGATCAATTATTATTCTGATACAGCCTATTATTTTATCACGGCTGACGGGGACCCTGCCGACCCCGCAAAACGCATTCTTCCGCAGAATATTACTGTACCCCCAACAAATGAAATAACAGGTTTTACAGCTTATGATTACCATGAACTGGATACCATTACCCCTCTTACTATGGAAGTAAAATCAGGCAGGGAATGGTATGGTGAAGGGTTCAGCGCGATAAATACCGATCTGAAAACAACATATAATCATTACCTGAATTTTAATTTCCCCCAGGCAGACCTGAGTCAGCAGGCATTGATCAGGACATCTACAGCCGCCAGGGCATTAACAGGTTACGCCTCATTTAATTTTTCTCTTTCGGGCACTGTTATTAATTCAAATAGTGTTGGGCAGGTGCCTTCGCCTGATCCATTCGTGAATGAATATGCAGAAGTTAATGATAATTCCTCATCAAGTTTTGCATTACCTTCTACAAAATTTTCCATGGATATAACCTTCAATCCATCTTCACAGGACGACCTTGGATGGCTTGATTATGTTGAATTTAATGTGCCTTCTTCGTTGAAATATATTCCCGGTCAGTTTGCGTTCAGAAATCCGTCAAGCACAGGTCAGAATCAAATCAACAGATATCATATCAGCAATGCCCCTTCAACAAATTACCAGGTATGGGATGTGACTGATTTTCATAATGTTCAAGCCGTTTCACTTAGTCAGGGAACCGGTGAATTGACCTTTAATTCAAATGGAGATCAGCTCAGGGAATTTGTTGCCTGCGATGGTTCCGGATTTTATACACCAACCGCATTCGGGAAAGTGCCAAATCAGAATATCCGCAACATGCCGCAACCTGATATGGTTATCGTCGCCTATCCTGATTTTATTCCTGCTGCAGACAGCCTTGCAGCTTATCACAAAGTACACGATAATATGGTGGTTGATGTGGTAACGCCGCAACAGGTTTACAATGAATTTTCTTCTGGCACACAGGATGTATGTGGCATCAGGGATATGATGAAAATGTTTTACGACCGGGGAACTGCAACTGGTAAAAATCCAAGGTTCCTGCTCTTGTTTGGTGCCGCTTCTATTGATTATAAAAACAGGATCAAAGGCAATACCAATTTTGTGCCTACCTATGAAGGATATTATTCACTCTGGAGCGAAGGTTCTTTTTGCTCTGATGACTATTATACATTGCTTGCACCCATGGAAGGCAACTGGCCTGATGATGATATTGATGCGTCAACACAGATGCTTCAGTTGAGTGTAGGCAGGATGCCGGTTTATAACGCGCAACAGGCTATGGACATGGTACATAAAGCAGAGCGATATAACAACGAGCCCAAATGCATGAATGACTGGCGCAATAAACTTGTTTTTATTGCAGACAACCGGGAAGAAGATACATTTGAAAAGCAGACAGAATCTATAACCCAGGGTATTATCGCCCCGCAGCAACCCGAACTGAATGTCACCAAACTATATCTCGATGCCACACAGGTAGTGAATACCGCAGCTGGTCAATTGTTCCCGCAAATCAATACTGATATTGATAATAACATGACCAATGGATGCCTCGTTATGGATTATATCGGACACGGCGGGCCGCAATATCTCGCTGTTGAAAAAGTAATGACCCTTAGCGATATTAACTCCTGGGTAAACCCTTACAATATGCCACTTTTAATTACAGCTACCTGCCAGTTCGGAACATTTGATGATCCTACCAATGTTTCGGCAGGAGACCAGGCATTACTGAACCCGAATGGCGGCCCTTTTGCATTGTATTCCACAACACGTGCTGTAGAAATAACTGCAAATGAATTGCTAAACGAGGCCATTTTAAATAATAACCTATTCGAAAAAGAACCCAAGACAGGGTTGCCCCAATATATCGGGTCTGCATTCACTGCGGGTAAAAATAACACTGATGAAGCGAACGGGAAATGCTTCACGCTTATTGGTGACCCTGCCATCAGGCTTGCGCTACCACAATACAATGTAATAGTGACGAATATTTCTAAAGACAGTATGGCATCCGACACTTTTAAGGCATTGTCATTAATGACGGTAAGTGGTGAAGTAGTTTCAGGCAACCAGGTCCTCACCAGTTTTAACGGTGATATATACCCAACGGTATTCGACAAGCCGCAAACACAATCTACACTGGGACAGGCCTCTGGTGACCCTTCGGATCCTGATTGGGTTCTGTCTTATTCAACACAGAATAATATTATCTATAAAGGACATACCTCTGTAAAGAACGGGAAATTTACATTTCAGTTTGTTGTACCACGCGATATTTCTTTTGCCTATGGAAACGGAAAAATCAGTTTTTATGCGGACAATGGTGTTATAGACGCTAACGGATATACGGACAGCATTGTAGTGGGCGGAAGTGACAACAAAGTAAACCTGAATTTTACAGCACCAAGAGTAAAATTATTTATGAACGATACCAGTTTTATTGACGGGGATCTTGTCAATCAGAATCCTGTAATGCTGGCCCGTGTTTATTCCCAGATCGGGATTAATACCCTTGGAAGTATAGGGCATAACCTGACGGCAGTTCTCGACAGTAATGGTGGCTCAGGAACCTATATTCTGGATAATTATTATGCGGCTGATAAAGGCACTTATAAATCAGGCACTATTGCTTATCCGTTCTTCAATCTTTCAAATGGAAAATACCATCTTACCGTAACCGTATGGGATGTAGATGACAGCTCTGCGACTGCTTCAACAGATTTTATTGTAGCCAATTCATCAAATTTAACGATTGGTAAAATATTTAACTACCCTAATCCGTTTAGCGACATGACAACCTTTGGATTTGATGATAATGAACCAGATAAAACATTGCACGTGGATATAGGTATTTATGATATGCGCGGCAAATTGATACGCGATTTGCAAAGCGATGTCATGTCTGCCGGTGACCAACAGCTGATACAATGGAACGGAACAACCTATGGCGGTGCAAACATTGCACCGGGTATGTATGTATATCGGTTAACTGTTTCTGATGCCGATGGACAGGTTGCCTCAAAATCTCAAAAGCTGATTTATATTAAATAAAACATCATAAAACTTCCTTATCTTTGTAATCTAGAAGACACGAGTATGAAACAAATACGCTCTATAGTCCTTTCGTTGTTTGGGATACTGGCATACACTGGCAGTTATGCCCAGATAAACAAAACAACCGCCTCAGTTACAGGCCAGACCGGTGTAGTAACAACAACAGTACCTTTCCTGCTTATTTCACCTGATGCAAGATCAGGAGGGATGGCGGATGCAGGAGTAGCCATATCGCCGGATGCGAGTTCCATGTACTGGAACCCTGCTAAACTCGCTTTTGAGCAGGACGAAATGGGCATTGCCGTTTCTTATACACCATGGCTCAGGCAACTGGTTCCTGATGTAAGCCTTTCCTCGCTTTCAATGTTTAAAAAGATCGGCAAATTTTCAGGATTTGGGGCGTCATTGAGGTATTTTTCATTGGGTGATATCAATTTTACTGATAATACGAACACTTTCCTCAGAACATATCGTCCGAACGAATTTGCATTGGATGCCGGTTATTCCAGGAAACTTTCAGAACATTTTT
>JABDBQ010000027.1 GCA_013288555.1 Bacteroidota bacterium | reverse complement strand
ATATGGTGAGTTCTATCCTCGCCTGCGAAAAACCTGTGATCAACAGGGTAAACGGCATGCGTATTGGTGGCGGCCAGGAAATAGGTATGGCATGCGATTATACTGTGGCTTCTGACATGGCACGATTTGGCCAGGCGGGACCGAAGCATGGCAGCGCAGCAATAGGAGGCGCTACAGACTTCCTGCACCTCTATGTGGGCATTGAGAGGGCGACGATGTCTCTTACTTTGTGCGAGCCCTGGACAGCACACCAGGCATTGATGCATGGTCTCATAACTGAAGTAGTTCCTGTGCTAATGGTTGATGATAAATATATCCCCAATCCTTTGGTCATTACAAGTCAATGGATTGATGAATCCGGGAAAATGGTATATGGTACTCCAAAATCAGGTGAAAGTCTTGCAAATGCGAAAGAAATTCTGGCTAAAGGTGTAATTGATTTCAAATTGCTTGACGATGCAGTTGACAAACTTGTTACTAAGCTAATATATACCTTCCCGAACTGTGTGTCAAAGACCCTTACGGAAGTAAGGAAGAAAAAATTGGAACACTGGGATAAAAACAGGGAAACCAGCCGCGAATGGTTGGCATTAAATATGATGACCGAAGCCAAAGCCGGTTTCCGTGCCTTCAACGAAGGTCCTAAAGATAATCGTGAAGTGGATTTTATTCTCCTGCGCCAGTTATTATCTGAAGGACATGAATGGAATGATGAATTACACGAGTTGATATCTCCACAATTTGCCACTGTCGGGAATGAGCACTAAGAATTTCCAACAACAAGAAAAAAATAAATTATGGAAAAAATTAAATTAGAATATACTCATAATCATTCTGTTGCCAATATAACCTTTGATGATGGCAAAGGCAATGTGATGGATCATATCATGATTGAAGAAATTCAATCCGTTCTCAATGATATCAAGTCGGATAACAGCCTCAAATTGATTGTCTTTCAGGGGGCAGGAAATCATTTTTCCTTCGGTGCCAGCGTAGAAGAACATCAAAAAGATTTTGCCGCTGCGATGCTTCATGAATTTCACAACCTGTTCTATACTTTGCGGGATATCGGTATTCCTACAGCAGCAAAAATTTCAGGCCAGTGCCTTGGTGGTGGTCTTGAATTTGCAGCCATGTGCAATATCATGTTTGCAGATAAGACCGCAAAAATGGGCCAGCCTGAAATTCTTCTTGGCGTATTCGCGCCTGCAGCTTCGGTGATCATTCCAGAAAAAATAGGCTATGCCCGTTCTGACGAATTACTGATCACAGGAAGAACTATTGGTGCAGAAGAAGCACTGAACATGGGACTTGTGAATCAATTATTTGAAAACAAGGAAGAAATGAATGTGGGTCTAAATGCCTGGATTGAACAGCACATTCTTCCCAAAAGTGCCACATCCCTCAGATATGGAGTCAAAGCAGCACGCATCAGATTCAATCATATACTAACCAATTTTCTACCACAGGTAGAAGCAATTTATGTCAACGACTTGATGGAAACTCAGGATGCAAATGAAGGTGTAGCCGCTTTCCTTGAAAAACGAAAACCTGAATGGGTCGGGAACATAGTTAATCAATTAGAAGAAGATTAAAGGACTGTTATTCAAAACAATAATAAGCTAATATTTTATACTGACCATGAAAAAAATTAATACGGTAGGAGTTGTCGGAGCAGGAACCATGGGTGCTGCATTGGCTCAAAAATTTGCGCAAGAAGGTTTTGAGGTAATCCTCGCAGACAGGGCGAAAGAATTTGTAAATCGAGGTCTCTCCAATATTGAGGCAACTCTTAGAGATGGAGTTGAGAAAAAAGTATTTTCAGAATCAGATGTCATAAAATTTCTGAGTTCATTAAAAGGAACTGCAAACCTTGAAGACTTGAAAGTCTGCGACCTTATTGTTGAAGCAGTCTTTGAAAATTTTGAGGTAAAATGTGAACTGTTTAAAAATCTCAACCCGATACTTTCAAATGATTGTATCGTCGCATCCAATACTTCCTCTTTTGCCGTTGCCGATCTTGCGGAAAGTTATAAAATCCCTGAAAATTTTATTGGTCTGCATTTTTTTTATCATGCTGCAAAAAACCGGCTGGTAGAAATCATCCCGGGAGCAAAAACGTCAAAACAAACCGTAGAAGCCATAAAACGCTTTTGTTTTTCAACCGGCAAGGATGCCATTATGTGCAAAGACAGCTATGGTTTTGCAGTTAACCGTTTTTTTGTACCATGGCTCAATGAATCAGTTCGTTTGTTGGAAGAAGGTATAGGCACCAAGGAAGAGATTGACATGGTATGCATGGATACTTTCGGAATAGGTATGGGACCATTTGCCCTGATGAATGCCACTGGTGTTCCTGTTGCCTATCACTCTGAGAAAACTCTTGAAATATACGGTGAAATGTATAAGGTTGCCGATGCATTGCGTACACAAACAGAAGCAGCAAAACCATGGGATCTGAATGATTCACAAAATATTGAAATAGACCCTGGTAAAAAAGATAAAATCAGAGACAGAATGCTTGGCATCGTATTCTTTGTTGCTTCGCAGCTGCTCGATGAGAAAGTATCCACTCCCGGTGACCTTGACCTTGGCGCGCAAATTGGTCTGCGTTGGAGAAAAGGCCCGGTGGCTTTGATGAAAAAAGCAAGCGAAACAGAAGTGCGCAGGCTCTTGAGACTTACAGGCGAAAAATACCATACAAATCTTCCGAAATCAATATGCGAAAAGTATTGGGAAACAGATTACATCCTGCTGGAAAAGGAAGGCCACATAGCTGTCATATCTTTCAGGCAGCCGCAGAACCTGAATGCATTAAGCAAACAGACCATGGAAGAATTGAATGCTAAGTTTAAAATTGCAGATAATGATCCGGCCATAAAAACAATATTTATCTCTGGTTCAGGCAAAGCATTTGTCGCTGGAGCCGATATCAAATTCTTTATCAATAATATCAAAAACGACAGGATCTCTGACATTGAAAGTTTTACGGAATTTGGCCAGAAAACTTTCGAAATGATAGACCATTCAAAGAAACAGGTTGTAGCAGTATTAAACGGCCTTACATTGGGCGGAGGCTTGGAACTCGCATTATGTGCTGATGTTATTATTGCCTTACCGAAAGCACAGCTGGCATTTCCTGAAACCGGGATTGGAATATACCCGGGCCTTGGTGGCACACAGCGAAGCACCCGCAAAATCGGCAAAGCATTAAGTAAATATCTCATCCATACCGGAAAAATGATCAGCGCTGGAGAAGCATTTGAAATTGGGCTGGTCGATAAACTGGTGGACACGAATGAAATGTTTGATATTTTATCAGGAACAGAACCTGTGCCAACATCTTCCAACAAATTACTACCTCCTCAATGGCAGCTTATTAAAGATCTTTTTGATCACAACAGCCTTGAAAATATTTTGACAGGCAACTATGACGGAGACGTGGTAAACAGCGAAGACATGGCCAAAATCAGGAAAACAATGTCATTTAAAGCTCCCCTTGCCCTTAAGCTTGCCGACACACTGATAGATGAAGAAAAAGGCCCGGCCTCAGAACTGGCACATCTCAAAGAAATCTTCTCAACCGAAGACGCTTTACTGGGGTTAAGTAATATTGGAAAACGGGTAGAATTTAGCGGGAAGTAACTGTTCTGAGGAATCCTTGCAAAGTTTTTGCGATATTTTTAATACTTTTTATTTAACTGATTTTCTGATCAGGGAATCCTAATTTTGCCTCTGATGAAAGACAAAATATTAGCTCTGGAAAAAATTGCCCTGTTACTTGAACCCGGTGATAAAAAACGCCTCGAAGTCAGGGAAAAAGTCATTCAATACGGCGAAGATTTCCTCGATGAAATAGAAGAGCTCAAAGCCTATATTTTTACCGAAGACAAAGGTGCAGGTTTGTTGGAATCACCCATCAAAGAAGAACCTGAAAACATTGAACAAACCCTTGAATTACTTCTAAATAACGTAGATATTCCAGGACTGAACCCGGCTTCCGGGGGCCATCTCGGTTATATACCCGGCGGAGGTATTTATTATTCAGCACTTGGCGATTATCTCGCCGATATAACCAATAGATATGCCGGGATATTTTTTGCCTCACCGGGAGCGGTACGTATGGAAAACATGCTGATCCGATGGATGGCAGATATCGTTGGATATCCATCCACTGCAGCTGGCAACCTGGCATCGGGCGGCAGTATCGCAAATTTATCTGCTATAGTCACTGCCCGGGAAGCGCATAACATTAAGTCAAAGAACATTGAGAAAACGGTAATATACCTCTCATCGCAGGCACATCATTGCATAGATAAAGCCATCCGAATTGCCGGTTTGCAGGAATGTGTAATCCGGTATATCCCACTGGATTCTAATTATAGAATTATTCCTGAAGCCCTTGAAAAAATGATCCGGGAGGACGATACTGCAGGACTTTCCCCTTTCATGATCATAGCTTCTGCAGGGACTACAGATGTTGGTGCCGTTGACCCACTGGAAGAGATAGGCAAAATAGCTCGCTCTCGCAAGCTATGGTATCATATTGATGCGGCTTACGGAGGATTCTTTTTACTAACGGATTATGGCAAATCCCTCATGAAAGGAATTGAACTTTCTGATTCTGTGGTTATGGATCCTCATAAAGGTTTATTTCTGCCTTATGGACTTGGTGTTGTACTTGTTAAAGATGTTCACGCACTTAATAAAGTCCATCAATACCAGGCCAATTATATGCAGGACGCTTTGGAATTTACGGATGAACCTTCTCCGGCTGAACTATCGCCTGAACTCACCAAGCATTTCCGGGGATTGCGGCTCTGGCTTCCTCTTAAATTGCATGGTCTTATACCTTTTAGGGCTGCCCTGGAAGAAAAATTGTTGCTGGCCAGGTATTTCTATGAAGAGATACAGAAAATACAGGGTTTTGCAGTTGGCCCACCACCTGAATTATCTGTTGTTACCTATCGCTATATTCCTAAAAAAGGTGATCCTGATGCTTTCAATAAAAAACTTATTGAAGCCGTTCAACAGGATGGCACTGTTTTTATTAGCTCAACCATTCTGAATGGACATTTTACTTTGCGACTGGCAGTATTGTCATTCAGGACTCATATTAAAACGATTAATACTTTACTCGAAATATTAAAATTGAAGGTTGAAGAATTAGAAGTAATGGAACCATAATTTTCAACCCCTACTGGGTTGAGTTTTTCTTGATTTGAAGGCCATGGGTTACACCCAAGATTATTATTGTTTAACCCTTTCAGGGTTAATAATTTGCATGCTTTCATTATCATTTCATTTGAAAGCCCAAAGGGCTATGATTATAATAGCCATGGGTGCAACCCATGGATCGAAATGCAGAATAATACAACTCCGAACGGGGTTGAACATTTTATTAAATCCGAACAAAATAGTAAAAACTAATTTGGAAGTAAAAAGATTGTATACCCGAGTTTAGACAGTGACTCTTTGAGTTCTGCCTCATCCAGGTTTTCCTCTATTAAGGTCAGTACCTTATCAGGATTCTTAATGTCAACATTCCAGTTTTCATGGCCTACAGCTTTATCCAATGTTTCGGTAACTTTGGCGATACAGCCATCACAATTTATATTGCTTTTAAATTTTAAAGTTTCCATTTTTATATCAATTAATATTCCTGAATTTTAATCGTAAACTATTGCTCACCACACTGATACTACTCAATGCCATTGCTGCTCCTGCTATCATAGGGTTTAATAAAAATCCATTTACGGGATATAACAATCCGGCTGCAATCGGTATGCTTATTACGTTATAAATAAAAGCCCATACAAGGTTTTGTCTTATGGTTTGAACGGTAAATGCAGATAATTTTATAGCCTGTGAAATTTTATTCAGGTCGGAAGAAATAATTGTCATTTTTGCAACGTCCATGGCAATATCACTGCCTTTCCCCATGGCTATACTTACATCCGCCTGTGCCAAAGCATTACTGTCATTAATACCATCACCCACCATAGCTACAACTCTTCCCCTAGTCTGCAATTCCTTAACAAATTCGCCTTTGTCTGCCGGCAATATCCCGGCTTTATAATTAAGAATGCCAACCTCCGCGGCAATGGCCTTGGCGGTATTTTCATTGTCTCCTGTAAGCATGTAAACTTTGATACCCTCATCCTGAAGTTTTTTTACGGCCTCTTTTGATCCTTTCTTTACTTCATCACCCAGGGCAACAACAGCCAGGCAGATTTTATCATTTGAAAAATAGATAACAGTCTTCGCTGTATTTTGCCAACTAATCGCAGCTGAATATATGGCAGGGTCTATAATAATAGCGTGCTCCCGCATCAGGTTTAAATTACCGATGAAATAGGGTTTGTTTTCAACAGTTGCGCGAGCACCAAAACCAGTTATGCTTTCAAAGTTTTGAATATCAACATTTCTAGCTTCATGCAGATAGTTAACGATTGCCTCTGCCAGCGGATGTTCAGAATGCTTTTCTATATTTCGTAGAATATCAGATCCGGAAGTATCATCGTCTGTCCAGATCATATCAGTTACTACAGGTTTGCCGTTGGTAATGGTACCCGTTTTATCCAGTACCACTGCATTTATTTTTGTGGCCAGTTCCAGGCTTTCTGCGTCTTTGATAAGAATACCCTTTTCTGCGCCTTTACCAATGCCAACCATAATTGCTGTCGGTGTAGCAAGTCCAAGTGCACAGGGACAGGCGATAACCAATACCGTAACCAATGCTAAAAGACCATGTGTAAGCCCATTAGGTCCTCCAAAAATCAACCACACGATCATACTTAAAACAGCAATGCCAATCACTACAGGAACAAATATACCTGCTATTTTATCCACTAGTTTTTGAACCGGGGCTTTACTGCCCTGAGCCTCCTGAACCATTTTTATGATCTGGGCGAGAAGCGTATCCCCTCCCACTTTCTCAGCTCTGAAATGAAAACTTCCTTTCTGGTTTATCGTTCCTCCGTAAACTTTTGCACTAACGATTTTTTCTGCGGGAATGGGCTCACCGCTGATCATACTTTCATCCACAAATGAATTGCCACTGATAACAATGCCATCAACCGGAATTTTATCACCGGGTTTAACCAATAATACGTTTCCTACCTGTACCTGCGTTATTGGAATTCCAGTTTGGTTTCCATCTTCATGAATTATCGTTACTGTTTTAGGCTGAAGGCCCATTAGTTTTTTTATGGCTGATGAAGTGTTGCCTTTCGCTTTTTCTTCCAGAAGTTTCCCCAGTAAAATAAAGGCAATCACAACCGAAGCTGCTTCAAAATAGACATTTGCATCAAGACCACGGGCATGCCAGAATCCCGGATCCAGGGTATTGAATACACTGAATGCATAAGCGATCCCGATACTCAGTGCCACAAGGGTATCCATATTGGCAGAACCATGTTTAGCCTGCTTATAAGCTCCTATGAAAAACTGCCTTCCAAAAATAAACACCACAGGAGTCGCAAGGGCCCACATGATAAATTCAGCATAGGGAATGTGCATGAAAAACATGCCAATAATTACAATAGGCGTAGAAAGAATTATAGCACCAAAGGTTTTGATCTGCAAAGCTTTATAATTGGATCGCTGCAATTCTTCCATGTTATCCTTTGCATCTTCACTTTCATCAATCATCAGGTCATATCCTATTCCCTGCACAGCACTTTTTAGCTTTTGTGCATTGGTCTGTGAAGGGATGTATTCAATATTCGCAAGATTATTGGCGTAGTTCACTGCGGCATGAACCACCCCCGGCTGGCTCTCCAATATAGTCTGAACGCTGCTTGCACAAGACGCACAGGACATATTGAGTACCGGGAATATTTTTTTTATAATTGTCACCTGATGCTTCGGGGATAATCAGTTCAAAGTTATCTTATATAGTTCTTAAATCGGATTGATCTTTGTTAGAATATTCAGGAAGCCCTAGTCCATCTTATATAATTCGGGACTTAGCTAATATCTATGCGGACTTCAATTCAGCCATCCTTTCCCTTACAATTGGTGCTACCCGTGTCCCAATTAACTCAATGGAACGCATCAAATTTTCGTGGGATAACGCTGCATTATCCATTTGAAACGTTAACCTGGAAATTCCGCCCAAAGCTTTACTGTGCCTGAGTATTTTTTCGGCCACTTCTTCCGGACTACCTACGAGGTAAGCACCAAGAGGCCCTCTTTGCGCTTCAAACCGTTCCTTCGTTACCGGGGGCCAGCCGCGTTCCCGCCCGATTCTTGTAAATGTTTCTGCATAGCCCGGATAATACTCAGCCACAGCCATATCCGTGTTATCAGACACATAGCCAAGAGAATGCAGACCTACCTTGAGTTTTTCAGGATCATGACCCGCTTCTTTCCCTGCCTGTCGGTAAAGATTCACAAGAGGGGCAAAACGATGCGTATCTCCACCAATAATGGCTACCATTAAAGGCATACCTAAAATTCCTGCCCTGACAAAAGACTCCGGCGTACCACCCACACCCAGCCAGATCGGGATTGGGTTTTGTAGGGGACGTGGATAGATGGCCTGGTCATGCAATGCTGGCCTGAATTTACCGGACCAGTTAACCACTTCATGATCACGGATATTTAACAACAGTTCGAGCTTCTCTGCAAACAGATCATCATAATCCTCTAAATTATAACCAAATAAAGGGAATGATTCTGTAAATGATCCCCGCCCGACCACCATTTCGGCGCGACCTTTAGAAATAAGATCCAGGGTTGCAAAATTCTGAAATACTCTCACCGGGTCTGCCGCACTCAGTACGGTTACGGCACTGGTAAGTATTATTTTTTTAGTGCGGGCTGCAGCTGCTGCCAGGATCAGTGTTGGAGCCGAATCCATAAACTCTTTGCGATGATGCTCACCTATTCCAAAAACATCAAGACCAACCTTATCCGCATGTACCATTCTTTCAAGCAATTGCCCCATTACCTCCATGCTGCTTTGCACGTTTATGGCATTGTTTTCCAACTCGGTCGCTGCGAAACTATCTATTCCTATTTCCATATGATTTAATTCTGATTCAATTAATTATATGTCCACGTATTAAAACATGACAAACCATAGAAACGATAATCAAGATTAAAGGTTTCATAATGCGTATAGGTAGTTGATTTACAGTGCGTAAAAAGTTCAACGAAAAATTAAAAATCATGGGTATTAAGAACCTGAAATACCGAGTTCCTCAAAACTCCTTCTCAAATAGACCACAATCATTTCCCTTCTATACTTGCGTGAATAAACATCGTTATCAATCACCCGGGCTTTCTTTAAGGCTTTGGAAATCAATTCGTCAATGGAATCAGCCTTGGTACCCCGAATGACAACTGGCATCGGATCCAAACCTCCCAACGCGATTTTGATTTCCCCTTCGTGACTTGTAGATACAGCTGTTGTCAATGATGTAAAATCAACCCCTTCACGTTGACGAAGTTTTTTGAACACGCATCGATAAGATTGATGTGCAGGAAGAATTATAGATTTGATAATGCTTGTATTTGTCAGCTTTAACGGTTTCATGCCATCACCGGTATAGATATCCTCCAGCGGAATGGTCTGCAGTCCGTTGATATCCAGTATTTCCACTTGCGCTTCATAAGCAATCAGAACTGGAGCTGTATCAGATACAAAACGTGAAAAACACGCTTTTTTACCGCCTGTTGCGATGCAGATATCGCCATTGCATTTCAAGCAATAACCTACTGACTCTCGCCACCAGTCGCTCTGGTTATAAAATGAACATCTGTTTTCACAAAGTATATTTCCACCTAATGTTGCATTCTTACGAATCACAGGAGAAGCAACATTATGAGCGGCTTCGATCAATGCTGGGAATTTGTCTGCAATTTCATGATGCTCTTTAAGATCGTCCAACCTTAGTAAAGACCCGATCTTTAAATGAGTCCCTGTATATTCAACCTTCTTAAGTTCCTCAATACCTGTAATATCTATCAGGCAAGAAGATGTCATATTACCCTGGTATTTATTTACCATTACATCCGTCCCACCTGCCAGATACCGGAAATCTCCGGCATTTCCAGCAGCCATAGCAATGGCTTCATGGGTTGTGGATGGTTTTAAGTAGGTATTTGTTGATGACATGATATATTTTTCAAACTGAAAGAACTTCTTTTTCTGCCTTCTCTTTTAACAATTGCAAAATATATTCCGGTGAAATCGGTAGTCTTGTAATCCGCACACCGATCGCATCAAAAAATAGCATTCGCTATCGCCGGTAATACTGGATGTAGTGCCCCTTCACCTGTTTCTTTGGCGCCAAATGGGCCTTCAGGATCAATGGTTTCTATAATGTTTGTGATAATTTCCGGTGTATCAAGGGATGTCGGCATTTTATAATCCAAGAAATTATTATTGACCAACAGACCATTATAATATTTCATCTGTTCGCTCATCATCTGCCCGATTCCCATATGCCATGAACCTTCCAGTTGGCCTTCAACAGCCATCGGATTGATTGCTTTCCCACAATCATGAGCCCCCCAAACTTTAAGTATTTTCACGTGCCCGGTTTCAGTATCAACTTCAACTTCTGCAGCACAAGCGCCAAAGCTATAACTGGGACTGAGTCCTGCGCCGGAACCTTTAAAATCCCCTCCAAGTTTCGGTGAAATATATTTACCGCTCACGTTTACAGCACCTCTCCCGGATACCAGTATATCAACAGCTTCCAACCAGTTTATATCACAGGATTTATCATTGCTGAAAACCTGTTCGTAACCAAGATTGAGTTCGCTTTCCGGAATTTCTTTTTTTGCAGACACATACTTAATTATCTGGTCGCGAAGTTTTTCTGCTGCATCTTTGGCGGCATTCCCGGCCATAAAAGTGACGCGACTGCTGTAACTGCCCATATCCACCGGCGTCAAAAGGGTGTCGGCCGCTAAAACAAATACTTTATCCATGCTTATGTTCAGTACTTCAGCCACAATCATAGCGAGCATTGTGTCGCTTCCCTGGCCTATATCACTGGCACCACTTGTTACAAGAACCCGTCCGTCAAAATCGAGTTTGAGGTGTACTGTAGATTGTGGCAATTCATTCCAGATAATGGGAAGCGCACTGCCGCTGATAAAAAATCCGCAGGCAACGCCTAGTCCGTGACCATATTCAAACTTGCCACGTCTTGCATCCCAATCTGATTGTTCACGAACTTTAGAAAGTGATTCACGGCTTCCATTTGAAGTAATCCTGTAATGACCGACAGTAAGTGTATTCGGCGTCAGGAAATTCTTCATCCTTATTTCACATGGATCCATTTCAAGCTTATGGGCGAGATCATCAATGATTGATTCTATCGCAAAACGAGAATTAACAGCACCGTGTCCGCGCATGGCACCGCATTGAGGTTTGTTGGTATAAACTCTGTATGTTTTAAAACCAAAATTATCAAGTTTATATGGAGCCTGCAGCAATACGCCGTTATAATAGGAAGTCACTACCCCAAAACTTCCATAAGCACCGCCATCAATAGCAATATCTGCATCAAGTGCTTTGAAATACCCTTCCTTATCGACACCCAATTCAAGAAACAATTTGGTTGGATGCCTCCCATGATTGGAGAGAAAAACTTCTTCTCTTGTGAAAGTTATTTTTACCGGTCTGCCCGTTACCCGCGATAAATGTGCAACTATCATTTCGTGAGGAAAAGGATCACCTTTCCCACCAAATCCACCTCCAACATAAGGTTTTATAACTCTCACACAGCTGAGAGGAATTTCCATAACTTTAGCAAGGGCACGGTGTAAATAATGCGGCACTTGTGTGGCACTGATTACTGTCAGGCCATTCTCATCCCAATATGCAGAGGCTGCATGCGGTTCCGTAAAGGCGTGCGATACACCTTCAAACTCAAACTGCATCCCTGAGCGCATAAAAGAATTATTTAATTCTTCCTGCTGATCTCCGAAACGCAGTTCCGCTTTTTTTGTGAATGTTATTATTAAATTTACTATGATTATGTATCCGCTCATCGGTCCCGGAATCTTCCAGAGAATCATCAATGGTGAGAAAGGCACGGATAGGTTCGTATTTTACTTTTATCAGTTTTAAAGCCTCTTTGGCAATATCTTCTGTATCAGCAGCAACTGCGGCCACAACTTCACCTGCATATCTTGTTTTTTCAATGGCCATGGCTGTTTCATCCTGCGAAATAGGAAGTACACCAAAATGAATAGGGATATCCTTTCCGGTTGCAATGGCTCTTACGCCAGGTAATTTCAAGGCTTCGCTGTAATCAATATCAAGAATATGTGCATGGGGATAGGTACTCCGTAAAAACTTAGCGTATAGCGTATTTTTCCGGCGAATGTCATCGGTATATTCAGCTGTACCCTGTACTTTTTTTGTCGCTTCAATATATGGCCTTGAGGTTCCTACAATGGGTCCACTTCTTTCAGAAACAGGAATTGTTTTCTTTTTATCACGGTATTTTTCCTGTGCATATTCGGCTATAGCAGAAATAATCTTTTTATACCCTGTACAACGGCAAACATTACCGGAAATAGCATCTTTAATTTCAGCAATAGTCGGGTTGGGATTTTTATTTACAAAATCCAATGCAGTAATCACCATCCCCGGAGTACAAAAACCACATTGAATAGCGCCGTGTTCTACCAGTTTTTGTTGAAGGTCATGCAACACCCCATTTTTCCTGACACCTTCTATAGTTAAAACATCCGAGCCATCAAAACGAAGCGCGGGACTTATACAACTTAAAACAGGTTCATTATCAACCAATACGGTACAAGCTCCGCAACTTCCCTGTGAACACCCGATCTTGGTTCCGGTAAGATTGAGGCGTTCTCTGAGAACCGAAGAAAGTGTTTCATGGTTTTCTACGAGAAGCTCATAACGGGTACCATTTACAGTAATATTTAATGGACTCATGACTACAAAAATATAGCAAGTTTCCGACGGAAAACCTGATTAAAATCATGAAATAACACGAGTTATTTTAGAAAATAAGATTAACAATAGAAATATATATAGTGTCCTTTTTTAGCTGTTCAAGTTCTAAAACAATAGTATGTTTTTTGTCAACACCTAATTCAATGTCAATATTCTGGAACCTGAAATCAAGAAGATCAAACTCTGATTCCGAAAAGAGAGATTCGCCCGTACGGAAAACTTCGCATTCTAAACGGCTATATGATCGAGCAGCATATCAACATATATTTTAACGTTTTTTTGTACCAGATCATATTCTTTCAGATCTAGATTTTTTTCGATCTTCTCGATCATTTCCTTGAATTCTACATGATGATCCTGCGTCCCTTTTATGATAACATCTTCAAGTACTTCACTTTTTTTCCCTGTGGCTGGGAGTAAAATAGTTTCTTCCTTATTATGATGATAATGACCAGCATAATGCTTGATAAAATGAACCATCTGTCGCATGTTTTTCTCGAATAAATCCGGGTTTGTCTGCATCTGACTATTGATGGGTTCAGTCATTCCAACTGCATTTATAATAACATCGTGTTCCGTGTACAGCATTTCAAGGGATTTTGCCATTTTGTAATTTTTTTAATAAATCAAAGGTATTGGACCTTAATCACATAGAACATGATTTTTATCATGTTTGGCCAACATGGAGGGATGTAACTTTACACCGATTTTTTAATGAATGGATATGGATAAAAATTATGTGATTATGGATGGCAATGAAGCCGCTGCTTATATTGCTTATAAAACCAACGAAATATGTGCTATTTACCCGATCACGCCTTCTTCTGTTATGGGAGAGTTAGCTGATGAGTGGGCAGCGAAAGGCGAAAAAAACATCTGGGGAAATGTTCCGAAAGTCATTGAAATGCAGAGTGAGGCAGGAGCTGCAGGCACTGTTCACGGTGCCCTCCAGGGAGGTACTCTGGCCACAACTTTTACAGCATCGCAAGGGCTTTTGCTCATGATCCCAAATATGTACCTGATTGCAGGTGAATTAACCCCTGCTGTTTTCCATATAGCCGCCCGGGCCATTGCTACGCATGCACTAAGTATTTTTGGAGATCACAGTGATGTAATGGCCGCGCGCAGTACTGGTTATGCCATGCTTTTTGCTGATGGCGTACAGGAAGCCATGGATATGGCATTGATTTCTCATGCTGCTACCTTGCAGGCAAGAATTCCTTTCATGCATATTTTTGACGGATTCCGGACCTCTCATGAATTGAAAAAAATTGAATTGATTCCAGAAACTGTCATTCGTGAGATGATCGACGAAAAGCTTGTGAACGAGCATCGTAACCGCGGATTAAATCCGAATGCACCAGTCATTCGCGGAACGGCACAGAACCCTGATGTATTTTTTCAGAACAGGGAAGCTTCCAATACCTTTTATGATAATGTACCCGGCATTGTGGAAGATACAATGGAAAAATTTGCCAAACTGACCGGAAGAAAATATAATCTCTTTGATTATGTGGGACATCCACAGGCAGAAAGGGTTATTGTAATGATGGGATCAGGAACTGGTGCTGTACTTGATTCTATGTTTAACCTGAAAGATGATTGGGATAAAGTCGGCTTGCTGAATGTGAGATTATACCGACCATTTTCTGCAGAACATTTCATTAATGCATTACCTCCAACAGTTAAAACCATAGCTGTACTTGACAGGACCAAAGAACCTGGAGCTATTGGAGAACCTCTTTACCAGGATGTTATCAGCGCACTCATTGAAACAAAAGGGCTGGAATGTTTTTATAAAGACGAAAGTATCCGCGTTATTTCAGGGCGTTACGGACTGAGCTCTAAAGAGTTCACCCCTGCTATGGCTCATGCCATTTTTGAAGAAATGAAAAAAGAAAGACCTAAAAAACATTTCACTATAGGTATTGATGATGACGTAACCCATCTGAGCATTGACTATAATAAAAACTATTACCTTGCCGAACAGGGAGATGCCTACCAGTCTGTATTTTACGGACTTGGAGCAGACGGAACGGTTGGAGCCAATAAAAATACCATTAAAATCCTGGGTACAACTACAGATATGTTTGTACAAGGTTATTTTGTCTATGATTCTAAAAAATCGGGGTCGCTTACCGTTTCACACCTCAGGTTCAGCCCTAAACCCATAAGGTCGTCTTATTTGGTTGAGTCGGCAAATTTTGTCGGGTGTCATAATTTTTCATTTGTTGAAAAATACAACATGCTCAATATTGCCGCAGACAATGCCATATTCCTTCTCAATGCACCTTATGGACCAAATGAAGTCTGGGATAAGTTGCCACAACACGTTCAACAACAAATTATTGATAAACATATTCAGCTATATGTAGTTGATGCTAAATCCATTGCAAAAGAAACCGGGATGGGATCCAAAGTAAACGGCATTCTCCAGACATGTTTTTTTGCCATCTCAGGAATTCTTCCCCAGGAGGAGGCCATTAAAAAAATCAAAGACGCCATCGCCAAAACCTATAAGCGAAAAGGGGAAGAAGTTATTCAACGAAATTATGATGCTATAGATGCAACTTTAAAACATCTCTATAAAGTTGATTATCCGGGTAAAGCCACGCATGCCAATGTACCTCTGACACATATCCCTGATAGTGCACCAGATTTTGTAAAAAATGTGCTCGAAAAAATCATGTCAGGCGAGGGTGACAGCCTGCCTGTAAGTGCCATGCCGGCGGGTGGAACTTTCCCTGTCGGCACTTCCAAATATGAAAAACGTTTTATTGCGGCAGAAATACCTGTGTGGGATGAAAGCACCTGCACCCAATGTGCAAAATGTATAATTATTTGTCCTCATGCAGCTATTCGCGCAAAAGTATATCCGAAAGCATTATTAAAAGGTGCACCATCAACTTTTAAGTCCTTCCACCCTATCGGCAAGGAATTCAACCGGGACGATGAATCCTATACCTTACAGGTGTCTGTAGACGATTGTACCGGTTGTAACCTTTGCATAGAAATATGCCCGGTAAATAAAAAAGTGGACAGTACAGAAACTGCCCTCGTGATGCAGGACCCTATCCCATTACGGGAAACAGAAGAAAAAAACTGGGAATTTTTCCTGGGCCTTCCGGAACTGGATCGTAACCGATTGAATCTTAATAGCGTGAAAGGATCGCAATTCCTTCAACCTTTATTTGAATTTTCTGGAGCCTGTTCCGGCTGTGGCGAAACACCTTATGTAAAATTACTGAGTCAACTTATTGGTGATAGAATGGTCATTGCTAATGCTACAGGATGCTCATCCATCTATGGAGGCAACCTTCCCACAACCCCATGGACAACAAATGATTCAGGCAGAGGTCCGGCATGGAATAATTCACTTTTTGAAGATAATGCCGAGTTTGGATTTGGCATTCGTGCCGCACTCGATTTCAAAAAAGCTGCTGCGGAACAATTGGTTACCAACCTTAAGGACAGTATTGGATCAATTGCTGAAGATATTCTTAATGCAGACCAAACAACGGAACAGGGCATAGAGGCCCAACGAAAAAGAATTTTAGAATTGAATACAATCCTGAAATCAAATCCATCTGTTGAAGCAAAAAGACTCGTAGCATTGTCAGAATTCCTGGCGCGACAAAGTGTTTGGATTATAGGCGGTGACGGATGGGCATATGATATCGGTTTCGGCGGATTGGATCATATCCTGGCATCTAATGAAAATGTGAATATCATGGTGTTAGACACTGAAGTATATAGTAATACGGGGGGACAGGCATCCAAAAGCACTCCTTTAGGTGCCAGCGCCCGGTTTGCAATTTCCGGCAAAAAAACAGCCAAGAAAGATCTTGGTCTTATGGCCGTTAATTACGGCCATGTTTATGTTGCACAGATTGCCGTGGGCGCAAATGATACCCAAACCGTCCGCGCCATTAATGAGGCGGAATCTTATAACGGGCCATCACTGATCCTGGCTTATTCCCCCTGTATTGCTCATGGTTTTGATATTTCAAAAGGTGGTACACAACAGACAAATGCAGTAAAATCAGGCTACTGGCCTTTGTTCCGGTTTGATCCCCGAAAAGAAAAAGGCAAACGTTTCATGGTGGATTCCAAACCTGCTACCCTGCCCTTAAAAGAGTACATGATGACAGAATCCAGGTTTTCTTCCGTATTCAGAAACAATCCTGAAATGGCTGAAGCCCTGTTTATTGAAGCGGAACAAAATGCTAAAGATAAATGGGAGCACCTGGAACGATTAAGTACTGAGATGTAAAAAAATCAGGGGTAAGGAATCAGGAATCAGGGGTCAGGAATCAGGAGTCAGGAATTAAATACAAATGTTGGAATATGGGATTCCCTCCTTTCCAAAGTGCTTATCCCGACTTCTTCGTATATGCGTCCAGTTAAGAATTTGGCGTGTTTGATATCGCGGCCCTGACCCTGAAGGGAACTATCGGATAGTTCTCTATTGATAAAATGCAAAAAAGTTAAAGATAGCAGAATGGAAAGCCTCCTTTAGGAGGTTTGGAGGCTACTCGGAAGCAGAAGGTGATTAGTTTGATTACATTTTATATTAACCTTTAAATTCTGATAATCTATTATTAACAATGAAGTAAGGTCTTAACGTGACGCCTAAACGACTTCTTCGGGAGGGCAGGGGGATTTGGTCGGGATCAAAATAAACTCCCACTTCTCCGGTATGTCTTCTGGAAGACCGGAATAGGGGCAGAAGTCAGGTTTTATAAATATCTTTCCTGTGGCCAAGTGTTATGACATCAATTATGAGTTCGTAGTCGAAAATATCATAAATAACACGGTAGTCCCCTACCCTTATCCTGTAACCTTTTCTCCCTTTCAGCTTTTTGAAACCTTGAGGGCGAGGATCATCTGCAAGATTACCAATTGCCTCCAGAATCGGCTCTGCAATACTGTCAGAAATTTTATCCAATTGCTTTTGAGCCTTTTTAGTTAATTGAATGGTGTATTTACTCATTCACTTTTCTTTCGCTTTTTCAGGTAATCCTCAAACAGCACTCTTTCACCATTGTCTTGCTTCTTTGCCTCATCATACAAACGGACATCTTCAGTTTCCTCCAGTTGTTCAACTATGGTTTTGAACTCTTTGGCTGAAATCACTACCAGTTTTTTACCGGCTGTATCGGTTATATATTGCGGATGAATATTGACCATGACTATAAATTTATATGTATTGCAAAGATAAGGTTTTCCTGAAATGATAAAAACGCTTTCTTGCGATTTGGTCTCGTAGTAGGGGTGAGTCATAAGGGGTAAGGCATAAGGGGTAATGCATAAGAGGAATCAGGGGTCAGGAATTAAATACAAATGTTGTAAAATGGGATTCCCCCTTTCCAAAGGGGGCAGGGGGATTTGGTCGGAATCAAAAACCTTGATTCCGGCATTCTGGCCTCCCGAATAAGTCCCCGAAGGGGTCGGGACAGGCGGGACACGTGTTTACCCCGCCCGAACGTACCTTATCGGTACGGGCAGGCCTGATATAACAGGGAAATTCATTTTTTTGATTTTTCAACCTGTTGAAAATAAACAATATACACGTAACTCATTGACAAATAACAGGCGATAACAGGAAAAGATCAGGCCAGAATAGGTAAAAACGATGGTTTATCTTTAGCCAGCCGCAGCCTTGGCGAAGGATGGTCCTGCCGCTTAAATTCCAAAAATCCTGTCTGCTTTGTCATCTTGATTCCGAAGGTTCGGGAAGAACCCGAGGGCTCAGCGGAGCTAAATCTGATTTTCTTTTTTATTGGAAATTGATCACTGCCTCGTCCTGAAATTGGTTTACACATGGGTGACACAATCGCTTAAAGAGCAAAATCCTTTGCGCTGAACAAGGGAAGATTTGTAACTACAAATATCATGCCATATTGACAAATATATTGTAGTTTGTTTTTTCAGGCAATAGTGTCAGAAAGGTGTGTGGCTCGCTCCGGGTCTTGAGCGAAGCGGTGACCCGGTGCGCATAGAATGACACAGTCTTCAGACTGGAGTATAGGAACACTGCCTCATTAATTAAAAATATTATCTTAGCGGCAATATGAGTCAACGATATAAAATTATGGACCAGCAGTGGGAGGTTAAGGCATAAAACTCTGAGAGATAGTTAATGGTTAAATCTTCCCATTTTTATCCCTACTTTTGTTTAATGGATAAAAGTATGGAAGAACAAATCAGAGAATCAGTACGCGCTACTATTGAAGCCAGTGACGATATCAATTGCCGTTTATCACGATCAGATGTTTATGAATCCTTTTTAGACACAACAGGTTGTAGCCATTTGCCAAATTTTAGGAGGGCAGAAAACAAACCAGTAATTTATCACGAGCCCATAAAAATCCCATACACCATTGAAATGGAAAGATATGAGATTGAGGCTCTTTTTGATTTTGAAGGTTCTTATCTTTTGTTCAAAGAGGGTTTGGACACTCAAGAAATACATAAAACCTTTAAGATGAAATACATGGGATATATTTCTGGCTACGAAATTGGTATGATTAAGAATCCGGCATTCAAAATCCTTGAAGTAAGATAGTCTGGCTTGTTCAGATAGTAGCATATATTACGCCAGGAGATATTTTCCAATGCCCCAATGCAAAGAAGATAAGATGTATTTTTGCCATTGTATTTGAGACAACATAAAATAGCCCCTCTGAGAGAGAAAATTTCTATATCATAATGCCTTATACGGAAGACCCGATTTTTAAAGACCCACCAAACGAAAGCATTAAAATTTGGCGGTATATGAGTTTGGAAAGGTTTGTTTCTCTTTTAAAAACAGAATCCTTGTTTTTTGCAAGGGCGGATTGCTTCCGAGATAAATATGAAGGCTCGTATCCTAAACTGGAAATTGAACATCATAGGGTAGAATCAGAAAGAATCACGAATCTTTCTAATAAAGGGAATAACGATCTTGAAATCCAAAAAAATATCCAAGCTTCATCAGATTTTGCAAAACGAATGCGAAAATTAACCCTAATAAATTGTTGGCACTATAATGAATCTGAATCATTTGCAATGTGGGATTTATATTCAGAAAATGGTAAAGGGATCGCTATTCAATCTAAGATTAATCTTTTGAAAGAATCTTTACATGATACTGACTTTGATATCCGTATAGGTAAAGTCCGATATTTGGATTATAAGAAAGATATATTTTACAATAAGGATGAATTTCCGCATTATAATCGAAATGCGATGACCCCATTTGTCCATAAAAGGAAAGCGTTTATTCATGAAAATGAGTACAGAGCCATGTTTTCTGTTAAGCCAGAAAATGGATGGGATTACGATTGGTCAAAAGAAATATTTGAAAAGGGAAGGTTAGTCAAAACTAATATTGATTTGCTTTTAGAAAAGATTCTCACTTATCCTGACTGTTCTGATGAGTTTTTCGATACGGTTTCAATAGTTTTAGAAAAATTCCTTCCTCAGAAAAATGTTTATAGATCAGAGCTGGAAGAAGAAGCTCTATTTTAAATAACACTTAACGATTTTGAGATAAAAAGCATGGCTGAAGATAGCAATTTACCAATACAACCTCAATCAAATTCCTTAGTCAAGGCCGGAGGTTTAATTAAGGTTACAAATAAGTTGCTATCTGAAAGTAACTTTGAATTCTATGGTGATTTTAAGGGGAATACTATCTGGAAAACGGATACAAAAGTATTGGATACAAAGGGAAAGAAAGTGTTTGTTCCTAAATATGATGAATACTTTTTAACTTATGGCGATGGTCACTTTAATTTTTGGAGTAAAGAAACAGGTAGTCTCATAAGGACAAGTTATTTGGGTAATTACGTAATAAAAGATGGCCTACAAAAAGAAGGTTATAGGGGCGGTATGGATAATATTTGCCTTATGGAAAATGAAAAAAAACAATTAGCGAATGAACCGAATGTAACAGCAGAACTGAAGAGGATATTCGAGAAGATGTATGGACGCCCAATGGGGGACACGGAAATCCTGGCAAAGATACGGGTGATAGCAAACCACCGAAACCGAAGCCTGCCGAAGGTACCACAGGAGGATACGAGCCTGGACGACAGCGACACTGCAATTCAAATATTCTTTTACAATGACCAAACTAGGGCCATAAATACTGTCAAGATAAACATTGATTATTCTGGATCTGCTTCCCCTTTTTATTTGGGTTTTTATGATGATCCAATGTTTTTTGTTTTATATTTTTGGCATTCATTAAGTAAAGATAAAATTTTCTCATATGGCGGTGGCGATAACCAAATAAATATTTGGGACATAAAAAATCACGTAAAGATTCATTCTTTCTTATATGATGAAGAAAATGATAGCATGGCATGTTGTCCTATTTGCTATCACGAAGATAAACTTCTCATAGTACTAACAGGGTGCGGGTTTCTGCAAATTTGGAATATTGAAACTGGCAAAAAAGAAGAGCAAATATCAATTGATAATGAAAGAAAGTTTTTTCGCAATATGGCATTATGCGAGATTAGTAAAAGTTTGGTAATTTGGGATTCCTCGATAGGAAGAATTGATTTTTGGAGTTTAGAGAAAGGAAAATGCATTTGTAACATAATAGGAATTGAAAGCCTGATTGATTGCGAATTTTCATCCGACGGCAATTATTTATTCGTACTTACTATTTTTAACGGGTTAAAGATATATGAGACCAAGACCTATCATCTAATCGTTGACTATGATTTTGATATTGATTATTCCCAAAAGGACTGTGATTATCCTTCAAGAATGGGGATTGACCATTCAAGAAAGGAGATATACGTTAGCACAGAAAAAGGGATGTTATACAAAATAAATTGAATTAAAGAAATGGGTGAACTTATTATAGGACAACCTTCTAAGGACGAAGTATCCGGTTTAAAATCTGAGGTAAAAAACTTTGAAGACCAACTCAATTCTTTAAATAACGAGAAAATAGAACTCGAAAAGCTGTTATCTGATTTTCAGCACAGACATTCTAAAGAGCTTGGCCAGCTAATCCTTGATATACTTGAGCTTAGAAAGCTTAAATACAAAGAAAACGCAGCCAAATTAGAAGAAGCCGAAGCAGATTATAAAAGTTATAGCAAACAGTTTGAAACAGAAAAGGCCAGGAAACTCGTTGAACTGAGTGATGAAGAAAGTTCTGACTTAAAAAAGAAGTTCCGAAAAGCCTCTTTTCTCTGCCATCCTGATAAAATAAGTGATGAACATAAAGATGCTGCCAATAAAGTATTCAACGACCTCAGAACTGCATACGATGAAAATAACTTGACGGCAGTATCAGCAATTCTTGAAGATCTCGAGAATGGCAATTACTTTCAATCTATATCAGAGATGGATTTAGAGATAGATGTCTTAAAGGCCACAATTGTTAAACTTAAAATGCAAATCAAGAATATTGAATCCGAAATAAAATCTATCAAAGAAAGCGAAACCTACCATACCATTATTTCAATTCGTGATTGGGACAGCTACTTTGAACTTCAAAAACTAAAGCTCAGCAAAGAGCTTGAGCATCTCCAAACCAAGTATGGGAAAAAGGGTAATTGGTAGTTTTTTCCACATCTTCGGCCTGTAGCACAACGATATCTCAATTCTTTGATTTGAAATGCCACCTGCCTAATTCCGTCATTGCGAAATTTGCATTGGAGCAGAGCGGAAAGGTAAATTGTAGCAATCCCGTGGAGCGGAATGCAGTGTCTCGGTAACGAACCATTGTGGCTTTAAATACGGGATTGCTGCGTCTTACACTCCCTATGGTCGTTTCATCCGCGCAATGACGGCGTTCCATTTGTCGTTTGTTTAACTATAATAAGAGCCGCTCTATTTCGGGCCTGAATATTAGCGAAGGGTAAAGAAAGTCACACCCCCGCCCCAATACTTTTCCCGCCATCCACATATATCGTCTGGCCGGTGATAAACTGTGTAGTTTCTGCAGCCAGGAAACTGACGACATTGGCAACATCTGAAGGCTGACCAATAGTTTTGGTAGGCTGTGCTTCTATGAGTTTTAGCAGCGCATCGGCCGGGAGTTTCTGCGTTAATGGCGTATCTATCAGACCAGGGGCAACGGCATTCACCAACACATTATATTTTCCAAGTTCCAAAGCCAAAACCCGTGTCAGTCCCACTACCCCGGCTTTTGAAGCGGAATAATTGGATTGTCCGCGGTTTCCCAACCAGGCCCTTGAAGCAATATTTACAATCCTTCCCTGGTTCTGCAAGCGCATAAGCTTCGCTGCCTCACGACACATTAACCATACACCCTTAAGGTTAACATTCAAAACCAAATCGAAATCATCGGATTCCATATTCCAGATCATATTATCGCGGATGATTCCGGCATTATTTACAACCACATCTATGGTATGATATTTTAAGACCGCCATTTCATAAAAGGCTTTGACTTCGTCTTCACTGCTGATATCCACTTTGTAAAAATCCACATCGCCTTCAGGAAATTCTTTCACTAGTATATCACCATTTTCAGCATCAAGGTCTAAGGCTATAACTTTGTAACCGTCTTTTATAAAGCGTTCTACAATGGCTTTGCCTATTCCTTTTGCTGCACCGGTAATGACGGCAGTCCTTTTATTTTCAGTTGTCATAATTGATGATCGTTTTTTTTTAATTGCTCGCAAAGGCGCTAAGAGGAAACTATTAATTTATATGTTTCATTAAAGGGCATCTCTAAAAACTACCTTACTCCCTTCTCCTTGGGAGAAGCCTGCCCGTACCGAAAAGGCACGTTCGGGCGGGGACACAGGATGAGGCGATTAAAAAAAGGTTTTTAGAGATGTCGCTTATATTTTTCATTTTTGGTTTTAATAATCTTTCCCATAATACTGATGGCTATTTCTTCAGGGCTTTCGGCATTAATATCAACGCCCATTGGCATATCCACTTTTTCCAATTCTTCATCTGTAGCAATCATGGCTTCCCTGAATCTCTTATTTGTGATCTCCACTTTCCTCAGGCTGCCAATCATACCCAGGTATACATAAGTTTTTTTCATGCAAAAAGCCAGAATATCCCTATCCATCGGGTGGCTGTAAGTCATGATGCATATATAAGTATGCTGATCAAAAGGCAACAATGGCAAAGCACTGGTATAAGGCAGGTTCATTTTATTAATTTCAGGGTTATCAATCTGATCCAGTTCTGCCTTCCTGTCATCGATCATAAATACTTCAAATTGCATCATATTGGCTAGACGGCCCAGTGCCTGGCCTACATGTCCGGCCCCGAAAATATAAAGTTTATTTTTTTTCATAACTGGTTCTATATAAATATCCATGCTGCCCCCGCAGCACATGTTAAACTGATTCATAAGATCATAGCGAAACAACTTAGACTCATATGTATTGATTACTGATAGTGCGTTTTCAATAACTCCTTTTTCAAGTGCTCCGCCACCAATCGTACCTGAAATTTTCCCATCTGAAAGCACTATCATTTTGGCACCAGCCTTTCTCGGTGCAGATCCTTTGGTATTAACAACAGTGCATATTGCCGCCTCTTCTCCTGAAGCAGAAATTCGGTTCAATTCACTATAAATATTATCCAATGTCGTATTTATAATTATCAAAATCTTCCCGGGTATTCAGGTTGATCAAAATGGAAGAATCAGGGGTCTCAATTACCTTCCTGTTATAATCAGACAGGAAATCTCTCCAGTTTTTTTTATCATCACTCTCATTTACTGCGTCTTCAATGATACTTTTTGAAATAAGAATGGGGTGACCGTTTTTACCGTGAAAAGCCGGAACAATATAACCGGTTTCATCTTTATTGGCCAGTAAAATATATAAAGTTTCAGGAGTTATTGGATTATCTATATTATGTATGATACAATAATCTGCACCACCTACTGCCTTCAGTCCAAGCCTGATAGAATAAAAGCGCCCCAGGTCAGGTTTATCATTTATTATTATTATAGCCCTTTTATTGAGTTCCTCAAAATCATTCCTCCATTGGTTGATGGTAAACTTATAGTTAAGTGTAATAAATATCTCATTTGTAAACAACTTATAGACATCAATCAGATGATCAGTAAGACTGGCATTATCAATTTTTAAAAACGCTTTAGGATAACCCATTCTGGATGATGCGCCACCTGCCAGAATCAGTACACTTAATTGCGTTTCCATGATAAAATTATGACACGTTATTTGATAAGTCCAAAACTTAAATGATTGATATAATTAAATATATCACCTACAAATCCAATAGTTATTATCCCAATAGCACATATGATAAGTCCGATCCTGGACGCCATACTGCTCTGAAATAATGGTACCGGTGTTTCGCTGGAAGTAAATACTGTTTTCACAATTCTCAGATAATAATAAAGAGAGATAATCATGTTCAAAGCGGCAAAACCAACCATGTAATATAAACCTTTGCTGGCTACGGCACTTAGCAGAAAAAATTTACCAAAAAAACCGGCAGTTGGCGGTACTCCGGCTAACGAAAGAATTGCTAAAATAAGCATAAGACTCAACTTCGGATTCGTTTTATATAAGCCTTTCAGATCAATAATATTTTCTTTACCAGTTGCAGCAGAGATACTTGAAATAACTCCAAATGCGGCGAGGTTTGAAAATATATAGATAAAAAGAAAATATACAACTGAGGCCATACCCATGGCAGAGCTGCCCATAATACCCAGGATAATATACCCCACCTGTGCTATGGAAGAAAATGCAAGGAACCGTTTCATATTCTGCTGACGGAGAGCAAACAGATTTCCAATGCTGATGGTGAGAACCGAGGAAATAATGAGTATATTAACCCACATATCAGACATCTGATTGAAAACTTTATACAGAACAGTTATAAAAACAAAGAGGACGGAGGCTTTAGAAATAACTGACAAATAAGCAGTTATACTGATAGGTGCCCCCTCATATACGTCTGCGGTCCAGAAATGAAAAGGAACAAGGGAAATTTTAAAAGCAAACCCGCCGAAGAGGAAAATAAAGGCCAGCATTTCAAGATTGCTTCCCATGCCATGCTGTGCAAGCTGGTTGAAAAGAAGTGTGCCTGAAGCTCCATAAAACATGGAGATGCCAAAAAGCATAATGCAGCTTGAAAACCCCGACATCAGGATCATTTTAAGTCCGGCTTCGGCGGATCGCTTTTCTGTTTTGTTGAAACTGGCAAGTGCAGCCAAAGGCAGTGATGCCAGTTCGAGACCTATGTAAAACATCAATAAATGTCCGCTGGATATCATAAAAAACATACCCAACAGAGTTGATATGAGAATCAGATAAAATTCAATGGCATTTTTTTGGTTTTTCATCCAGTCATAAGCCTGCAAACCAATAATAAATGTACCAATATTTAATATATTTTTCTCCATGACCAGGGTGGGATCCGTATGATACATACCCCCGAAAATAGAAGAGGCCACGCCAGGAATAAACCCTGCTAATACATTAATAAGCAGAAGAATATTTATTAATGTAATGATATTTCTGTTGTTTTCTTTTTCAGTCACCAGTAGTTTTATAACAATAAGCAGAATCATAATACCCAGTAGGTATAACTCTTGTCGCATGATTAAAAAATCCGATAAACTCATGGTATTCAAATTAATGTACAATCAATAAATTTTGAGAAAGTTTTGCTGGAAGCGCCTGTTTCATTGCATCTACCAGCGGATCTATTCCATTGTGGATCATGCCATTCAACCAGAAGGGCATTGTTCCAACAAGAATAATAACACCGCATAGTATAGTAATCAATAGTTTTTCGTTCCATTTCCCATCATGCAGTTCATTGAATTCTTCTTGTTTAATTGGACCCCACATAACCTGCCCGGTCATCCTGAGGATATATACAGCCGTGATTACAATGGAACTTACCGACAATATGATAATCACATTCACAAAAGCACTTGCATTATATGACCCGAAAAATATGGTCATTTCGGCAACAAAACCACTTAACCCCGGCAAGCCCAGGGAACAGAGACCTGCCAAAATAAATCCCGTTCCCAGGAAAGGCAAAGTCTTGAGCAGCCCGCTCATTTTACTTATATCCCTGGTATGAGTGCGTTGGTAGATCATTCCAATAATTGCGAAGAATAATGCTGTCATTAATCCATGGCTGAACATTTGCAGAACAGCTCCTGTTATTGAGGTATTTGACATGACCAGTATTCCAATCAGGACTAGGGAACAATGACTTATTGAAGAATATGCATTGATGTATTTAAGATCTGTTTGCCTTAATGTTGTAAATGCCGCATAAACTACCCCTATTACGGCAAGTATCAGGAAAAACCATCCTTCCTGTTCAGTTGCTTTGGGCATCAGGAATACTGCAACTCTCAGGCAGCCATAGCCACCCATTTTCATGGATATGCCTGACAGGAACATGGAAGCAGCCGTTGGCGCTGAAGAGTGACCATCGGGTACCCAGGTATGAAATGGAAACATGGCTGTAAAAATGCCAAAGCCGGTAAACATAATTGGGAAAATGACTAATTGCGTTGAAACGGGAATTCCCGCAGCTGCAATTTTTGCGATATCAAAACTGTGAATACCTGAATAATATATTCCAAGAATACTTGTCAATATCAGTGCAGAACCACCCATTAGCATTAACACCAGCTTGTTGGCACTGTATTCATTACGCCCACTCCCCCAAATGCTAATGAGAAGAAATTTCGGAATGATGGCTATTTCGAGGAAGAAAAACATTGTAAAAAGATCACGGGAAATAAAAAACCCAAAAGCACCGGTACTAAGAAGAATCAGGTTGAAAAAAAATTCTTTAGGCTTCTCGGTTATATTCCATGAAGCCAGAACCCCTGTGAAACTGATCAATGCCGTCAAAAGGATCATGGCCAGTGATATTCCATCGACACCCGTATGAAAATTAATATTAAATGCCGGGAACCATGAATAAGATGTTTCGTACATCAAACTTGTAAATCCATTGAGCTTTGATGCTGATATATAATTGAATACCAAAATTAGAGAAAGAATAAGCTGAGCCCCCATGCCTATTGCGGAAATCAATCTTACTCCTTGCTGTTTAGACATCAGCATCATCAGAATAATTGTGATGGCCGGAATTATAAGAAACAGTTGAAGCATTTTATTTATTAGTTATGGTAAACATCCAGGACCATTTTCAGATCATGGTTGTCTTTATGATTTTGGGTATTAAATATATACTCGTTCACCAGGTTTGCCAATTCCTTTGCGGTATCGGCACATTTATTTACAGATGCAACTTCAAGACAATACATATCTGACTGGAAATTTTTGTCAAGTCCACTGCATGCTACGTGAGATATTTCCAGGTCAGAGAATCTTTGATCCAGTCTTGAAGCATGTTTGATCAGGAATTCAATATTCTGGATCTCAATTTTTTTTATGATATTCCTTATCTCTTCATCCTGAGGATATTCTAAAGAATAATTATAGACAATAACAGAAATCAGGTATTCACGAATGGCATGGTTGGACCAGTGACAAACGGCAAACGTAACACTATCCTCAAAAGGACGGGAAAGTTCTTTTTCTGCAAAAAACAACTTGTTTTCTGCGCTTTCCAATAGATCTGTAATGAGTTTGTTTACCATAATTCCTATCGTTTATCAAATCCTATGACATCATAAAAATCAAAACCAAAACGAGCAACGCGCCTAAAAACCATGACATATATCCCTGTATCCTACCCGATTGCAATGTCTTTATGCTTATCGAGATTTCAGTTGTTACTGCTCCAATGAGGTTTATGCTGCTATCAACAATATATTTGTCAATCCATGCTACAGGCCTGGCAACGAGGTTAAAAATGATTTTCTTTGTGATGAAAAGATAAATCTCATCTATGTAAAACTTGCTGTAAATCAACCGGTAAACTCCTCCCAAACGCTTCACAGCTTTTGTGGGTATGGTATTGTCATTCAGGTATATAAATGCAGAAATAAAAATAGAAACCACTGCAATTACAATTGCTAAGACCGTCACAATATTGTTGCTTTCCATAGCAATTGGTTGTCCGTTAAATGTAACTAGTTTCTGGAAGGGAATAAACCCGGCACCAATGGCACCAAAAGCTAAAAGCATTAAAGGGATGGTCATTGAGGCAGATCCATGCGCATTCCCCCGAATGATCTGTACCTTTTTATCTCTCCAGAAAATACTAAAATACAGCCTGAACATATAAAATGCCGTTAATCCGGCGGTAATAATTCCTATGATAAATATTATCTTGTTGGTTTGATAGGCTACACCTAAAATCATTTCCTTGCTGTAAAATCCAGCGAAAGGCGGTATTCCTGAAATAGCCAGGCAGGCAATAAGAAATACAATGTGTGTGAGTGGCATCTTTTTCCTCAGCGATCCCATATCCCTCATATCATTGCTATGGATAAAATGAATTACAGAACCTGCTGACAGGAATAGCAATGCCTTGAAAATAGCATGTGTAAACAAATGAAACATCGCAGCCGTAAATCCATATTTATTTACACCCCAGCCTGCAAGACCAAGTGCAAATATCATATAGCCAATTTGAGATATGGTTGAATAGGCTAATACGCGCTTTATGTCGTATTGAACGCATGCAATTATGGCAGCGAAAATTGCTGTGAAGGCCCCGGTTATGGCAATGATCTTTAAAACATCCGGTGCTGAAAAAACATATATAGGATAGAACCTGGCGACCAGGTAGACCCCTGCAACCACCATCGTTGCAGCGTGAATCAATGCAGAAACGGGTGTAGGTCCTTCCATCGCATCAGGAAGCCAGACATGCAGTGGGAACATGGCTGATTTGCCGGCACCACCAATAAATATCATCAAAAGACCCCATGACAATAAGGAGAACCCCATAAACCCTGTAGCTAAAGGAGATGTAATTGTGAATGAGCTTGCATGAGACAGGTTAGAAATAAGGGTCGGAATATCCAAACTTTTTCCAATATAGGATACGATCAGTATGCCAATCAGGAAAAACATATCGGCAAAACGAGTAATAATAAATGCTTTTTTTGCGGCGGCAACTGCACTGGGTTTATCATAATAAAAACCGATAAGCAGGAAGGATGAAACACCAACCAGTTCCCAACCCATATAAAGCTGAATAATGTTAATTGACAAAACCAGGAATAACATTGAAAATGTGAATAATCCGAGAAATGCATAATAAGTTGAATATCGCTTTTCACCTCTCATATAGGCTGCACTGTATATGTGTACCATCAGAGAGATTAGCGTAACTACCAATAACATCATCACAGAAATCGGGTCAATTATAGTACCTATTTCCACAATGAGTTTCGGACTGAATTCAAGCCATGAAAACCTGATCGGATAAGTAGTCTGATAAGTTCCTCCAACAGCACCACTAACAAAAAAATATTGGTAAGCTTCCCAGCCTGCAAGACAGGTAGATACAGCCAGAAACAGAGTGCCCAGCCTACCCGAAATTTTTGCAGGGAAATACTTACCAAAAAGCCCGATAAATATAAAACCAACTAACGGAAGCGCAGGGATCAGGGCAATGTAAGCGGCATTCATATTGTTTTCTGATTAATATTTTAAAGTAGTAGTCTCTTCAGGACTTACGGATTGGAAATTGCGATAAAGGTTAAGTATAATAGCAATGGCAATAGCGGCTTCAGCAGCGGCTATAGTGATAATAAACAATGTAAACAGGAGTCCGTCCTGTGTACCGGGGAAAAGATATTTATTGAAGATGATAAAATTCAGGCAAGTACTGTTAAGCATTAATTCCATTGACATAAGCACCATAATAAGATGAGTCCGGGTTAAAAATCCATATGCCCCGATGAAAAACAAGGCGGTGCTGACAATCAGAACATGAGATATCGGTACTCCAAACATATTTATTTTTTTAAAGCTGTTTTATCATCTATTTCTTCTGAAGCAGGTTTATCAAGGTTATTCTCAGAATTTATTTCCTCGAGGATTTTATCAATAGTATCAGACAAGGGTGCTGTTTTTATCAGTTCAGGTTTTTTGTGCTCGCCAACGGCGATAGTTATACTGCTGATCATGGCAACAAGCAATAATAATGTAATCAGTTCAAAAGGAAGCAGATATCCACTACTTTTAATGTTTAAAAGTTGCATGCCAATGCTTTTTACCTGCATATTTTCAGGGCCGGTTTTTATTGTCTTAAAAACGTATCCTGTAAATACATAAGAAGTGATAAATAACCCAGCCAAAGAAACCAATAATCCACTCAACAGGTTCTTCCATTTGGGTTTATCCACTTTTGCCCCAGGTGTACTTGTAAGAAGAATCGAAAATAAGATCAAAACCACAATACCCCCCACATAAATAACAATCTGCACAATGGCAATGAAATTGAAGGCCATCATAAAATAAATACCTGCTGTAAGTACCAGTGTGGCAAGAAGGTAAACTGCCGCCCTGAAAAACTTAAGTGTGGTAACTGTAAGTATTCCTGATATGAGCAACATAGCCGAAATTGTATAGAATATAATCTGGTGCATGATTTATCTTAAATCGGGTGCGAGCTGCGAGCCCTCTTTATTTAATGTTTTTGTTAAGGTCTTTCTATCCGCTACTGTAAACTCAAATCGTTGTTCCATTTTTAAAGCTCCGGTTGGACAGGAGTCAACACACAGGCTGCAAAATGTACACATACTATGCTGCCAAACAAATGTTTGCAATCGTTTCTTATTTTTACCATCTTCGGTAAGTTCTCTTTTTTCAAGGATTGTAATACTACCATTCGGACACGCGAGCTGGCAGGCCGAACAACCCGTACATTTGTGCATATTTTGTACATTATGCAATAACGTTAATTCTCCTTTAAACCTCGGCGACATTTTAAGGGTTAAGCGGTTATCAGGGTATTGTTCGGTTTCAGCTTTCCGGAAATTCATAAAATAATGACCCGTAAGCTGCATCCCTGATAGCATGGAACTCATGGAACGATATATGTCTTTTAGATAGCTCATTTGCAAGTTGATAAGTTAGTGAGTTGGCAAGTTGGTAAATACAAGATCATCGAAATAGTTTCTCCTAATTCCTGATCCCTAACTCCTGACTCCTGATGTTTTAAAAATGCCATCCCATGATCGTAATTAAGGTTACAAAAAGAAGATTCACAAGACTTATCGGCATCATGTATTTCCATTCCAGGTTCAGTAACTGATCAATTCGTAGGCGTGGGAATGTCCAGCGAAACCACATAATGAGGAATATGACAAATAACGATTTACCAAAAAACCAGATCGGCCCAGGAATATAATTCATGATATCGTTGAATGCTGCCCAGTGGCCTATATGAAATGGCATCCATCCACCGAAAAACAATGTCGCTGCAACGGCAGAAACAATAAACATATTCACATATTCAGACAGGAAAAACATGGCAAACTGAATTCCTGAATATTCCGTATGAAAACCCGCTGTAAGTTCTGATTCTGCCTCAGGCAAATCAAACGGTGTACGGTTTATTTCCGCGGTGCTGGCGATAATAAAAATGATAAAAGATATAAGCACTGGAATATGGCCTTTAAAGATCCACCATCCATTGTCCTGACTCATTACAATTTCATTGAAATTTAATGAGCCTGTAAGAATTACAATACTCAATAATGAAAGTCCCACGGATAATTCATAACTCACGATTTGTGCACCGCTGCGCATGGCACCGATCAATGAATATTTGTTATTACTTGCCCACCCCGCCATCAAAATTCCGATAATTGACAAAGAGGCCATGGCAGGAACATAAATGACACCAACATCTATATTCCAGAACTGGTATCCTTTAGCCATTGGTATCGGTGCTAATGCCAGTGTTGCACTAATAATAACAATAAATGGTGCCAGAAAAAACAAAAATTTATCTGCCATTCCAGGGGTAAAACTTTCTTTGGTAATAAGTTTAATGGTATCAGCAACCGTTTGAGCTATACCGAATACCCCTACCCTATTTGGTCCCAGCCTGAGCTGCATCCCGGCAGCCACCTTACGTTCAGCATAAACGAGGAACAAACCCAGGATTGCAAAAAAACATATCACCCCTATCACACTCAAAATCAACCTGATAATGATTGGAAAATATGTGATCAATGATATTGAAAGGCTCATGCTGACTTTTTATTTTTTAATCTTCAAATTTTTAAAGTTCATCTGTCTATATCAGGGATTACTAAATCAATCGAAGCCATAATAGCCACAAGGTCACCTATATTACCTCCAGTTGCCAAAGCTGACAATGAAGCAAGATTCGAAAAACCCGGAGACCTGTATTTTATCCTGTAAGGATTTGACGACTTGCCGTCGCTTATAATATATACTCCAAATTCACCCCTTGCAGTTTCGACTCTTTCGTAATATTCCCCTTCCGGAAGTTTAATTATTTTTTTAACCTTTGCCTGGTATTCTCCCTCAGGGATCTGGTTAATAAGTTGTTTTATAATACGGATCGACTGGTACATTTCCCTAATCCTCACTTTGTATCGTGCATAACAATCACCCTGGGTTAAAAGAACTTCATTGAATTCTAAAGAACTGTAGAGATCATAAGGATGCCATTTCCTTACGTCACAACTCAAACCGGAAGCTCTTGCCATTGGTCCGCTACAGCCGAACGATAGTGCCTCTTCTTTTGACAATATGCCAATTCCGACATTCCGTGCAAGAAATATTTCATTATCAGAAAGCAACTGGTCATATTCAGGCAGGTGATGTTCGAAATCAATGAGAAATTTATTCACCCTTTCTGCAAATCCATTAGGGATATCTTCCATCAACCCGCCCGGGACAATATAATTCATGGTAAGTCTTGACCCGCAGACTTCTTCGAATATGGTTGTAATCACTTCCCTGTCTCTGAACCCAAGGAAAAAGGGGGTAACTGCACCAAGGTCAAGTCCTGTTGCGGCCCACCACAACTGATGCGATGCCAGTCGTGTAAGCTCAGCCAGAATGGTTCTGACCACAAGTGCGCGCTGCGGAACTTCCACCTGAAGGGCTCTTTCAATTGTCAGGGCAACACCTGTATTATTGATGTGTGCAGAAAGATAATCCATTCTGCTTGTCATCTGAATAAGCTGCCGATAGGTTAAAGATTCACTCATCTTTTCTATGGAACGATGAATATATCCCAGCACTGGCTCAATTGATTCAATAATTTCCCCATCCAGCTTAATGCGCAGATGCATAACCCCGTGAGTAGCGGGATGCTGTGGCCCTACATTTAAAATGTATTCGCCTGTTTCCGTTATGGTTTCTAATTCAGGCATTTCAGAGCTTTATCATATTTATTTCATCCACATAATCTTTTCGCAAGGGAAATCCAACCCAATCTTCTGTCAGGAACAATCGTCTGAGATAAGGATGGTTTAAAAACCTTACTCCGAAAAAATCATATACTTCACATTCCAAAAGTTCGGCACCTTTCCATAGATCTGTAACAGAATAGGTAACAGGGCTTTCCCTGTTGGTAATTATAACTTTTACAACTATGGTTTCATTGATATCAGGCGAATCCAGGTGATAAACCACTTCCAGGTGATCGATCCAATCGACTCCTGAAATACATTCAAGTTTTTGAAAATGCGGAACTGTTTCTTTTTTAAGAAAATCAAGCAGGTCATGGCCATACGTGAAATCGATACGCAAAACCGGATATTGTCCTTTTTCATCAATTGTTACTGATGGAAATGACCGGGTTAATGCTGATTTAAATTCTTCAGTTAGCATGTCTCATGAAATTCTTTTTCGTTTTGATCTTTTTCTGAAGTGTAATCATCGCATCCAATAAAGCTTCCGGACGGGGAGGACAACCTGCAACATATAAATCAACAGGGATAATATTATCTGCGCCTTTTACTACCGAATATGTATTATAATAAAAAGGGCCGCCTGAAATGGCACAAGACCCCATTGCAATAACATATTTAGGATCAGGCATCTGGTCGTATAAACGTTTCAATACCGGAGCCATTTTATTGGTAATGGTTCCGGCTATGATAATCAAATCCGCCTGTCTTGGAGAAGATCTGGCTACCTCAAATCCAAATCTTGACCAGTCATATTTGGCTGAAGCCGCTGACATCATTTCTATGGCGCAACAACTGGTTCCAAAAACAAGAGGCCATAGCGAATTGGAACGTGACCAGTTGATGACCTTATCCAGACTTGTCAGGATAAAATTATTATGAGGATAACCGGTTTCTTCTTCCGGTTTTTGATCTGTTACATCCATTTCAATACTCCTTTTTTCCACGCATATAAAAGCCCTAGAAACATAATAGCCATAAATATGATAATGTCAACGAAAGCGCTCATTCCCAGATCTTTTGCAGCTACAGCCCAAGGGAAAAGAAAAACAACTTCCACATCAAACAATAAAAAAAGAAGCGCGAAAATATAATAACCAATCCTGAACTGCACCCAGGCAGGACCAGAAGAAGGAATGCCACATTCGTAAGGATCTGCTTTCTGTGCATTGGTTGATGATGGAGCCAGGATTTTAGAAATCAGCATGGCTGCTACCCCAAAACTGCCTCCTGCTACAATGAGCATTATAATTGATAATGGTCCCAGTTCCATTTTGCTAATTTTGAATGAATGAATAACAGACTGA
>JABDBQ010000026.1 GCA_013288555.1 Bacteroidota bacterium | reverse complement strand
CGCAATCTTTTCATTTTGATTTTCTGTTTTGCGGATATTTTATCTTTTCCCCAAAAATTAAGCACTTTTCAAAAATATTATGGCGTAAAAAATTCAGGGAATTACGCATCATCTGAACTCGAATTGCCTGATAAAGGATTTTTAATTACTGGTGTAACATATCTTAAGAACGGCTATACTTATAAAATACTCGTTATAAGAACGGACAGCGTTGGAAGACAAATGTGGTCAAAAACTTATTCAGGAAGTGGAAATGGGACTGATTATACAGGCTGGGTGCCGGCCATATATTTACAAATTGGAGTGGATATGGTACTGACGCCCGATGGAAATGTGGTGATCTGTTCCAATACACATAACTATACGGCAGCCTATTTGTTTAAAATAGACCTGAACGGAACACTTTTTTGGTCAAAAAAATTTCCTGGGGGCAGTTTTGTATCCGGTGCAACTGTAGGTCTGAGTATTGCTAATGCAACGGATGGGGGTTATGTAATTACCGGAACGATAAACCTGGATTCTGCAGGTGGTAAAGTGTTTGTAATTAAAACGGATACGGGTGGGAATGTTATATGGTCAAATGAATATTATCGTGACGGTTTTCAAGGTACAGGTATGAGGATAACCCCTTCCCGAAGCGGTGGATATTATGTTTGTGGGGCATCATTAGACACTGGCTCTGGCAATATTACATATTTTGGGAATTATATGATCCTTAAGATAGATCTAAATGGCAAGTTAATTTGGTCGAAGATTTATGGTAGCTATACTTCAGCGCCGACTCCGCAGGTTGTTGAAACCGCAAATTCAATTTTAGAATTGCCGGACCAAAGCATTTATGTATTTGGCATTGGCGAAGCAAAAAGGGGCGCAGATTACGGAGGATCATTGATGAAATTGGACAGTGATGGAAATTTGCTCTGGTCCAAACTCTATAACAGCAGTTCAACATCAAATATTTCAAATGTTGAATTCAGATCGGCGGTTTATGACACTATCAAAAAGACATTAAGTATCAGTTGTGAATTTGAAACAACAGGTAGCACTTATGAACAATGTGGAATAATGAGACTGGACACATCCGGGAAGATCATTTTTGCAAAAACGTATCCTGGGGCACTTGGATATATTTTTCGCGCCTCAGGACATAATCTTTTACAATTGCAAACCGGTGATTTTGCTTTGCTTCAATCTGTCTTTGCAGGGCCTTCAAGTGATGGTTGGCAATATTTTTTTGTAAAAATGGACTATAGTGGTAATTCTAATAATTGCAGTACTTCTTTGACTTCTATCTCCTCAGCAGCCTACCCCATCATACGCTTATATGAATATACTTATGATAGCATAAAGCTCAAAACAAGTAGCGGCTGTTCTGTTAGTTCTATAAATGTAAGTGATACTTTGGTTTGCGCTCCCATGACCGCAAATTTTACCTGGACTCATCACTGTCCTGGCTTCCAGGTTTTATTTCATGATTCTTCTTACTACCTGGCATCGCATTGGCGCTGGAATTTTGGCGATCCCGGATCTGATACAGCTAATACCTCCACACTTCAAAATCCTATGCATGTCTACGCAAATCCAGGTACCTATACAGTGACCCTTGTTGTTGGTAATATCGGCGTTGATGATGAAATATACAAATCCGTAATCATTTACAAGCCTTCAACCCCTCAGATAGACTATGCCTCTGTAGTTTCACCTGGAGAAATTCAGATAGAATTCAAAAAATCTATTCCTGAAGGCATCAAAGTCTATGAGCTATTCAAGTCTGTAAACGGTGGCTCTTTCTCGCAAATAGCAAGTATAACTAACCAGTCTAATGCCAATGTATATTATGATTATCCTGACTATAATAACATAGACCCTTCTGCCAATACGTATGCTTATAAAGTGGTAGCTATTGATAGCTGCGGTGTCGTCAGCGATACATCTAATATACACCAATCCATGTTGCTGAACCTTAAAAAATCAGGGTGTAGCAATCTCCAGTTTAGCTGGACACCTTATAGCGGATGGGCTTATGTTAAAAAATATGAAGTATTGCGCAGTACGAACGCAGGAGCAGATAGCGTTGTTGCGACCCTTGATGGCAGTACCACAACATATACAGACAATGGGCTGGATTATACTAACATATACTGTTACACTATCCAGGCCTTCGATTCAGGATCAAATGCTTCACTTTCAAACAGCGTATGCGGGCAGGCTTTTGCACCCGATACCCCTCAAATCATTACGGTAACCAAAACAAAGACCTCTGCAACAAACGGAACCGTTGTCATCAGGTGGAAGAGCATCAACAAGCCGTTTCTTGCTTATAATGAGCTGTATTATTCCAGCGATGGCATCCATTTCAATCTGGCCAACAATCATTTGCCGGCCAGTATTGATACATTCGCCCAACAAGGGCTGGATACCAAAGACAGTGATTACTATTTTTATCTTGTCACAGTCGATTCATGTGCTGAGAAATCTGCACATTCTGATACCAGTAAAACAATGAACCTTACTTTAAGCGTTGGTAAACTTCTGCACAAACTTAATTGGACAAGATATAAGGGGTATAAAGTAATAGAGTACTATATTGAAAGACTCGAGAAAGGGGCATTTGTGATAATAGACTCCGTTCCGGGAACAGATACATCTTCGAGAGAATTTCCTGCACCATGTAACTATGCTATATATTATCGTATTGTAGCTGTGGGCTTTGATTCCGGCCAACTATCATGGTCTGACACTGCTGGACGCCATGCCATTGATACAACGCCACCAAATGCTGCAAAAATCATAAGTTTAAGGGTTTTAAGCGCGAATAATATCCAACTTAATTTCATAAGCTCTGATTCACCGGATGTTTATACTTACGTGGTTCAAAGAGCAATAAACGGAACATGGGGCACGGCATCGGATTTTATCACTCACCTGCACGGGGCGGCATCTATTTTTATAGATACAATAAATACTCTATCCAATCAGCTTTGCTATACTGTTATTACCCTTGATTCATGTCTCAATGTAGCGCTGTCAGATACAATATGTTCTGAATCTTTGAGCGGCAAGGCTTTGTATTGCAAGGCGCAGGTTTTACTAAACTGGAAACAAGCCAGTGAGCCACTGACAGTGCCTGATTCTTTTATAGTACTTAGATCAAAGGACAATGTTAATTATAATAAAATCAGTGAATCACCGAACACGGATATCACAGATGTTGACACGAATGTCACAGCAGGCATGCGATACTATTATAAATTGGAGGCGGTTTATAAACAAGCAAATATGATTAGCTATTCAGACAGTTTCAGCATCATTCCAAAGATCATTCCTGAAGCAGATTCCGCCCAGCTTGTTTATGCTACAGTTCTTAAATCAGATGAGATTAACGGTGCTGTATATATCAAATGGAAACGTGCCATGCTTAATGACACCAATGCCAGGGGATATTATCTCTATTCATTCAATTCAACCAACGGAAAATATGCGCTGCTGAAGGATATTACTGATTTGAATGACACGACTTTTATTAATTCCAATATCAATACTATTAAGGATGTCAATAAATATTATGTCCTTACCTATAATGTTTGTGATGTGGGGATTAACTCCAATATTCACAGGACAGTATTGCTCAATGTTCAAGGCAAAAACCTGAGTGAACAGCTTAATTGGATCAATTACCTGGGTGTTCCGGTTAAGAATTATTCTATCTATAAATCCGTAGATGGCGGCTCACAAAACCTGGTAAAAAATGTGGGGACGGATTCAAGCTATCTGGATTCAAATATTAGCTGTAATCATAATATCACTTATCAGATTCAAGCAATACTTTCAAATGGTGAAATATCATTTTCGGATTCGATTACGGTCAAAAGTTATGATAGTATCAGACCAGTGACAAAGCCGATCAAGGATGCCACGGTAATAAGGACAGATGTCACGGATGGACGGATTAAACTGAGTTGGAATGGTGCGACTGATAATAACTTGTTGGGCTACAATGTGTACCGGAGCGAGGATGGGTTTATATGGCAATTGGTAGTTGGAGGATATCCTTCAACTTCATTGATAGATTCTGGATTGGATACTTATGATGCGTCTTATTATTATAAAATTCAGCCGATAGACAGTTGCGGAAACACTGGGCCATTTACCATTTACCATAAAACAATCAATCTAAAAGCAAAGTCAGGTAATGGATATAATCAAATTAACTGGAACGGCTATATCGGCTGGCCGGTACGCAAATACCTGCTATATCGTGATGGGATTTTGATCGATACTTTTGCGAATAACCAGTTTGCTTATAAAGACAGTTCCATCATTTGTCACACGATTTATCAATATCTTATCAAAGCCACTGATTCGGTAAACGATACAATTATATCGGCATCTAACACCGATAGCGCAAGAGTTTCAAATCATATTCCGCCACAAAAAGTATATATCAAAACTGTTACAGTGTCTAAACCAAATAAAGCTGCAACGATCACCTGGACACCTTCCTCGTCTTATGATGTCAAAAACTACTACATCTATCGGAAGTCAGCCGTTGATGGCTCAATGAGGCTTATTGACAGTACAACGTCTACCAGTTATTCAGACAGCAGTGAAACTATTACAGAACCGGACTGCTACTACGTCTTTGCCCGTGACCATTGTGGCAACCAAAGCGACGGCAGCAATCAAGGATGTATAATTACGCTCACCGCCAAAAACCAGCCGGGCTATAACGATGTATCGTGGAATAGTTACCAGACATGGTATGATCGAATACAAAGCTATAATGTCTACAAAAATGAGGACGGTACAGGGTGGCAATTAATTGGCACAACCTCGAGCGTTCAGATCAATCAATTTAAAGACAGCAAACTTGGTGATAGCACCATAGATTTCTGCTATCAGGTGGAAGCCATAGAAAACCCCGGACAGTTCAACCAGCTTTCAAGATCAACAGTTGAATGCGTACACCAGGATGCTACAGTGTTTATTCCAAACTCCTTCACACCTTACAACCAGGATGGATTGAATGATTTTTTTGGGCCAAAGGGCATTTATATTAAAAGCTATGATATGAAGATTTATAACAGGTGGGGAGAGATGGTTTACACCAACTCCTCTCCTTTGGAGAGGGCGGGTGAGGCGACCGGATGGGATGGCACATTCAGAGGTCAGCCCGTTCAGCAGGGAATCTATATATACATGATAACTGTAACTGACTATAACGGCAAACAGAGTTATTTTAAAGGAACGGTGACGATGTTTGAATAAGGGGGACAGGAATCAGGGGTTAGGCCTTAGGAATGTGTAGAGACAAGGCACTGCCTTGTCTCCCCGGGAGAAATCAAACGGGCACGATGGTCCTAAATCATTCGTCAGATAAAATGATCGGTTGATAATAAAATGGATTGATCAATACATAACAACACAAAAGGAGACAAGGCAATGCCTTTTCTCTACGCCGATATCTATCTCTCCATCGCTATCCATTATCGCATTAGCACACCAGCACCCGCCCGAACATGCCTTTTCGATACGGGCGGGCATCAGCACATTATCACATCATCACATTGTCTCATTCCTCCCCTTATTCTATGTTCCAACACATTTTTTTTCTTTCGGCCTGATATTTGTGTTGAAGGGTGAGAAAAAAATGCAATTTTGCAGTTCTTTTTAGGTAATAGACCCCTGATATTATGATGTGGATTGTGCGGCTGGCCATTAGGCGGCCTTATACGATAGGTGTTATCTCGTTTTTTATACTGCTTATGGGCACTCTGTCCATTTTCAACATGAACGTGGATATTTTCCCGTCCATAGATATCCCTGTTGTGGGCGTGGTATGGAACTACCCCGGCCTTTCCGCCAGCGAAATGGAGAAAAAGGTTACTTTTTTAAGCGAAAGAGGCATTTCTACATCTGTAAATGGAGTTGACCGGATTGAATCACAAACCCAGCCCGGCTTATCTATACTGCGTATTTATTTTCAGAAAGGGACTGATATTGGCGCTGCCATTGCACAAATGACTTCAGTTTCTGCAGCTTCATTACGGGGAATGCCGCCCGGAATGACTCCACCAATCGTAGTTCAGTTCAATGCGTCCAACGTTCCGGTGGCACAAATCACCATGAGCAGTAAAACCCTTTCCGAAGATAAGATATTTGACTATGGCCTTAATTTTATTCGTTTAAAACTTTTTACCGTTCCAGGTCTTTCTACCCCGGCTCCATTTGGCGGTAAAAACAGGGAAATTGTAGTTGACGTTGATCCGGAGGTTACCCAGGCAAAGGGCTTATCACCTATTGATGTGGTTAATGCATTGCAGATCTCAGACATTATTATTCCCGCCGGTACAGCAAGGATCGGGACCAAAGAATATAATATCGCCCTCAATGCCAGCCCTGATGTTGTAAAAGAATTTAATGATATACCTGTAAAAGTAGTCAACGGACAAATTGTTCGGCTCGGTGACGTTGCTAAAGTTTCAGATTCTTATGCGGATCAGTTGAATGTTGTGCGTATCGACCGAAGAAGGGCAACTTATCTTTCCATCCTCAAAAAATCAACTGCAAGTACCCTGATGGTGGTTGACGCAGCCAAGGCCATGATACCGGTTATCAAAGAAACAGCCCCAAATGGCCTGGACCTGAGCGTGGATTTTGATCAATCCGTTTTCGTAAGAAACTCTATAGATAATGTACTGCACGAGGGCATAACGGCTGCTATTCTTGTGTCCCTGATGATCCTGTTTTTCCTGGGCAGCTGGCGGAGTATGGTCATTGTTTGTACCAGCATTCCGTTGTCTATTATGGTATCCATTATTGGTTTAAACCTGACAGGCAATACATTGAATATCATGACCCTTGGCGGACTTTCCCTCGCCATAGGTATGCTTGTGGATGATGCCACTGTAGAGATTGAAAACATACACCGTAACAGGGGTCTCGGAAGGCCACTCACCATTGCGATATTGGTAGGAGCCCAGGAAATAGCCACCCCTGCGCTCATGGCTACCCTTGCTATATGTATTGTGTTTTTCCCGGTTGTGCTTCTTACCGGGCCATCACGATTCCTGTTTACACCCATGGCTCTATCAGTCGTTATTGCCATGATGGCATCTTATTTCCTTTCGCGAACGCTGGTACCTACATTGGCGCGTATGCTAATGGAAAATGAACCCCACCACGATTTCGCCAATGAACCTGAAGATCATGTACCTGAAGGGGGTTGGTTCAAACGAATATCCTACAGGTTTAATCGCTCAAGAGATAAAAATTTTGAAAAATTCAGGGATGCTTATGGACGCTTGCTTCATGGGTTTCTTATTCACAAGAAAATCGTGCTTTCAATAGCATTTGCCATTATGGTTATTTCAGGATTGCTGGTGACTGTAGTTGGCCTTGATTTTTTCCCCACTACAGATACCGGGATGATGAAAATACATTTCCGGGCGCCAACAGGAAGCCGGATCGAAGAAACGGAAAGACTGGTGGACCAGGCTGAGGCCGATATTCAAAAAATTATCCCACCCGGAGACCTCCAGCATGTAAATGATATGATCGGCGTTCCGGTTTCATACAACCTGGCCTTTGTGCCTACTGACAATGCCGGGAGTATGGACGCCGAAATCCTTATTTCACTGAAACCGGATCATAAACCAACCGTAATTTATGCCGATAAAATCAGGCAGGATTTTAGAAATAATTTCCCCGGTTGCAGTTTTTATTTTCAGCCTGCAGATATAGTAAACCAGGTATTGAATTTCGGGCTTTCAGCCCCCATTGATGTGCAGATAGCCTATGCTAATTATGACTCATCCTATGTTTATGCTAAAAAGCTGAAGGCTGAAATGGAAACCATACCGGGAGCCAAAGATGTCAATATCAAACAGGTATTGGATTATCCCGCCTTTCGTTTTGATGTAGACAGGCTTCGGGCCAGCCAGCTTGGCTTATCAGAACGCGATATTTCGAACAATATGCTCATCGCGCTTTCATCGAGTACAATGGTGGCTCCGGCATTTTTTATCAACCCTCAGAATAATGTCAACTATATCGTTGCCGTAAAAGTGCCTTATGCAAAGTTGAATTCAATTTCTTCATTGACCAATATGCCTATTACCAGCAGCAACCTGGTATCTAATGCAACCACAACCGAAAAACCCACAGATTTGCCGGGTTCGCAAACGCAGACCCTTGGGAATCTTACCAGCATGACATACGAGAATGAATATAACCTGATAAACCACTATACTGTCGCACGGGTTATAGATATTACGGCCAATGTCCAGGGACATGACCTGGGATCGGTTTCTTCCGCTATAGAAAAAAAGATCGAGAATATAGGTAAAATGCCACAAGGGATGCATGTAGTTATGAGAGGGCAACCCGAAGTAATGAACAGTTCATTTTCTACTTTAGGTCTTGGACTCATCCTGGCCATCGCATTGGTCTACCTGCTTATGGTAGTGCTGTTTCAATCATGGCTTGATCCATTCATTATCTTATTTGCGGTTCCGGGCGCCTTTATTGGGATATTATGGATGCTGGTTGTTACAGGCACAACGATTAATACGGTTTCCCTTATGGGCTCAATCGTAGCCGTAGGTATAGCAGTATCCAATTCCATTTTGCTGGTAAGCTTTGCAAATGAAATACGGATCAAGCACCCGGAAATGACCGCAATGGATGCTGCACTGGAAGCAGGCAAAACCCGTTTGCGCCCGGTGTTGATGACTGCTCTGGCAATGATACTGGGAATGATACCCATGTCTATTGGCTCAGGAGCAGGTGGAGAACAGAATGCGCCTCTTGGCAGGGCTGTGATGGGTGGATTGATGATGGCAACTATTGTAACCCTGTTGATTGTACCTTTGATCTATTCCATTTTCCGAAAATCAGAACCGACGATGCATATGCTGGATGTAAAATTTGCAAAAGAAACGGAAGGGCTTCATGCCGCGTTAAGTGAATTGGCCGAGCCGGAGGGAGAGAAATGAAATGTAAGTAGTGAAAAGTGAGAAGTAAGAAGGTATGTCAGAAGTAAACAGGTCACATTACATTAGACCTCTTACTTCTCACCTCTTACTCTTTATAACAACAAAAAGATGACAGAATATAAAACGACACGAAATGGGACATTCAGGATTTTGATAGGGGGAATTGTTCTTGCCCTTATCGCCGGGATCAGTGTTTTCTTTATTTCGAACAAAAACAAAACCGAAATAAAAAAACAAACCGTAAAACTTACCAGTGAAGAAAAAGCGGGCCCTGTTGTAAAAGCAATCAAAGCCGGTTTTGACAAACCTAATAATGATATTAACCTGATCGGGGAAGCAGATCCGTATGCTAGTGTTACACTCTATGCAAAAACAAGTGGGTATATGGACAAAATTTTTGTTGACAAAGGGCAAAAAGTACATGAGGGTCAGGTGCTTGCAACATTAATAACACCTGAGATTGATCAGCAGTACAAAGCGGCCCAGGCAGACCTTCAAAACAAAAAGAAAATTCTGGAGCGCGATAAAGCCCTGCTCCCTAAGCAATATATATCAGCCCAGGATGAAGAGCAGGCTGCGACAGATGTGGCTACAGCTGAAGCAAATGTTGGATCACTTGCCGAACAGCTGCAATACAAGAAAATCATTGCACCTTTTGATGGTACCGTAACAGCACGTTTTATTGACCCCGGAGCTTTAGTACAAAATGCTACAAGTTCTCAGACAAGTGCACAACCGGTGGTTACCGTTTCCAACCTGGATAAAATAAGGCTTTACGTATATGCCGAACAAAGGGATGCCGCTTATCTAAAACCTGGATATCCGGTTGTAATAGGAATGACCGAGAAACCGGATTTGAAAATTGATGCGACCATCACCCGTATTGCCGGGGAACTTGATCCCAAAACACGAATGATGCTGGTGGAAATAGATATTCCTAACAAAAATGATGAAATAATCCCCGGGAGTTATGTAAATGTGACCATCAAGCATCCTTCGAGCAGTTTTATCCAGATCCCTACGGATGCACTTGTAGTAAAGGGAAAACAATATCTTGTACCCGTCATAAAATCAGACAGTTCCATTCATTTTCAGCCGGTAGCTCTCGGGCAGAATGATGGCATCTCAGTTTCCATTTTGAGTGGCTTGAATAAGGGCGACCTGGTTGCGCTGAACCTTGGCCAAAGTGTGAATGAAGGCCAGAAAGTGAGAATAGGGAAATAATTTGGGAATTTTAAAATTTGACGATTAGAAAATGAATGGAGATTTAACATTCAGGAATTTCATTTTGCTCATCTGGTCGAATACCTTTATATTTGGATGACAATGAAATAAATGGCATTCAAATATTACCATATTTTTATTATCACTTTTGCTGCAATTCCAATTATTGCAAATGGTCAGGGAATAAATGAATACCGGATGGAATATGGCTTTTCCGCCGGTTATCGGAGTTTTAACCTGGATGAAACAAACGATAGGGTTAACTTCTTCAATGATGGTAATTTAAAACCCGATCATGGTTCTTCGGTTTTTTCAGCAAACGTAAAAGGAAGGCCATTCAAAAAAAACAATTTATTTGTCAATTTCCGGTTTGATTATTTGCCAAATGATACCCGCAATTATTTTGCTCAGCTCAGCAGCCCTCCTATTGTGCTGTCAAATCCCAAATCAGCTAAATCAGATACTGTTTACAGTTATGACAATTTCAATACTTCAACCATAACAAAAATGTGCTTTGCATCCTTACAAGTGGGCTACGATATATCTTTTAATAAGTTTATGTTAAGCCTTGAATGCGGAGCTATATTCGGTTCATTTTTTATGTATCAATTTCAAAACCAACAGACCTTTTATAAATTCGATCAAGGTTCCTATGATCCTGGGCCACTCAATTCAAACATATATAATTATCAAACCAAAAATAATTTTGGAATTAATGCATCAGCAACATTAACATACCCGCTTTACTCCCGCTTAAACGCTGACTTTTCTTTTTCATTGGAAGCGCTCAATCCGGAAGTAACGCTTAACAATGGTACGCTATGGATGCCGGATGGTTATTTTGGTGTTAAAGATTTCGGGTTTTATTATCCACGGGTTTTAACAGCACAATTATCAGGCATTCAGGTCTCAGTGGGGCTATCTTATATCTTGTTTTAAACCTTATCTGCGGGTTATAATTTTTTCATCGGGAATTCAATTATTTTTGACACTTTATGTTGAACATAGGGGAATTATCAATAGATAGGCGGGTGAAAAAACTTGCGAGGAACTGTATGGTTTTCAGCCTGGCAACGCATCTGCTATGCGCCTGGGTTGTAAACTGGACCTATCATCCCGATCAGCTTTTTCAGATCCTTGAATTTGGGGGATATAAATCAGGAGTCATTAATGAAAAAGATCTGGCATGGGAATTTGCAGCGCATTTAAGATCTGCGGCCCAACCTGCAATGGTATTTCTGGTTGCAAAAATCTGCGGATCTCCTTTCAATCCAATCCTTACCACATTTCTACTTAGGATAATTGCATCCATCATAGGGTGGTTTTGCCTGACGTTTATCACGCTAATAAGTCTCAACTGGGTCATGGAATTGGGCGCCAAACGGTTTATATTGTATTGCTATGCATGTCTTTGGTTCTTGCCTTATATCCATGCCAATTTTTCATCAGAAAGTATATCGGGCTCATTGTTTTTTGCGGGTCTTGGTTGCGCCTGGATTGCTCATTCAAGGAAAAATAATTACTTTCTTTTGGCATGTGGTTTTTTGATTGGTTTTGCATTTGTATTTCGTTATCAGACAGGATTTCTGATTGCCGGGTTACTCATCTGGTGCATATTTTTTCAAAAGTTCCGGTTTGATAAAATCATGTATATTTTTATCCCTGCTGCATTCGCTGTTGCTATAGGTGTTTTATGCGACCACTGGTTTTATGACGAATGGGTAAATACAGCGTGGAATTACTTTAAAGTCAATATAATAGATGGCAAAGCCAGTAGTTTCGGTGTTTATCCCTGGTGGGAATATTTTGCCTGGTCTTTTATCGATATGATCCCTCCTGTAAGTATCATTGTAATTGCGGCAGCAATAATTGCAATTATTAAATCTTCCAAAAATATTGTTATTATTTCTGTAGTCCCTTATCTCATCATTCATTTTATAATCGGGCATAAAGAACCCAGGTTTTTATTCCCACTGGTTGATGCCGTACCGGTTTTTCTGGCCTTATCATACAATCATTTGTATGATTTTTTTGAAAAAAAGCGGCGCCTGAGTATATTTTTATTCAGATTTTTCCTGGTGATGAATGTTGCCATCATTGCCATATTGCTGCTCAAACCCAAAACTGATCCATACAGTTTGTATGAAGTGATTCATGATAAATACTGGAACAGCAAGGCTGTTATGTTTTGCAGCGACGATCAGCCTTACAGTTTTAACGGGATGCAGAGCTATTTTTACAAACCTTTTGGTTTCAGCTATTTTATCTCGCTAAATAAAAAAAATCTTGATAGTGCTATTATTTATACATATACAGCAAATCGCCAGATACTTGTTTATTTTGATCGCGAAAAAGATGAACTTGCCTTTACAAAAAACCATCCTGAGGCAAAACAGGTCTATTCCGGAATTCCGTCATGGATGTATTATTTTAATATAAATAACTGGATATCAAGGACTATTAAGTTATCATTATACGAAATGCCGCGTCGCAACGGTTGTGGGATGCGTTAGTTACATCACCGTCTGCCTCATGAAACTTATTGTCTATTTTTGCAATACGAAATGAAGGCCATAAAAAACAATAGAATTAAATTTTCAATTTCTGCTATCCTCATTATCATGGGTTTCCAGGTCAATACACTCATGAATCAGGATAAAGGTTTCGGAAAGAGCCGCTGGCAGACACATAATGTTATAACCTGGGATGTACGGGAATATTATGCGTATTTACCTGCTATATTTCATTATAAAAATCCGGCATTTACCTTTTTAGATACAATGAAAGGGCAGGATAAGGCAAATCTTGATTGCGGTAAGTCGCCTATTGGTAAATATGTCTGCCGGTTTTCTATTGGTATGGCCATCGCGTATGCCCCCTTTTATCTAATTGCAGATCAGGTAGCCAGATTTGAAGGCATTTCAAGAGATGGTTTCTCAGAACCTTATCAGTTTGGTTTGTACATATCCGGATTTATCTATTCTGTTATAGGTTTTATTTTTCTGACGCTGGTTTTAAGGCGATTTTTTAGTGATGGGATAACTGCCATAACACTATTATGCATCGGCCTGGGAACCAACCTTTTTTATTATACGACATCTGAAGGCGCGATGACCCACGCAACTCTTTTTTGCCTCTGTGCCATCATGCTGTATTTTACTGTATTGTGGCATCAGGAACAAAAAATGAAATACTTTATCGGATTTTCTGTTTTTTTTGGATTTGCTGTTCTCATCAGGCCAACTGAAATGATTGCAGGCTTTGTGTTTTTACTCTATGGTGTCACCGGGCGCAAGGGTTTGATCCAAAAATTGAATATGCTTATAAAACACTGGAAGCAGATACTGGTTGCTTTGGTCATATTATTTCTGATTGCATTGCCCCAGATGATCTACTGGAAACAACAAACGGGAAGCTATTTGTATTATTCATATCACGGCGAAAATTTCTTTTTTCAGCATCCTCGTATTTTTAAGGGATTATTCAGCTATCGTAAAGGCTGGTTTCTGTATACACCCATGATGTTGATAGCAGTAGCCGGTTTTATTTTTTTAAGAAAATATGCTTCTGAGCTTTTTGTTCCTATCCTTGTATTCCTTGTTTTAAATATCTACGTGGTACTTTCATGGTGGTGCTGGTGGTATGGCGGAAGTTTCGGGCTTAGAGCATTTATCGATTCTTATGCATTTTTGTCGGTGCCTCTGGCTTCATTTTGGGCAATGGCTTTCAAAGAAGGTGGCATAGTCAGGGTTACCCTGTTGCTCATTGCAGGCTTTTTATGCTATTTGAACCTGTTTCAAAGCCGGCAGTACCGTGAAGGAATGCTTCACTATGATAGTATGAGCAAAGAGTTGTACTGGGCCGCATTTTTAAAATATGGCTATGTGAAGGATAAGGATAACATGAATGATGTACCCAATTATAAAGCTGCGATGCAGGGATTACCCGAAACCACCCCCATTGATACATCTAAAGCACATTAATCAGAAACTTAACAATTCCCTAATATATATATGGCTTTTTGTCCTGAGTTTTGCATAACAATTAGTTATCTATTCATTAACAGAAAGATAAAGATTTATTCATGAATACCCAGACAAAAATACTAGTGGTTGATGATGATCCGGATATACTGGAATTCCTTACTTACAACCTGAAAAAGGAAGGATATGATGTTGCAGAAGCCCTGAATGGCAAAGTTGCCCTTCAGGTTGCTGAAAAATTCAAACCCGAACTCATATTGCTGGATGTGATGATGCCGGAAATGGATGGGATACAAACCTGCCAGGAACTGCGTAAAAATAATTTATTCAAAGATGTTTTTATTGTTTTTCTCACCGCCCGTATTGAAGAGTATTCTGAAATAGCGGGTTTTACAGCCGGTGCCGACGATTATATAACCAAACCTATAAAACCGGGTGCTTTGTTAAGCAGGATTAAAGCTATCCTGAAAAGAAAACATACACCAGCCGGCCAGGATTTAATCACTATAGGTGACCTTGCCATTGATAAAACATCTTATGAGGTGACATATAAAGGTCAAAAGATCCATTTCGCCAGGAAAGAATTTGAATTGCTGTATATGCTTGCTTCCCAGCCCGGCAAAGTTTTCAGTCGTGATAAAATATTGGAACAGATTTGGGGAAATGATGTTTATGTAGGAGACAGAACAGTAGATGTACATATCCGTAAGATCAGGGAAAAAATAGATCCCGATTTTATTAAAACCATAAAAGGCATCGGATACAAATACGATATGTAATGAGGAAAATACCCCCTCTGAGCCTGCCGGGTTACTTCGCGCTGGCAACAGGGCTGATCTATGCATTAATCTCCTTTTTTTTTCATTTTGAGCTGATTTACTGGGCTCTTTCAGTATTTTTGGTAGTCATTATCACATTTCTGGTTTCTTATTTCGGTATCCGAAAAGTGATCTATGCCCAGATTGAAAACATCAATGAAGAAATCATCGGTTCTATTCAAAATACGGTTTTTAAAAATAAAATGCAAAGCCGGAGCGCTGAAGCCCTTGAAAAGCTAAGCACTTATGTGAAAAGGCTGATCCAGGAAAAAACCATTGAAATTGATAACCTCAAAGAACTGGAGCGCATGCGTAAGGAGTTTCTGGGCGATGTAGCTCATGAACTGCGTTCTCCGATTTTTAATGTGCAGGGATATATCCACACGCTTATGGAAGGTGCCATGGAGGATGAAGAAGTACGTACCAGGTTCCTGAGCAAAGCTGCCAAACATGTGGATCATCTCGGTATCCTTGTAGAGGATCTGGTGACCATTTCACGCATTGAGGCCGGAGAAATTAAACTGGAACTTGAAGATTTCAACATCAAGGAACTGATTCGTGAAGTCTTCGACCTGCTTGACCATTCTGCAAGGCAAAAATCAATAAACCTGGTGGTGAGGTATCCTCAGGATCATGAATTATTGGTCTACGCCGATCTCCAGAAAATCAGGCAGGTTTTGATAAACCTGGTCAATAATTCTATTAAGTATGGCAAAGACAATGGAGCCACTACCATCAACCTCCTTGAAACGCAGAATGAAGTTACTATTGAAGTAGCTGACAATGGGGAAGGTATAGCAGAAAAACATCTGCCAAGGATATTTGAACGCTTCTATAGGGTTGATAAGGCCAGGGTTCGATCAGAACCCAGTACAGGCCTTGGCCTTGCTATTGTAAAGCACTTTGTGGAAGCGCACAAACAAAAAATATGGGTCACCAGCCGCGAGGGCATAGGGTCTATTTTCAGTTTTACACTGGAGCGGAGTAAGGGGGAGTAAAATCAATCCTGAAGAAGTCCCCGAATAAGTCGGGACAAACGGGACAGGCTGGACAAGTTGTGCTGATGTTGCAATGCAGTAATATGCCAATTAGAAATTCGTGAATTTCCTAACCCCTGATTCCTTTCTCCTGATCCCTAAATAACACCATCCCATCCCCATAACTCAGGAACCGGTAGTCATGCTCCAATGCCGTTTTATAAATCTTTTTCCAGTCATCGCCAATAAAGGCAGAAATCAACATCAATAAAGTACTTTTGGGCAAATGAAAATTGGTGATTAACCCATTGCAGACCATGAATGTATAAGATGGAAAAACAAATATTTCAGTATGGCCATTTAAAGTATCAATTTCTCTTGCATGCATCCAGTTTAAGATATTCTGCATCGATTTTTCCAAAGGGATATGCTTTTCTGCCTGGTAAGGCTGCAATTTTTCAACAAAAAAATGTTCGGTTTCTTGATTTGTATCTAACTTATTACCAAACCAGTACAGGCTTTCCAAAGCACGAAGGACCGTTGTTCCTGCGGCGATAATATTATATTTTCGGGACAATATTTTCTCAATCAGTTCCTTTGAAAAAACGACCTGTTCGCGGTGCATGGGGTGTTCCAGTACATTTTCATGTGCCACCGGTTGAAATGTGCCTGAACTTACATGCAGGGTCAGATATTCAATATTAACGCCATTATTTTTTAGATTTTCAAGAAGTTCATCCGTGAAATGTAAACTTGCCGTAGGGGCTGCCACTGCACCTTCAGTTTTGGCAAATACGGTCTGATAATCAGCCTCGTCCATTGCTTCAGCTTCGCGGTGAATATAAGGAGGCAAGGGCATTTTCCCAGCCTGTTCGAGTACGCCCGACCAGGATAATTCAGCCGGGGTCCAGGTAAAATTAACAATCACCGCACGGCCCATTTTTTCTCCGAGGGTTGCCTTTAGTTTTCCATCTGTTCCGAAATTCATTTCAAGTGTTTCGCCTTCTTTCCATTTTCGCTGGTTGCCAGCCATACATTGCCATGTAGCTTTTCCCGTTGCTTGCATAGCCAGGTTGATATCCGTATGGGGCAATATAGGGTGAAGGCAGAATACTTCAATTTTAGATCCTGATGATTTCTGAAATAAAAGCCTTGCATGTATTACCCTTGTGTCATTTAATACAAGCAAACTATTCTCAGGCAGGAATTTACCCAGGTTTTTAAATTGGGAATTGATTAGTGATTTATCTGAATTGTAAACAAGCATTTTTGCCAGGTCGCGCTTTTCCAAAGGATGAACAGCAATCCTGTCTTCGGGCAGTTCATAATCAAAATCGGATAATTTCGGGCTTAACAAAACTTGTTTGGATTTTTAATGGATAATTTCTCTATGCAAACTTTGCGTGTTTTTCTCTTTGCGTTCTTTGCGTGAGATTTTCCACGCAAAGAACGCAAAGTTTTTCGCAAAGAACGCAAAGGGAGAAAAGCAAGAATGTTTTTATCTCTAATATACCTATTATTGCTATGGCAAACAAATAATAAAAACATGGCATCAGCATCTGATAAAGAAGTAATAAAATATCTTATTGCATTTTTGAAAGGGCGTCAGGCATTTGCGCCACTTGAAGTAATCCTGGAAAAAATTCCAAAAGAAGTTCGGGGTATTGTACCGGATAAACTTCCATACAGTCTATGGCAGTTGGTAGAGCATATACGTGTATGTCAGTGGGATATACTTGATTTTTCAAGAAATCCAAGATATAAAGAAATGAACTGGCCCGCCGATTACTGGCCCAAAGAAACCGCACCCAAAAATGACGAGGAATGGGATAATTCCATTGAAAAAATCTTTTCAGACAGGGATGAATTTATAACCCTGCTTGAAGCTAAAGATTGTGATCTGTATACTCCTTTTCCATGGGGCAATGGCCAAAATCTCCTTCGCGAAGCCATGCTTATTGCGAATCATAATGCCCATCATGCAGGTGAAATAATAGTAATTCGAAGGTTGCTGGGAGTGTGGAAGAAATAGGAAAAAGGGATTAGGCCTTAGTCGTTAGGAGTTAGTGGCTGACTCATAATTTCTCGCGGCAGCCAAGTTCCATCCCGAGCATTTGGGAGTCTCATTGTTTTCCCTAGCTCCTAATTCCTGACTTCTAACCCTGCTCGCGCCGGTTTGTAACCGGCGCGAAAATATAACCCCAGTTTATAACTGGTCTAATTTGCTTTCATTTTATTTCCCTTCGCTTCATGGGTTATTTCTGCCAGGCCAAGTTCCTCCATAAGGGGCGGAATATACATACCAAATCTGCCACGAAGTCCTTTTTTGAGCCCGTACCAACCTCCAACCGGATTGGTTTCTGACCGCCCCCAGGCTTCAACCGTTCCTTCTTTAGCAGGTTTTTGTTCATCTGCAGATCCCAGTTCCATCCAGTCGCCATGTTTTTTAAGCATTTGTTGCAGGTCATTCAGGGCGCGGGCATCATATAGTAATGTTGTTTTGCCAACGACGCAAACAATCACGTCCATACCGTCTTTGACATCTCTATACATCTCATAATCAGAAGTTCCCGGTGGGGTTTTTAGTTTCCAGGGATTTTCTTTGGTTCCTTTTTCCATAATTATTGATATTAATATTTATTATTTCGATTCTGCTTTTTTCTTCAAATCTGAAGCAAACTGTTCAAATGATTGATCAAAAGGAGGGATATATTTCGAATACATCGGGAACATGACCCCGCCAATTTTCTCATCCATTGTGAAAGTTACGGTTCCGTTTCCATTATCGGTCAATGTATAGACCCTCGTTCCGCTTCCGTCTCCCCATACCAGTTTTTTGTTTGGGTCAAACTCTTTGATCTTCAGTTTAAAAGTTCTTTTAGGGTCGAGGGTCGATTTGAGCTTTATGGTTTCTCCCAATTTGATATTGCCATCGATAGAAATTACTGTCGAGTTCCATTTTGGGAATTCGGATGCATTTGTAAGCAATGCCCAGATCATTTCCTGCGATGCATTAATATTGGTGCTCACTGTTGTTTCTCTGCTGAATGTTTTTTTAACCGTAGTGGCCTTGCCGTTTTCGGCGGTTGCGTTTGATAAGGTTGTCATCATAATAAGTGCGGTGATTAATAGTTTCATTTTTGTGTTTTGGAATCTTTGACGATCCGGCACAAAAAAACGATAAACTAAACCGAAACTTTTTCTGAATATTTTTCCATTACTTTTCTATTGTGCTCTAAATGATGCAATTGCAATTCAGCTGCACCAGACTCAAACGGGTCAAGTTCCTGTACTATTTTGGTCCGCAAGTCAAAAAGTTGCTCTTTTTCAAGGTTTCCGGCTTCCCTTGTCATTTCTATTTTTACCAGTTCTTCCTGGACTTTCTGTGCCGGGTTAAATATGCCATTTAGTTCTGTGCATTGGTGGCAAACACCTTCTTTATTGATCAGGGAACACCTATGGTCAAACACATCCATCATTTTTCCGCGTCCTGCGCGGAGATAGTATTTCACCATAGCTTCCGTATTACCAATGATAAGAGCTATTTCGCTGGTTTTGAATTCATATACTTCTTTGAGAAGGAGGCAAATCTGTTGTTCCAGCGGCAAGGTTTTTGAAACACATGTGAAACAAAAACTGATATGTTCTTTGATCTCGAATGCACCGTGCGTGGAAGTATTTCTGATATGTATGGCTTCCTGGAAAAATACCCTATCAGCAAGTGCCTCTTCCCTGAAAATATCTGACGCGTTTTCAGCCCAGCGTTTTTTTGCCCTCAGGTTATCTTTTGCCAGGTTTGATGCAATGGAAAACAACCAGGTTTTTAAAGAAGATTCCCCTTTGAAAGTATTTAGCTTTTCAAGGGCTTTCAGATAAGTATCCTGCACAATGTCTTCCGTATCCGCTATGCTTGCAGTTATTCTGACTATAAACGACTTAAGCTGACTTCTTATTTGGTTAAATTCTAAATTTAATTGTTCCGGATTCATAAGTTCAAATATAAGGCTGGGAACGAATGAAACCAAACAGGATATTTTGCAATTCAAATTAATCATTCACATTTGTGCGAATAATATAAATTCGAAATAATCGGAACCCATTTTCAACTACTTTCTTTTTTTATCTTTACAGTGTCACCGGTTTTACATAAATCACATAACTGAATGCGTAATATTTCCGCACAACTTCCGGCATTGCATCTCCCGGGCAGTGAAAGCTTTGCGTTTCGTGTGATTTCTTTTCTTTGGTATAGCCAACTATAATAGGCACCTTTTCCCCGATTTTTGGCATTTTGTATGTATATGCCCTTGAGGCCAGGATACTATATTTGGCCGTGTCTATATCAAAACTTTCAGTAGAAGAGAAATCCTTATAGCTGAGTTGTATTTTGAAAGTAGGATCTGTACCAACCGGGCTTGCTAAAACACTGATCCTGAAAAACTCCGAGTCTTTCCCCAACTGAAACCTCTCTGCAACTCGTCTCATAAATTGAGAAGGCACATTTTTTTTCATCATCTCAATCAAGTCTCCATGCGTTATCAACGTAGTATCGTGATAGACTTCAATGGAAAAGTCCAGGTAGACATTTGGCGAATCTGTGGCCATCGGGAATTTAAAATCTGTGATCCCCAGTAATTTAAGACTGTTTTCAATGTCTTTTTGATCCAGTGGATACTTGTTGTTCAAACCCTGGGCTAAAGATTTGCTGCCTGATAGCGCAAATACGCATACAAAGAGGGCTGTCAGATAAAATTTTGTTTTCATGTTATTATTTATTTTTTTGGCAAAACTATCCTGGTCATTTCTATTGGATTATTAAAGAGTATAAACAAGTGTTAAACAGTGTTAATCATGATTTTTAAATAAATAAGCGCCGTATCTTGCCCCTGTGTATCGTCAAACCATCAGAATAATAGTCGTATCAATGGGGCTTTCCATGTGTGCCCTTATTGCCTTCCAGCTATGGTGGATTAATAGCAGTTTTAAAGCAAATAAAGAGCGTTTGGATATGGATGTTAACGCCTTTATGTCCAATGTGTCAACCCAGTTATTCTTACGCAATCTGTTATATAATCAAAATGTATCTGTTTTTGATGTTTTGCCAACGGGCAATGATCATGTTACTATGAAGATTCGAAAGAATGATTCACCAATTGCCAGGGATTCTTTTAAAGTTCAGGTTGCAATTCCGGGTTTCCGAATGAAGCAGTTAAAAAAGGAAAATCAGCCAGGTATGTCAAGCGCCATGTCAGTCGGCGACATCGCCAGTGCGATAAAAAGGACCTACTATAGTAATGACAGCAGCTTTGAAACGGCAAAAATAAGAACCATAGATTCCACTATTAAAAGTGGATTAAAAAAAGCCGGTATTACCACTCCATATGTTTACGGTGTTATTCAAAACAGATCAGGTAAAGTAAAGTATATCAGTGATAAACTGGCGAACATAAATGAATTAAAAAAAGGATATCATGTACGTTTGGATGTTGGATCAAAAGTGGATGCTGAAGATGTTTATTTATATTTCCCCAAGCTCGACAGGTATATTTATGCTAAAATCTGGTTTATTTTCGTTGCTTCTTTATTATTGATAATCATCATATTATCCTGTTTCTGGTATTCCATCAGGATCATATTCAGGCAAAAGAAAATATCTGATATCCGCAGTGATTTTATTAATAACATGACCCACGAATTCAAGACGCCGATATCAACCGTTTCGTTGGCTACAGAAGCATTATTGAGTTTTGATGTGCGTAAAAGTGAAGAGAAAACAGTGCAGTATTTAAAGATAGCACAACAGGAAAACAAGAGACTGGGAAACATGGTTGAAAAAGTCTTGAATATCGCAGCTTACGACAGGGGTGAAATAAGGCTTCAATTCCAGCAAACAGATATGAATGAATTGATTGAAACTGCCATATCAAATATGCAGATGCAGATATTGGAACGAAATGCCGTTTTGACAAGATATTATAATGCTGATAATTATAACCTTGATGTTGACCAGGACCATTTTAAAAATGTTATTACAACACTAATAGACAATGCTTTGAAATATAGCGAAGGTCAGCCGGGAATTGAAATTCATACCAGTAATTCCAAAGATTTTTTCGTGATTTCTGTAGAAGACCATGGCATAGGGATTTCGAAAGAAGAACAAAAGAAAATATTCGAAAAATTTTATCGTGTTCCTACGGGTAAAGTGCACAATGTAAAAGGCTTTGGTCTTGGATTGAGTTATGCTGCCGGCATTGTAAAAATGCATGGCGGCAGTATAAGTGTACAAAGCCAGTTGAATAGAGGAAGTATTTTTGAAATACATATACCCTTAAAACATGAATCTTAAAACGAAAATCCTTATCGTAGAAGATGATCCGTACCTTGGCATGATTATGCAGGAATGCTTTCAAACGCGCGATTTTGATACATATTTGTATGCAAGTGGCAGAGATGGACTCAATGCTTATATGGAATTGGAACCTGATATCTGCATTCTTGATGTAATGCTACCGATGATGGATGGTTTTACCATCGCGAAAAAAATAAGGGAAAAAGACACGAAAACACCGATTATATTTCTCACAGCCAGGTCATTGAAAGAAGACGTCAGGGAAGGATTCAGTATCGGGGCTGATGATTATGTAAAAAAGCCATTCAGCATAGAAGAATTGATCATGCGGGTTCAGGCCATATTAAAACGAACAACTAATCAGTCTGTTAATAATCATCTCCAGAAAAATGTGCCTGTAAAACTCGGAAACTTTATTTTTGATTTTGAAAAACAGACCCTTATTTCAGCTTCTAAAAAGCAGAAACTCACGGCCCTGGAGGCAGATCTGCTGAAGATGCTTTGTGATAATATGAATGCCACGCTCGAACGCAACGAAGCGCTGAAAAAACTCTGGGGGGATGATAACTTCTTTAATGCGAGGAGTATGGACGTTTATATAACCAAACTCCGAAAACATCTTAAAACTGATCCATCTCTGGAGATTATCAATATAAGGGGAAAGGGATATAAATTACTCTTGCTTGAAAATAATGAGGCTTCCTGACTCTTTTTAATAGATAATATTTATCTTTGATTTAATCTTTATTATTAAAATCATGAAACAATTTATAATTATTGTTTTTATTTTATTTTGTTCCATTCTGTTTAATCATTCAAAGGCATTTGCAGGCAATTACCATCCTTTTGTAGTGAATGACAGCGTGTATTGGAATGTGACTGATGAAGATCAAAGCGGAGGTCCGCAATATTTTATTGATCATTTACATGTCTTTTTAATGGCCGGAGACAGTAGCTATCAAGGCAAATCATGTAAAAAAATATTTATCGTGGGTAATTCAAAAACAGATCTTACCCTGGTGGGATTTGTGCGGGAAAATAATAAGCAGATATTTTTTAAGTCAGTAGATACCACTAAAGATACTACTGAAAGGATGTTGTATGATTTTAGTTTAGTGCCCGGAGATACCTTTAGTGTCAGCACTTTTATTCCGCAATCAAAACAAACAATAAAGGCTGATTTTATGGTTATGAGTGTTGATTCTGTTAAGGTAGAAAACGGGGGATTCCGGAAGCGGTTCATCTTTAACATCATAAACTCTCAATCTTTCTTTTGTGGTGGTATGGTCTGGTTTGAAGGAATCGGGCATTTTAATTCCGTGTTTTATAATGTCTATCCCGGATGTATATTCGAACATTCTATTCGTCTGAACTGCATGACCGACAATCATGTTGAAGTTTATGGCGACCCAACCTATCCTTGTCATACTGATGCGGGAATCAATAGTATGATTTACCCTAAACAAGCACAGATATACCCCGATCCTGCCAATAATTACTTAAAAATTAATAATCTACCATTATCAAACCTGGCATATCAGTATCAAATATTTAATAACCTGGGGCAAATGGTTATATCACAAACCCAGATGTCAAATGAACAGATAATTGATATTTCATCTTTAAAAACAGGTGTATACTTTTTGCAGTTCGTCAATATCGAAAACGGCGAATCTCTTAGGACACGTTTTGTGAAGGAATAAGAAGTTTGAATCGCTTTTTACAGCAAAATTGCCAGCCCATCTTGTATTTGTAATATATTAAAAATCAATAATATATAACTTATTCATCGATTTGGCAAGCCCTTTGCAATACACATACTAAAAATGTGAAAACGATGAAAAAGCTGATTGTATTTCTGTTCTGCTTGGTAACTACCGCCGCAATGGCGGGCGCCGGAAGTAAAGCCAGGGTAGTAACTTCTTTTGCTGATAATGGCCCTAAAAAAGTGGCACTCACTTTTGATGCTTGTCAGAGCAAGACACCAGCTTATTTTGACACGACCATTCTGAACTATATTGTTGAAAATAAGTTGCCGGTTTCTATATTCTTATCAGGGAGGTTTGCAAAGGGAAACGAAGCCAAGGTTAAGTACCTGGCTCAACATTACCCTTTTATAGAATTTGAAAACCATAGCTTGAACCACAACAACCATATGGAACGCATGAGTGATGCTCAAGTGATTAACGAAGTAGAAGGGAATGAAAAACTGGTAACTGCTATGACTGGCCGTGCCCCTGAGTATTTTCGTTTCCCCGCCGGGAATTATAATGCGCATGATCTGGATCTTGTAAATAAAATGGGATTGAAGGTCGTTCACTGGACTTATGCAAGCGGTGACCCTGACAAGCACATTGGTCCGGTTGCGCTTGAAAATGAGATTAATACCATGACAAAGCCTGGTGATATCCTTATCTTCCACATCAATGGTCGTGGATGGAGTACAGGGAAGGCTTTACCTGAAATGGTAAAAGAGCTTCACGATAAGGGATATAGTTTTGTAAGACTTGAAGATGTTGTGAAATAGGGGTCAGGAGTTAGGCGTTAGGAGTCAGGGAAAACCAACTCTGATAAGAAATGAAAGTTCTGTAAATTTTATAACTAATTATTTTTTAATCATTTGCTCGCTTAGTTTCCAAAGTCTTTCGCCGACTCCGGGTGCATCAGCGGCGGGGTTGTTTTTTCTTATTTTTTTATCGCTCCAGAATTTTCCTGAGATAGCTGAAAATTCCGGAGAACTTGCCAGGTAAACAGATGTTTCAGCACCCTTTTTCGCGGAAATCATAAACCAGCCGATAAATTTCCAGACAAGTTTATAAAACAGGTTATTATTGGTAATACCAAGATTGGTAGCTACCCCTCCAGGGTGAAGTGCATTAACAGTTATGCTGGTATCTGATAGCCTTTTAGCCAATTCTTTTGTAAAAATAATAAGCAGAAGTTTGCTTTGCGCGTACGAGTTTATAATATTGTAAGGCCTTCTGTCATAATTGATATCATCCCAATTAATATGTCCCATCGCCTCCAGGGCTGATGACACTATGACAATTCTGCCTTGTTTTGCGGCTTTCAATAATGGCAAAATCTGTAAGGTTAAATAATAAACCGCGAGGTAATTCACTGCAAAAGTCATCTCTTGCCCGTCTGCATTTATTTCTCTTTTCATAAATGTACTACCAGCATTATGGATTATGACATCTATGTGGTCATAATGTGTTTTCAATTCTTCGGCCAGTTGCCTGATATCATCCAAAGAACTTAAATCTGCGATGAACAGGTCAATTTTTTTATTCCCGCTAAATCTAATGATTTCCTCGCGAGCCGATTCAGCCTTTTCACGGTTGCGGCAAACCATAACGATATGGGCCCCCACTTCTGCAAGTGCTTTTGCCGTTTCCTTGCCGATGCCGCTATTAGCACCTGTAATAACGCAGATTTTATCTTTCATTTTTTCAGTTAGCAGTTATCAAGGAACAGTTATCAGTTGAAAACCAATAATTGCTTTTTCAAGAAATGCGAACAAGACGCATTCAATGTGTCTCTACAAATACTTTACAGGTTTCTGCAACAGTTTGTTCAATGGGTGTAAATTTAAAATTCAGCAACTTTTCGAGTTTGGAACTATCAAAATCATAATTTTTGCTGCTGGTAAGGGCAAGATCTTTGGTGATAAATGGTTCTTTTCCGGAAAATAATGCCTTGATTTCTGCCATAATCCAGACAAGTTTTACCAGGCTGCTTTTTACTTTTATTGTCGGTGGTGCTACACCCAATCCTTTTGCCATCAGGTCGAAAATCTCCTTGTAGGTATGAACAGAGCCATGAGCGATATACCTGTTACTGAGGGCCTCATCCATTTCAGTCAAAATGACCAGGGCTCTGGCGACATCCCTTACATCTACAAACGCGTTTGAACCTGTAGGGTAGTATTTCAAGCCATCGTAAACTGTTTTAAACATTTCAGGGGAGCTATTCTCGAAATTTCCCCACCCAAGGACGATGCCGGGGTTAATGATCACCACATCAAGTCCTTCCGCATTACCCCGCCAGACTTCCATTTCTGCCCTGTATTTGCTTTCGGAATAAGTGTTAGAAAATTTGAGGTCTTCAGGGAAAGCGGATTCATTTACTTTTTCCCCCGCCTTTCGATCCAGAGTTGCTATAGATGAGACATAAGCCAGTTTTTTTATGCCTTTTTCAAGACATGCATCAACGATATTGGCAGTGCCGGTTACATTGGTTTCGATGAGGTCGTCATGTCTTTTCCGGTTGTAGGATACCAGAGCAGCGGCATGATAAACGATATCAACTCCGTAAAGTGCATCTAAAATGCTTTCTAAATCTGTAACATCACCTTCAACCCATTTAACTCTATCAAAAGCCTGTTCCCAACTTTCTCCGTGGGGCATCGGGTCCGATTCTGATAAATATTTAAAAATGAAACGGGTTTGGGTAAAATCTGAACCTGCACGCTTCAGGGCTTTGATTTCCGGGTTTTTCCTTAGCAAATCATACATGATATAGCTGCCGATAAAACCTGTTCCTCCTGTTACCAAAACCATAAATCCTGAATAAGCAATGCAATAAAGCCTCAAATCTAATATATTTGCAAACAAGACTCATGTGGCAAACATTGATCCCGTAAAGGATATGGAAGTTTTAGATTTTTTTAACCCTATAGACATTGATGTCATCAAAGGCGAAAAGGGCTTTGATGAAGCAACCTGGGCGCAGGCGCTGGCTGTGAATACAACAGGACAACTTGATCTTGCCGAAAGGAAAATTGTTCTTATCGGTATAGAACGATCTGAAAATGATGATGGGGCCGCAAATGAAATAAGAAAATATCTTTATCGGCTCGGCAGACCCGAGTATGCAGAAAAAATTGCTGACCTGGGGAACTTCAAATTCGGCTACCTGGAGAAAGATTATGAAACGCTCGGTTTTGTATTGAGCGAATTGATCAGCAACAATCATCTTCCTGTTTTACTCAATGGAAGCCAGGAGATTACATGGGCGCAATATCTTGCTTTTTGTTATATGAAAGATTATGTCAACCTGGTTTCATTTGATCCCAGGCTTGATTTTAATATGTATGAAAATAAAAAAATGCTGCCCGATAATTTCCTGCAAAAAATATTTATGGCTGAGCCTTCCTATCTTTTCGGATATGCCAATATCGGGTACCAGTCTCATTTTACAGGACAGGCCGTTATTGACTTTCTCGAGAATCTGTATTTTGACCTGCATCGCCTGGGAGATGTACGTGCCGACTTGAGCAACCTAGAGCCGCTGCTCAGAAGTTCACATTTCGCCAGCTGGGATCTTTCAGCCATTCGCCAGAGCGACGCTCCGGCGACGCTTACACCGTCGCCAAACGGGTTCTATAGTGAAGAAGCCTGCCTGCTCTGTCGTTATTCTGGCATCGGCAGCAATATGCGTTCCATTGGGTTTTATAATTTTGTTCCGAGCCTGGATCGGGACGGGCAAACGGCGCATCTCACAGCGCAAATGATATGGTATTTTGTAGATGGGGTAATGAACCAGTATCCGGAAAGCCCTATGGAAAACAAAGATGATTTTACGAAATTTATTACGGCAATAGAGGGCAACCATTACCAGATTGTTTTTTATAAAAGCAAACGCACCGACAGGTGGTGGATGGAAGTACCGATCAATGAAAAAGAATTTTCAGGAACCCGCCATATCATGCCATGTTCCTATAATGATTACCTCGCTGCTACCCGAGATGAAATACCGGAACGATGGCTGAATGCATTGAAGAAGTTTACTTAGAATAATTTGGGAATTTGAGAATTTGGGTCCCGAGTGTTCGGGATGAAAATGGGCTGACGCGTTAAAACAATGTGCAAATCCCGAATAAGTCGGGACAAGTTGTGCAGATATGCAAAAGTGCAAATTTTGCTTTCGCCAGATAATCAAGCATTTTTGTCATTTCGATCCCGAAAGCTCGGGAGAGAAATCTGATATTGTTATTTGTCTTTTAAAAACTATTTATGATCATTGAAATACTTTTAGTACTGGTAATTATCCTGGTGGCTTTTGTCATATTCAGGATATCAACTTTGCCAACAGGCAACGATAATCCTGAAACGGTACTAAGAGAAATAGCCAGGATAGAATCCTCTGTAAAAGAAGAAATATCCAGGAACAGGATAGAACTCAGCCAATCTGCCAAAGAATCCCGGGATGAACTTTCAAAAACACTGAAAGATTTTAGTGAGTCTAATGAGTTAAAATTAAATCGTTTAACTGAGATAATTGATCTTAAGCTCAAAGAGGTTCAGGATGACTCTAAAGGAGGCAGGAAAGAACTGAAAGAGATATTGGATGAAGTAAAAACAGAATTATCGAAATCTCTTGAGGCCTTCTCTGACAGGCAACGCCAGAATTTTGGAAACCTGGTTGAAAGGCTTGATGCCCAGAATATTGAGAATAAAGCAAAGCTTGAACAAATGAGCGGTATCCTGGAAAAATCAATTAAATCCCTCCAGGAAGACAATGCTTTGAAGCTGGAAGAAATGCGCAAAACCGTTGATGAAAAACTGGAAAAGACGCTTAGTGAAAGACTTGGGCAAAGCTTTGAAACTGTTGGTAAGCAGCTTATAGAAGTTCAAAAGGGGCTTGGTGAAATGCAGACATTGGCACAGGATGTTGGAGGACTGAAAAAGGTTTTAAGTAATGTGAAAATGCGCGGGGGGATTGGCGAAGTACAGCTTGAAATGCTTCTGGAACAAATACTGGCTCCTGACCAATACCAGGCAAATGTGAAGACAAAACTAAGCAGCAATGACCTTGTAGAGTTTGCCATAAAACTTCCCGGGCGCGATGACAATAACAGCCAGGTATGGCTACCGGTAGATGCTAAATTCCCGAAAGATATTTATGAACAGCTACAAACCGCGTACGAAATCGGAGATCTTGTTCAGATAGACATTGCTCAAAAAAACCTGGATATAACGATCAAGAAAATGGCACGAGATATCAGTGACAAATACATTGATCCACCGAATACCACAGATTTTGGGATCATGTTTTTACCATTTGAAGGCATTTATGCTGAAGTAGTGAGGAAAGCAAGCTTGCTTGAAGATTTGCAAAGGAATTATAAAATTATTGTTACCGGGCCTACTACTCTGGCTGCCATCTTAAATAGTCTTCAAATGGGATTCAGAACTCTTGCCATACAAAAGCGGAGTAGTGAGGTATGGCAGGTTTTAGGAGCTGTAAAGAAGGAATTTGAACAGTTTGGCAATCTCCTGCAGAAATCGCAGAATAATATACAAACAGGGCTAAATCAGTTGGATGAAGTAATGGGTAAACGGACCAAGGCGATACAAAGAAAACTTAGAAGCGTTGAAGGCCCTATTGAATCAGACGCAAATGAAATTGCAGAAAGCAAGCAGGATATATTTAAAAATGATGAAGAAAACGACTTCTGATTATTTAACTCAAAAGCCGGTAAGAATTTATTCTTACCGGCTTTTTTATACTTAATTGGTAATGATTTTATCCTTCCACTGCGCTTGCCAATAGCCAGAGTATAAAGAAGACAAGCCCTACAACCAATACAATAATTCCTATGGCCCAGAATAAGGCACCCAGGAGTCCAAAGCCCAGGAAAAGAAGGACGGCGCCAATGATAAGGCAAACAATGGCAAAACCAAGCCAGCCTTCGGTATGGCTGGTTCCTGAATAAGAAGAAATATTGGGGTTCAATCCTGGTTTTAATACTGAATTGGCTTGTTTCACGATCGTTCTCGCTGCTTTTTGTGCGAGGATATGTTCATTTCTATTTTGCTTTATTTTTTTAGAAACAGATGCGGTTTTTGAATTGTGAAAATTCAGGGGAATTGTTTTTGGGTTCTCTGCCATAGCAGGAGCCTGGATACTTATTTTTGATGAAATGTTTTTTTCCTGTTTAGGGGCAGGCTCAATTTGAAGTGTTTGTGCATCCGCAAGCTTATTCACTTGCTGGAGAGAAGTTGTTTGTCGGCTGCAGGAACCGAGCGATAATGCAAAACCTATGAGGCCAATGCTTAATTTTCTGATTGAATTTTTCATAGTTGATTAGTTATTTTTTGAGAATAGACCACCAACCCGACCAGAAAGTTCAAATCATTTGCAAAACATGCTTATTTGATAGTGAATGGCTTATATTCTTTCCTTACCGTTTCTACTTTCTTTCTCTCACATAGTTAATATAATCCATAACCGGGGGCGCTATATCATGCTGCCTGAGTAGTTTACTTATCTGGGCACGGTGATGGGTTGAATGGTTTATGATATGGAAAAGAATGTCGTATAAACTATTTTCAAAAGCATCGCCTTTTAGATTCCTGTAAGAAAAGACTTTATTAAGTTCTTCTTCGCTATAATCATTGAGAAAACTGATCCAGCCTTCGTGGCTTTCTACCTGATGACTCTCAATTTCTCCAAGAGACCAGGGCTCTAAAAAATGCGGCTTTAATTTTTCGGTACCATAAAGCCTTTCAAGCCATAATAATTCTGCTTTTACAATATGGCTCAGCAGTTCCACACATTCATGTGGCGGATGTTCCAATGATTTGAGTTCGCCGAGCATGGTCAGGTTCATGGCGTCGTTATAGGCCAGTTGTTTGAGAAAAAATTCTTTTAGTTTCATTGCAGCAATTTTATATTGTCAAAATTAAGGGATATCATGGTTTTGGCTGGTCTTTTTTTACTCTTTTTCTGAACAGCTCACTCACCCTGTCAAATTCAATTCTCCTGGAGTATCCTATTCCCTGGGTATTAGAGTTGAGGCCGATTTGCGTATTATTGTTGGATCTTCCGAAGGCTTTGATCTGATGATTGCCGTCAGGTGTTATTTTATAGGCGAGCTGGGTGTTATAATTTTGATAATCAAAATCATAACTCACACTGATATTGGCTCTTTGCTGAAAAAGGTCCCTGCTGAGTTTTACTGAAAATTCTTCCTGCGAACGGTTTAATCCCACATGCAGGCTCTCAAGGGCCGGAACCTTGGCAAGCCAGTCATTTACCTGAGAGGCAACCAGGTCGCCGAAACTTGAATTAAGGGCAGAGTTGGTCAGGTTATTAACGCCGCCGAGGCCACCCGCACTGCTCTGGTCTACCGGGGCAAACTGGTTTAATACAAGCAAACTAACTACCTGCTGGTCAATATCCTGCTGACTTCCTTTGATCTGGTTCACCCTTGTTTGTATATCAGTAGTACCGGCATTTGCTTCGTTGAGTTCTTCAATATTAAAATCAAGCCTTATCTCCGGTTGAAAAAGAGATCCTTTAAGGTTTAATATAGCTTCAACAGGATATACCCTATCATATTCTCTTGTCTGTAAATCACTCACAGATGTACTTGCAGTGGATGCACTTACAGCCGATGCGCTCATCAAGGGAGATAAAGAAGTACGAACTGTGTACATTGCCTGGAGGTTTAATTGCGCCTCGTATGGACTTCCGTTCCATGTAATAGTACTGCCGCTATTGATAATAAATGATTTGTTGATGATCCCTTCAAAAGCTGTGAAACGGTATTTTCCGTCCTTAATGGTATAAGTTCCGAACATGGTAAAATCGCCATCACTATTTACATCAAGTCTCAGATTTCCTTTGCCGTGCGCTTCAATAATGTCGCCAACTCTTGGGTCGAAAATAATCTGGGCAAAAGCATCAGGTGTAATTTCCAGTTCCATAGCGAGTTCAATGCCAGTCAGCTTTACTTCCTTAACCCCTTTGAGATAATTTGATTTATTGATGAATTTGATATAATCATATCCATAAAAGCTATTTCCTGAAGAGATGGGAAGTGAAAATGTGGTACCCTTTTCAGTCCGCATTTTAATGACAAATTTAAGATTGCTCAACGGCCCTGATATGGAGACCCTGCCTGTTCCGACGCCTTTGCCGAAATAAAGATCATTTATTTTTTGATTTGTATTCAACGCAAGGACTTTGTTAGCATCAATATTAATATCCAGTGCAATATTTTTAAGATTATTCAGGTCAAATTCGCCATTAACCATTGCGATATTATTATTAGGATCGTAAACTTTAAGGTTTTTAATGCCAATGGTATGTCCGCTTAAACTAAAGGAATGCGAAAAATGATACCTCACATTGGTATAGTTAACTTTAAATTCAGCTCCTTGAAGATCAATATTTCCCGAAATACTTGGTTGACTTATAGTTCCGGTGATGAGCATGTCGGCGGTAGCCTCACCTTTTACATCTGAAAAAACATAATTAATAAAAGGCTCAAATATTTTAATTTCTGTCTGGTTCAGTTTCACATTAAGGGCCAAAGCCTGCGATTGGTCTGTATTGACAGCCCCTGTAGCAGTTGCCACTTCATTTCCTTTTGCGTTATACAGCTTGGCGTCTATGCCGAGCCTGCCAGAGCTTTCACTGTAATCTGTTTCCGCTGAAATTGTACCGAAAGTGTCTGAATTATAGGAAATTGACGATACGTATATCGCAGATTCAAATATCGGTTTTGTATTAATATTGCTAATGAGTACCTGACCATTAGCCATGCCTCCTATTCCTGATATCTGTGGTACAAAATTCGCAACTGTTGCCAGGTCAAGGTTTTCCATAATGACCCGGATGGGATAAGAATTGTTGACAGAATAAGAACCTTCAACACTTATTTTTTCATTTCTTTTGCTGAAACTGATATCAGGAACAGTTACCAGGGTGTCTCCATAGAATATAATTCTTGGTGAATGTATTGCCCAGGTTTCACCCTGTATTTTAATCCTTGAGTCTGTAATATCAAGGAATGCCTGTCGGTTTACCACATCGAAACTTCCATGAAGAACTGCCTGTTTCTGGTTCAGCAGATCAGAAGCAGAAATGTCAAAAAACAATTTTTCGCTGTTGCTTTTGATATGGATCACAGCGTTATTGACCAACTCTGTATCTTTATTGATAAAAGCTCCCACATTGATATCCAGGTTCAGCCCCGATGAACTACCCAATCCATTAAAGGCCAGATCTTTGAAATGTAGATTTTTATACGACATATCCGGCAGATCTCCTTTTAAAACGAGCTTGTTTCCATCGCTGTAATAACTGCCTTTGAGATAGCCGGAATCTGCAACTGAAAAATGGGTCCGCAGGACAGAAAAAATAGGTGCCAGGTGGTTGAACCTGATATCAAAATTGATATATTGACCCTTTATTTCTTCGTCTCCAAACTGGTAAAAACCAGAATCTATATATTGTCTGGCGGCAGATTTGAAAAGATTCCCGAGTTTGCTGATCTGAAAATCGCCATCTATCCTGGCCACGAGTAAATTTGAATGCAAATTGATAAACCTGTGATTCGCATTTACTTTTGAATTGAGCATGATGCTGTCAATATCATATACATTTCCGGGAATGGTCAATTTTGTTCCCGTAGCAATGATTTGTCCATCAATATCGTCTGGTTTTATTCCTTCGATATTGATGTTTAATTTGGTTGAAATTCTTAGGCTATCCCTCACGAAATTGAGTGCATAAAGATTTGCATTCGGCATGTCTGCTTTGAAATCGTATTCGGGTTTGCGTTTTCTGTAATCAATAGACCCTTTAAAATCTAGTGTCAGGTTTCTGTCATTTACATTCAGAGACCCATTGAAAAATTTTTTGGCAACATCTCCGTTTACCTTAATATTCTGATAGTTATACCTGTTAAAATCCAGGTTTTTAACATCAGCAATAAGCCTGGCCTGTACCGTTTCTACAGATAATCCTTTGCCTGATACCTGCCCGCTCAGGCTGGTTTTGCCCAGCAGGCTTTGGCCCGATAATTTCCCGATATCAAATCTGTCTAAATCTATTTTACCGCTATAACTGCTCAGGGCAGGATTAGAAGATATTTTCATTTCCACATCAGCACTTCCATTTCCAAGTCCTGTTTCAAATTCAGTATTGGTTTTAAAATTGCTGATAAATCCTGTGAAATAGCCTTTTAGGTTAATCTGCCCCAGCCTGTCCATTTCGTCAGGCAAAAGAATTTCCGGGAAAAGCTTTGCCAGTTCGGTTTTGCTTGTCCGGGTCTGTGCGAGTCTGATAGCCATAAAAGTTTTATGGATATCTGGCAAGCCCTGTAAATCAGCACGCCCCTTGACTATTGAATTTTTGCCAAAAGAAGCTTCCAGGTTGGTAATATGAAGATCGCTGACTTTGCCTTTGCCGCTCACGCGGGTGATGTTAACGGCATCCGTTTTATTTTTAAGATCGGGCGTAAAATAGGCCAGGTCTTTGAAAGAGACCTTACTATCAATAAATTCAGCATTAATATCCACATTATGAACAAAATCAACCATACTGTCTGTATTTGCATAGTCAATCCGGATATGCTTTCTAACCCTTGAATCAGGCGTAATCAGGTCCAGGTTTTTTATCTCAATGTTCTTGTCAGTATATTTGGCATTGCCTGTCATATTGTTAATTCTGAACCCGCTTTTTTCATCCAGAACCAGGCTTTTAATTTCAGCGCTTACGTCGTTACCATCAATTTTCATCGCAGTAAGATGCCCGTCAAAATGGGTAACATCCACATGATTCCAATCGATACCCGGATAAGACACTACAGCTGACCTTTGATCGTCCCATTTAAAATGCAGATTTTCAAGATCTACGGAATGAAATAAAATATCGGTTTTATATTTTCTAGGCGCACCTGTTCCCTCTGTCAGTCTGTCTATGACATATCCGAAATTGCTGCTGGTATCGCCTTTGTATAGTACGAGATTAAAATCCACATTCCTGAGGGATACTTTTGAAAAAATCATCCGGCTGGTCCTGTAGTTGAAATAAACCAGTCCGGCATTGAGCTTGCCAATAACAAACATATTGTTATGCTTTAGGTCTTTGATGATCACATTATCCAGTGATATTGTTGCAGGGAAATCCCATTGGGCATTGCCAATACTAAACTCGGTTCCAAAGGTTTTACCTACATAATAGCTTATTTCAGAGGCCAAAAACCGCCTTCCCGGTGCGGTATTCATGTAAAAATACAGCCCGGTAATACTCAAAAGCAGGATGAGTAAGATAACAAGAAAAGAACGGACACCATATTTTAATATTTTTTTTACCGTCCTTCGCATCCCCTTGAATTAATGCAATCTTTGCAAATTTATTCTTGTTTTACCATACATGAGCAAAATACTTGCCATAGAAAGTTCCTGCGACGATACGGCTGCCTCTATTATCAGCGGAGGAAAGATCTTGTCGAACATAGCCAGCAGCCAGAAAATCCATGAAAAATATGGTGGTGTAGTGCCGGAACTTGCTTCGCGAGAGCATCAAAAAAACATCATGCATGTCGTACAAACTGCTTTGGATCAATCGGGAATTTCTAAAAACGATTTGGATGCCATTGCATTTACACAGGGTCCAGGTTTGTTGGGATCTCTGTTGGTTGGGGTATCCTTTGCAAAAGCCATGGCGCAAGGGCTAGATATTCCCATCATCACAGTTGATCACCTTGAAGCGCATCTTGCTGCTCATTTTATTGCTTCGCCCGCCATAGCTTTAGCGGCGGCGGGACCAGAGTTTCCTTTTTTATGCCTGCTGGTTTCAGGAGGTCATACCATGATCGTAAAAATGGATAATGAAACGGATTTCCAGGTATTGGGTAGGACAACCGATGATGCAGCCGGTGAAGCATTTGATAAATCAGCAAAAATCCTTGGGTTGCCCTATCCTGGCGGACCTTTAGTTGATAGAAATGCAAAAGGCGGAAATATCAAAGCATTCCATTTCCCGGAACCGGATGTACCGGGCTATGATTTCAGTTTCAGTGGGTTAAAAACATCTTTTTTGTATTTTATCAGGGATCATGTGAAAGCCGACCCCGATTTTGTTCAAAAACACATGGCAGATATCTGCGCTTCGTACCAGCATCGTATTGTAACTTATTTGCTTTCGCAACTCCATAAAGCATCTGAGGAAACAGGTATTAAACAGATCGGTATTTCAGGCGGCGTTGCAGCAAATTCTTATCTGCGGGAAATGCTTAAGGCCAAAGAGCAGGAATTGGGATGGAAGGTATATATCCCGGCTTTCGAGTATTGTACCGATAATGCCGCAATGGTTGCCATGGCAGCGAAATTCAAATATGATGCCGGGAAATTTGCGGGTCCGCAACAGATTGCCCAGCCGGAAATAAATTTCCCTGATCTGTCAAACATCCTGAATTGAATTGGAGTCATTACAGATTGCTCTTTCGCCTTATGCGAGA
>JABDBQ010000025.1:653-37037 GCA_013288555.1 Bacteroidota bacterium | reverse complement strand
ATTTGAAGCACAACAAGCCATATATGCAGATATACAGAGCCTGCTTACGGCTGCCATTGCAGATTTATCTCAGCCTACAAAGGCAAATGCGATTGTCCCTGGATCTGATGACCTTATTTTTTCTGGAAATATTGCTCAATGGCTGCAAAATGCCTGGATACTCAAAGCCAGGTATGATATTCACCTTACTAAAATGGACGCCAATGGTTCTTCTACCAAGGCCCTTGCGGACCTGACGAGTGCAAATGCTACCAGCAGTGCTAATGATATGTTTGCGGTATTCGGTTCACAGAGTTCCAACAACAATCCATGGTATTCATTCCAGAACCTGAGAACAGGATATGTATTGATGTCGAAACCATTCATTAATAAATTGAAAACCACCCTTGATCCTCGTTTGCCATTTTATGCTACCAAAGATACTGGCGGTGGGTATAGCGGTTCTCCGGTTGACCCCGATTCTGCCAACGCCTCGGCATCTGACGTCGGAACTTACCTTGCAGGAATGACCGCCCCCATACCCATGGTAACTTATGTAGAGGCGGAATTTATCTCTGCAGAAGCTAATTTCAGGCTTGGCAATATCGGAGTTGCCGCTGCTGCATATAATACAGCTGTTGCAGCCAGCGTATTGCAGGTAACCGGAACTGCTATCCCGGCAGCTTTTAAAGCATTAGTGGGTAATGAAACAGCCGGTACCATAACGCTGGCCAAGATTATGGGACAGAAATACATCGCCCTGTTTGGCCAGTTTGAAGTCTGGAACGATTGGCGCAGAACCAATCTGCCTGCACTCAACCCATGTGCGGCAGGACTTGTAAATGTTATTCCACTGCGGTTGCCGACGGTACTAGATGAACGGCTTTATAATAAAAACGCCGTTGTAGTAGAAGATATCACCAAACCGGTTTGGTGGGATCAATAATAATTTAGTTAGTATTTAATAATTGGTTAAGCCCCGGTGATGAATTTCGCCGGGGCTTTATTTTGATCTAATTATAAATTTATTACTAATATGTTTCATGCATTCAATTGACAAAAGTCAAATTTTATTTTATTGATCACCATTATATTTGAAGCATGAATCCTGATTATACAACTCCCGAGGAAGCAGTAAAGATTGTAGAAAGTGGCGAACGTGTTTTTTTACATGGAAGTGGTGCTACACCATTGATTTTAATCAATGCCTTACTCAACAGGGCATCCGAGCTTCATGATGTAGAACTGACGTCAATAAGTACGTATGGAGAAATTAACTGGAACCGGCCAGAAGTGCTTAACAGTTTTAAGCTGAATTCTCTTTTTGTATCGGGTAATATAAGAGGGTGGGCCAATAGCGAATACGGCGGATATGTCCCAATTTTTTTAAGTGAGATTCCCCGGTTGTTTGACCGCAAAATTTTGCCTCTGGATGTTGCTATTATACAGGTTTCCCCACCTGACCAGCATGGATATTGTACCCTTGGAACATCTGTGGATGCTGCCTTAAGTGCTGTAAGAAATGCAAGAAAAATTATTGCCCATGTGAATCCGAGAATGCCCCGGGTTTTGGGCGATGGATTTGTTCATATTTCTAAAATTACAACAGCTATATGGCAGGAATCAGAGTTGATAGAAGAGGATTATTCTTCCAAAGCAGATAATATCACAGATCAGATTGGAATGCATATCGCAAGCCTTATTGAAGATGGTGCCACACTGCAAATGGGCATAGGCGCCGTACCGGATGCCGTACTTAAATGTCTGACCAATCATAAAGGCCTGGGTATCCATTCTGAGATGTTTTCAGACGGTATTCTGCCACTGGTTGAAAATGGATCTATAACCAACGAATTCAAGAAGATAGGGCAGGGTAAAATTGTATGCACTTTCGTATTAGGAACGCGTAAGATTTATGATTTTGTGGATAACAACCCGGATGTAAACTGTATGGATGTGGCATTTGTGAATGATTCAGATATCATACGCAGAAATCCTAAAGTGATTGCCATCAACAGTGCCATTGAAATTGATATTACGGGCCAGGTATGTTCCGATTCAATCGGGACCTACCAATATTCAGGTATAGGAGGACAAATGGATTTTATGAGAGGCGCCTCGCTTTCAGATGGAGGCAAACCAATCATTGGTATGCCATCAACTACCAAAGACGGGAGATCTAGGATTGTGCCCCTCTTAAAACAAGGCGCAGGGGTGGTTACAACCAGGGGGCATATCCATTATGTTGCTACTGAATATGGTGTTGTAAACCTGTATGGAAAAAACATGGACCAACGTGCAAAACTGTTGACAAGTATCGCACATCCTGATCATCGTGAAGCGCTTGAGCGGGCTTACGAAGACAGGTTTGAACAGATGGTTAAAATTCTCTGAAATTCATAAACCTGCCAGCTTTAGTACTGCTGCAAATGAAACTCCTGAAACTCCTGAAAGTCATGTTTTAAGCTGACTTTAATCATTCATAAACATTGCAAGCCGGCGTAATTTTGGCTCGCTAAATCAATGATTATGAAAAACATATTAATCCCCACGGATTTTTCTCCAAATGCGCAATATGCCATCAATTACGGAGCGGAAATGGCTGATAGAATGAACGCCTCGATTACGCTTCTCAATGCCTTCGATATCCCGATTTATGCTGACCAGTTATATTTTGAAAGCGATACCATTTCGAACTGGGAAAATGATTTTACAAAGATGCTTCATGATATTGCCGGCGAGATCCTTAAAAAGCATCCCGGATTAAAGATCAACACGATATCAAAATTTGGACAAGCCGCTGACGTGATCCTGGAACAGGCCACCGGGTTTGATCTTATTATTATGGGAAGTAAAGGTCATGGAGATATTGGCGATGTTATATTTGGGAATGTTACCTCAGATGTCGTTAATCAATCAAAAAAAAATATCCTGGTTGTGCCGCCCGAGGTTGAATTTACGCCCGTTAAAAATATCGTTCTGGCATGTCACAAAGAATCTCTGATATCTGAGCGGATTGTAGCAAATATCCAGGAATATGCAGACATTTTTGGCGCAAAACTGAACCTTCTGAATGTGATGACAGAAATAGCCGAACCTGTTAATGCCGTCTATGCAGAGGTTGATAAAATTAAAGGCCATTTTTCAGGAATTGAAACTTCTGTTAATGTGATTGCATCAAATAAAGTTGTTGATGGTATCAATAGGTTTTCTGACCGGATTAAAGCAAATATGGTAGTTATTGTGCCTGATAAACATAGTTTATTTGAGCGGATATTTACGGAGATTCATACAAACCATATTCTTAAAGTAACCCACCAGGCCCTTCTTATTATAAAAAAAGGCTGAGATGGATGTCTTCCCATTTCTGTAATTGATGAAGGTGTTGGTATACAGCTAATTGATCAGGAAAAGTTGTTCAGCGAATTTTTCAGAGCCAGTAATGTTGAAAATAATGAAGGTACGGGCCTGGGATTAAGTATTGTAAAGAAGTATGCGGAACTGCTCAATGGCAGAATTGATTTTGAAAGCCAGCCAGGTAAGGGAACACGGTTTTAATTTTTATTGAAAATCAACAGCCAGTTGCCTGACAGTTTTTGGCAAAGGAATTTTAATTCCTTTCATAGGTTCTTCTTTTACCAGCAATATTTTCCCGGTTTCCCACATTTGCATAATCAGAATGGCAAGATTTTCACGTTCTGTCTTGAATTCATTCCTGATCAGTTTGAGATATTTTTCTGATTCTCCAATATCGTGCTTTATATGATTGTATTTCAATGCTTTTAGTGCCATATTCAAATCCAGCCATTTGCCAATTACCTCCATGATATTCTTCATCCAGGCAAGACTTTTTTTATCATAATTATCCGTATTGATTTCAGAAAGAAACCTGAGATTGTAATTAAAGTCCTTTAATGCTTTTCGCAGATCATGTATCCTTTCTTTTTTTTCAATATTTTCATGATGTAGCATCTTATCTATTTTATGAAACTGGCAACGCAGGTATTTTTCAGCTCTGGACCAGCTTAATTTTCGTAATGAATCCTTTACCGCACTTTGAGATTCGGTTATTAAACTCTTTTTTATTTTGTGAAATTCTATTTTGTTTGCCTGGTTACCAGGGGGCAATTCTGATTTATAAGGAATATTTAATCCTTTGGCGCAGCTTTTGGATAATTTCAAAACTACCTGCTGGTTGCGAATATGCCCGAATTGCTCATAAGAAGCTTTCCACGGCGCCATATACAATCTGTAAGGGAAGTCACTATCGACCGAAAGCAAAAGCCTGTAGAACGCCTTTAAGCGCTTAATGCTGACGCGAAGGTCATGGATGTTTTTTTCATCCGGATGCTTCATTGCCATTGCGGATTGATTACTTGCTTTCCGTATGAGCTTTTTAAACCGATCATACATAAGATCTTTATTCATTTATTGGTGCTCATCTGAGATTTGAATATGAAGTATAACAATTGGATAAATCATTTGGAGGTTAAAGCCACACAAATATTCAGAAAAGGAAACCGGATATGGCTTGACCAAAATCATGTCTCAGGGTAATTTGTATTATTTAATTGTTATTCTTCTGTTAAAATATTGCGCTAAGATTGAAAAAATAATAAAGGATAAAATGGTCCTTTATTAAAATTTAGTGTTATCTTTGCATCATAAAAAGAATAGTTATGTTTTCAAAGGCATGTGAATATGGAATCAAGGCAGTGATATTTATCGCCATAAAATCGAAAGAAGGTGTTCGTGTGGGTTTGACTGATATTGCAGCGCATATCAATTCACCGGTTGCTTTTACGGCTAAAATTCTGCAGAATCTTAAAAAGCATGAGATCATCCTTTCGTTGAAAGGCCCAACCGGCGGCTTCGAAATCCCACCGCAAGAATTGGATAAGATCATGCTCCGCCAGATAGTTTCAGCTATTGATGGCGATGCTATTTATAATGGCTGCGGATTGGGATTCAGCAATTGCAATGAAAATAAACCCTGTCCGGTTCATTATAAATTCAAAGCCATCAGGGAAACATTAAAACAGATGCTGGAGACTACATCCCTTGATGGTTTATCTAATGACATAAACCTTGGAATAACATTTTTAAAACAATAATGGTATTGTGTATAACTAATTAAAAAAGAATAATATGGGAACTTTAATTTCAAAAAGTGTAGGAGAATTTGTTGCAGAAGATTATCGGACTGCTGCAGTGTTTCAAAGATATGGAATTGATTTTTGCTGCAAAGGCGGCAGAACCATTGATGAGGTTTGCGAGCAGAAAAATATATTTGTTGAAGAATTGATGGATAACCTGGTGAAAGTATCAAAACTGGACGATCAATCAGTAACAGATTTTCAATCATGGCCACTGGATACATTGGCGGATTATATTGAAAACAAGCATCACAAATATATCTTAGAAAAAACGCCTGCATTGCGTCAGTACTTTGACAAACTGTGTAAAGTACATGGGAGCCATCATCCTGAATTATTTGAGATAAATGAACAATTTAATGCATCTGCCAATGAACTGGCAGACCATATGCAAAAAGAAGAAATAATTCTGTTCCCATATATCAGAAATATGGTTGAAGCGCAAAAAAATCATGATAATGCCGCAAGACCGGGATTTGGTACGATTCAGAATCCAATACAGATGATGATGGAAGAACATAATGTAGAAGGCGAAAGATTTCGTAAAATGTCATCATTAAGTGAAGGATATAATCCACCTGCAGACGCCTGTAGTACTTATAGAGTGGCTTATGCCATGTTGAAAGAATTTGAAGACGATCTGCATTTGCATATTCATCTTGAAAACAATATTTTATTTCCTAAAGCCATTGAAATGGAATTGAATTAATCCCAGCCTCAAGCGGGGAATAAAGGGGATGATTTTTAACAAAAATCACAGTAAGTGCATGTTATGAATGCATTTGCTGTGATTTTGTTTATAAAACGCAGTATTACCTGTATTCACTACGATAATCAAATGGGAGAGGTTGTAGTTATTTCTTTGTAATAGAACAAAATAACAGCTCTGAATCAAACTTGTAAATTTATTCGTAGTTTTATCAAATGAAATTATGGATACTATGCCTGGTTTGATGATACGTATTGCAATACTTTTTGAACTGGCTCTTATTACTACTACAATTGCAAAAGCCCAGGATATACCGGGGTATAACATGAGCAATTATGCCGGAGTATCGGGGATTGATATACAACCGGCATCTATTGCCGACATGCGTTATAAGCTGGATATCACTGTGGTTGGTGCCGGAATTGATTTTAACAACAACTATATTTCGGTGTACAGCAAGTACATACTGGACAAGAGTATTTTTCAGACGTATCAGGGCAATTTCAACGCGCATTTTTTATCTGAAAACACGAGTCTGCAAAATGTCGAAGTCGGACTCAATACTTATGTCCAGTTGCCATCCATTGCATTAAGTATTACAAGGGATATTTCGGTTGCTTTTACATGCAGACTGAGATCTCTTCTGAATATTGATAACCTGAGTCCACAACTGGCACATCTGATGTATACAGGACTAAGCACAAATGACCCTTCAAATCTTCGTTATTTTAATACTTCACTTAAAGATAACACATTTAGTTTTAACCAGATGTCGTGGTGGGAATATGGTATAGATTATGCACAGGTAATAAGTAGCAGAGGACATCATTTTTTCAAAATGGGCGTTCGGGGCAAACTCGAAGCTGGCCTGGAAGCTGCATTTCTGAAAGCACAGACGCTCAATTACAATTGGAAAAACAATGATACTTTGAGTTTGTATAATTCTACTTTTCTTCAAGGCCATACGGAAAATCTTGTAAAAGATTTGAATGGGAATTTTAATGCAGGAAAAAGTCTGGGAGATGTATCAGCTATTTCCGTTGCTATGGATATTGGTTTTGTGTATGAGTGGCGACCAGATTATTATGACTGGGGCTATCGCCTCAGAGGTAAATATAGAAATGACAAAAGAGATCTGAATAAATACAAAATAAGATTGGGAGCTTCTTTACTTGATATTGGTTTCATGTCCTTCCAGAAAGGGGATAATGCCTATAACTTCAATGCAAATAAAACAAACTGGGATGTAAACGCACTTCGCTTCGGCCCCAATAAATTATATAGCTTAGATACAATTATTGCCAATAATCTTGGACGTGCGGATACCAGAAGCTATTTTCATATGTATTTTCCTACTACTTTCAGTCTCCAGGCGGATTATAATATTTACAATGATTTATATGTAAATGTTACTACCTATACTGTCCCTCAGTTTATGAATGTTACCAGCCAGGTACATGGTTTAAGTTATTATACAGTAACGCCTAGATGGGATTATAAATGGTTTGGTTTTTTTCTTCCTGTTGGGGTTAATGGTTATGGACAAACAACTTTTGGAATGACCCTAAGACTTGGTCCGCTGATTGTTGGAACCGGGAATGGCTTAAACCTTTTGTTTACCAATAATATCTATGGGTTAAATGCTTATGCGGCGCTCAAAATACCAATATTATTTGAGGGCTCCAGCAAGTCTAAAAAAGACGTTTGCCCTACAAATGGGTTCTGATTTGGTCTTATATATCTTATTTATATTGCGGATATTTTTCACAGATTTGAAAATGTTTTTATCAGAAATACGACAGGATATTGAAGCCTTATCGAATAACATTTTGTTGTTTGAAGAATCAAACTTCTCAGGTAGGACAGAAGCTATGGATGATATTGATTTCTATATCATTGACCGGATTGATTCGTTGGTAAATAAACTTAAATCGCATTCTGAGCTGGCAGAATTAAAACAGCTTGCTGAAAATCTAAGGTCAAGGCTGGAAGAGATTGACAATAATCTTTTTATTCACCTTCGATCAAGTATCCGATCAGCCAATTTATCGGGTATCGCTTTTAAAAATGCTATTGATAAATACCTTGCAAATAGTCAGTTTCTGAATCAAGATGAAATGGGGTATGACAACCTTGATTTATTGGTAAATGGGATATTTTCCTTTCGGGCATTGCCTGATGAAACAATGGAACGGGAAACTGAAATGGTGTTCTTTCAAAAAACGCCTGCAAGAATTATTTTTGAATTGGTAGAGAAAGCCCATTTCTCTGAATCAGATGTTTTTTATGATTTGGGATCCGGCCTGGGACAGGTTTGTATGCTTGTAAATCTGATGAGTGGGGTAATATCAAAAGGTGTAGAATTTGAGCCGGAATTTTGCAATTACGCGCGCATTTGCTCCGCCGAGTTAAATTTAAAAAATGTGGAATTTATTAATGATGATGCACGATTTGCAGATTATTCAGATGGAACAGTTTTCTTCATGTACACACCCTTTACTGGAGGAATTTTAGAAGATGTAATGAATATTTTGTATATAGAATCGCAAAAGAGAATGATAAGGTTATTTACTTACGGGCCATGTACGCTTGATATTGTCCGAATAAATTGGTTGTCCGCAATAAAAAATGATAGCCGAAACCCAAACAAATTGAACGAATTCAGGAGTTTTGACCGGCGTCAATAAGTATCTTAGTCCTTGATTATCTTCTCTGTATTGGAGCCAATTTTCATGAAATAAACACCTTTTTCCCATGTCGATATGTCCACCTTGTGGAAGTCGGTTTGAAATGGGAGCCATATATTTCTATAAACTATTTCTCCTATAACATTATAAATCACAAGTTCTTCTCGGGACGTGGTATTGAATTCTATATTAATTAGAGTGTTTGCAGGATTAGGGTAGATCATAAGGCCTGGATTATTTGTACTTAAGCCTTGTATTCCCGAAGTCAATTCACTTAATGGACGTTTCCACACATTCGAATCTTCAGTCCCTGCAAAAATGGTCGACCCAACAATGTACAACGACCGGACATCCGTTTGGGGCAAACCTGTATTTACCGGTGTCCAGGTGGTTCCTGTGTTTTTTATAATAAATACGCCGCCTTTTCCCTTGCCGCCGCCCGTTCCACCGCCTGTTCCATTATGTTTCCCACCCCCGCCGGTAGCGGCAAAAATATGCGATCCATTAGTAACCAGGGCCCAGATATGGTTATTGGTTAAGCCTGAATTTACGGCCTGCCAACTGTTTCCATTATTGGAAGACATATAGACGCCATTGCTATTTGTTCCCGCATATATATATGATCCGTTTATGGTTAAAGCATTCACTGAGTCACTGTTGAGGCCATTATTCACAGCATTCCATGATTTTCCAGTATCAGTAGATAAAAATATGCCACCACCATTGGTTCCGGCAAAAATCTGTGTTCCATTTGTGGCTATGGAGACCACAAAAACTGTACTTAAACCCTTATTTATGGCGGACCAGTTTGACCCATTATCAGAGGAAATAAAAACACCGGAATTAGTCCCTGCAAGCACATAGGTGCCAGTGGTAATTAAGACATTGATGTCCAAGTTAGTCAATCCTTTACTCACAGGCGTCCAGTTGCTGCCCTGATCAGATGATAAATAGACCCCATTGCCATATGTTCCGGCAAATATGTAATTACTGTTTGCCGTTATTGATTTTACGGATTTATTAGTCAGCCCGGAAGCTGCTACTGCCCAGTTATCACCATTATCTGTTGATAGAAAGGTTCCTGCGCTATCGGTGCCTGCAAATAAATAAGAACCGTTATTGATAAAGCAATTTACCCCGCCAGAATTGGGACTGCTGGTTTTTTGCCATTGGGCCCTGCCAAGAATTGTACAAAAAACAAGTAATGATGTAATTATGACCTTTTTCATAGCATTATGATCTTTTAGGAGTACAAATTTATGCCATTTTATACTGATAAGCTGTAGCTAATTCCATCACTTATTTTGTAGCCACAGAAGTCAGTTCTTCTTTCGGATCAGGCTTGCCCTTACCTGTATTTAACAGGCTCAATAAACTATCTTTAACATATCCGCCCCACGCATCTGCACAGGCATCAAAGCATTCCAGTTCAGAGACCAATCCTTTGTGTGTAAATTCTACCTGTGTTCTGTTATTTATGGTTGAAATGTTCCAGATCAATTGGGTGTCATTCCACTCCTTTTTGTTTTTAAGCCAATCCTTATTGCAGTCGGTCACATACCATGCTATTTTTTTTGCTGGAACCAGTTCTGTTACTTTTAATGTTATCCAAACCTTTCCAAAATGAACTGTAAAACTATCGTTCAGTTTTTCATTTTTACCATCCATATTTTCGGTCCACCATTTCGTAACACTGTTGATGCTGCGGTATGCCTCATCTGGCGTCGTAGTTGTTAAAATAATTGTATGATAATCACTTGCATTCATTTTTTTTGATAAAGCGTCCTGGTAAGAATTCCTTCCACCTTTTGGGTTTGGCTCTCCTTTGCCTTTCATGATCAGGTCATGTAAGCTACCCTGTGTATAATTAGTCCAGGCATCGTGGCAGATATCATAGCACTCGTAAGCAGGAACCAATCCTTCGTGTGTGAATTTGATCTGTGTTTTGCCATCCTTTTCGGAAATCTCAAAAATGATCTTTGTGTCTTTCCATTCACTCTTGTCTTTTGTAAAATCAAAATGATTGTCCGTCACCAGCCAGACTACTTTCTGATTGGGAATAACTTCGATCAATTTTATGTGACAATAATGGACATCTTCATAATGATAGTCAAACTCATCATTAAGTTTTTCAGTGCCGCCTTCGATTTCTTCTGACCACCAGCCTCGAGGGTTATTGATGGAATTGAAAGCGACTTCGGGAGTCTGGTCAACCAAAATGGTTGTGGTAAAATCTTGTGTTTCCATTTTATTTTGTTTAATTTTTTGAGCCACTAAGACACAAAGACACTAAGGTTTTCTTTGTGCCTTCGCGCCTTTGTGGCAGGTTAATTTAAATTTTATCCAGCAAAATCATTGTTCAGGCTAAAACCAGTTTCTGCCCTTCACCCGTTGTAATTAAACTTGATAAACTTTGATGAACAATAGAGGACCATGCATTTGAGCAGGCATCAAAGCACTCTATATCAGGATTCAATCCGATGTGTGAGAAACGAAGTTCCGTTTTTTCCGTCCTTCTCAGTAATTTCAAAACTGATTTTTGTCCCGATCCATTCATGAGCATCTTTTGTGAAATTGAGATTGCTGTCGGTTATCAGCCATACCACTTTCTGATCAGGGATCATTTCAACTACCCGCTGTTTTGAAAAATGAATATCCTTATAACGATAAGTGAACTCGTCATTCAGTTTAGTAGAACGGCCTTCAATATCGCCCGACCACCATCCACCGACATTATTTATCGCATGGAATACTTCTTCCGGAGATTTGTCAACCAGAATGGTTGTGCTAAAATCTGATGTTTTCATTTTATTAATTATTTTAGGTCTTATAAGCTGAATTGGACATATCCGAAGTTAATATACTCTCTGATAATGGATGATATGCACGCCGGATTTTAATTGTGTACTATCTACATATTTAAGTGAGCGAGGGGTTTCCAGGTTCAATTTGTCGAAAAGGCGCACGCTACCCTTACCGGCGATGAATGGCTGCATGCAGAAATAATAATCATCAATCAGGTTCATTTCTGTTAAAGCCGCAACCAGGGTCGGACTTCCAAATACAATTAACCCTCCTTTGCCCTCCTGTTTATAGGAGTTAATATATTCAACATCAATATTTGGTAAAATAGTCGAGTTGTTCCATGTCGTTGTTTTCAAAGTGGATGAAAATACTACCTTAGATATATCAGTCAATACCTTCGCCATTTTCATCTGCCATTCAGTAGCATTTTCTTTATTCAGCCTGGGTGGCCAGATGTTCTGGAATTGTTCAAAAGTGTTGCTGCCAAAGGCAACTGTGCTGGTATCTGCCAGAAGATCGTGGGTAAATTCAAAGAAATCGGCATATGCAATGGTATATTTAGCGTCTGCAAAGCCGTCTGGCGTGACGTTTATTGAACTGATTACTTTTCCCATTTTGTTTTCTGTTTTTATCCGATAAATTTAACACCACAAAATTATTGTCTTAATATGACCTGGAAAGGGTGTTAAATAGACTTCTTAGTGGGTTGATTTGGACATAATGAATTTGTATCTTTGCTGAAAAAATACATTCCGCTTACCTTCTCCCTTGGGAGAAGGAATCAGGATGAGGCAAAAGCAATGAAACACGTAACTATAGTTGTACCTGAGGGGAATGCCGTCATTGCCTGCATAACAGGCTCGTTTCATATTATGAGCACCGCAAATGCATATTGGCAGAAGATGGGAAACAAGCCCAGGGTTGAAATTTGCATTGCAGGTTTTATGAAAGAACTGAAATTAGACTCCGGCTTTCTTTCAGTTTTTCCTAAAAATATTGAAGAAGTCAAAAAAACAGACCTGATCATCCTGCCTGCTGCTCCTTATACGGATCATCTATTTGACGATAACAAAAATCTTATCAGCTGGATGACAGCGCAGTATAAAAATGGTGCTGAAATAGCCTCCATGTGTAGCGGTGCATTTTTGCTGGCCTCAACCGGTTTACTGGAGGGAAAAACATGCTCCACACATTGGGAGGTAGCGGAAAATTTCAGGCTCCTGTTTCCGGAAGTGCATTTACAAACCGACCAACTGATCACGGATGAAAATGGTATTTATACCAATGGAGGCGCTTATTCTTTTCTAAACCTGATGATCTACCTGGTAGAGAAATATTTTGACCGGCAAACAGCCATTTATTGCTCCAAATCTTTCCAGATTGAAATGGACAGGAACAGTCAATCTGAATTTGCCATATTTACAGGTCAGAAACGACACGGAGACGAAATAGTGATAAAAGCACAGGAATATATCGAGGCAAATCTTGAAGAAAAAATATCCATTGAATATTTGTCATCTAAGTTCGCGGTCGGTCGAAGAAATTTTGACAGGCGGTTTATCAAAGCCACGGGAAATACACCTATTGAATATGCCCAGCGTGTGAAAATTGAATCAGCTAAAAAGGCGCTTGAATCTACGCGAAAAACTATTAATGAAGTGATGTATGAGGTTGGTTATTCCGACGTTAAGGCATTTCGTGAAGTTTTCCGAAAGATTACAGGAATGTCGCCGCTTGAATACAAAGGGAAGTATAATAAAGAGGCGGTGGTTTAAAAGTTGGATATTCTGCATATCAGGAATTGAGGTTGATTATAGTTTGAATATCCGCGATAGCAGCATGTATCGTTCATACATAAAATGGCCGCGTTGGCGCATTAAAATTCCGCGTTCAGACATTATTCTGTTATCAGTGCATCCAAATACATAGTTTGCGCAGATTGAGTGTAAACGTTAAATTGGTAAATTTTTCGGTAATTAATTTTCAATTGGCATCCTTTCTGAACCTAAAATCCAATAACAATATGAAAAAAACCCGTCTCTTTTTATTTATCTCTATGACTTCAGTCATTTTTAGTACATCTTGTAAAAAAAATAGCACCATTACAAATGCAAACTCAAGTACAACGTCAAATGACATGACTGCAACAATAGAGGGTAGCGCATGGGCCTGCACAACAGCATTGGGAGCTTATGCCGGCGGCCCCTTGGTCATATCAGGAACAACAACCGACGGGCAGACGATAGTTTTAAATATAGGAGCATATAAAACAGGGGTATACAGCCTTGATTCAGGATCTGTAAGCAGCGCTACATACACGCCTAAAAATTCATCCAATTTTACAATATATGCAACAGGACTTAGCTCTAAAGCTACAGGATCTATAAACTTATTATCACTTGACACTTCAAATCAATTGGTTTCGGGTACTTTTAGCTTTACTGGTGTGAATGCCTTTGATAAATCAATTAAAAATATAACTAACGGGACTTTTACTAACCTCCCTTTTATAAATAAAACCCGATATGAATTTTCTGCAACAGTAAATGGGCAAAGCTTCAGTCCTAAAATCCCTGCAAGTGAAATTGGTGAGTTTACCTATCAGGGACAAATTTCAATTGATGTTAATTGCAGTCCCAATTTAATGCAGATTATTCTTCCCCAGAATGTAAAAACCGGTACTTATAATATTGGTTCCTCAGGCAACTTTCAGGCATCCTATTCACCAGCGGCATTAATTTATAAATCTACGAGCGGTACAATAACTATCACTCAAAGAAGTCCAACCGTAATTATGGGCACTTTTCAATATATCGCAGTAAATACCCAAAATTCCTCAGATATAGTTACAGTTAAGGGAGGAAGTTTTGTTTCACAGATCAATTAGGTATTTGATTTTGGATGTTTATATTCTAACCAGGAAATGTAAGAGGAAGTATAATAAGGAAGCGATGGTTAAGTAATAAAAATCTCCTTACTTTGCTGAACCAATGCATGACAACTTTAAAATATTCCTAAAGTATTTCATTGATTTCAATGAGGAAGAATTAGGCAAAATTGCAGCATGCTTTAAGCCCAGATCCGTAAAAAAGAATGATGTTTTACTTGCCCAGGGCGAGGTCTGCAATAAGTTTTATTATATCTCGAGGGGATGTATCAGGACGGCATTTATCACGAAGGAAGGACATGAAAAAACCAGATATGTGATGTGCGAGCCTTCCATCGGGACTGCATTAACAAGCTTTATTTCCCAAAAACCGTCCTTTGAATTTATTGACACACTTGAAGATACGGAACTATTGGTCATCAGCTACGAGGATTTTTATAAATTGAATGCTGAAATGATCAATTGGAAAGTATTCTATCAAAGAATATTAGAAATGGCTTATTCGTTTCAGAACAAAAAGATTGAAGGCCTGGTAACGCTTTCTGCCAAACAACGATATGAACTGGTACTTAAAGAGACCCCTTTTTTAGTCCAGCGTCTTTCTAATAAAATACTGGCATCTTATATTGATGTTTCGCAGGAAACATTAAGCAGGCTAAAATCCAGATAGCGTTTTTTGATCTATGTCAATGTCCGGTGATCTGAGGCAAGGTATTTTTGCCCCGTAATCAAATTCATTAATCACTTAAAACAAAAACAATGAGAAAATTAACTGTATTTAACTTCATGACCCTCGAAGGCTATTTTGAAGGCCCGAACAGAGGTGAATATGCCTGGCACCAACATCAGCAAAGCAGCGAAGAAACGGCATATGCTGAAGACAAGTTGCAATATGAAAACACACTGGTTATGGGTCGTGTTACCTATGACCAGATGGTAAGCTTTTGGCCCACGGAGAATGCCATTAACATGCTTCCGGATGTGGCAAGAGGAATGAATAAAGCGGAAAAAATTGTCTTTTCAAATTCAATCAAAAAATCAGACTGGAACAATACCAGGGTCATCGGCGGCAATATTGTGGAAGAAATAAAAAAGCTAAAAAGTACACCGGGTAATGATATGACCATACTTGGCAGCGGAAGTATTGTAACACAATTTGCTGAGAGTGGTTTGATTGACCAATTTCAATTCATGATAGACCCTATTGCCATAGGTAATGGCACATCCATATTCAAAGGCATAAAACATCAACTAAAACTTGAACTCATCTCAAGCAAAGCATTTAAAGATGGCGTGGTTGTGCTTACGTATAAACCTATATAAAACTTCGAGGGTCTGTGCCTTGCAGACCCTCGAATTGTCTCGTCCTCAATTTAGAGTCAAATGCTTAAATTTGCTAATCAATCAAATGCAAACCACTGAACATATTAAATATGGAAATCAAAAGAGTCGGCTCACAGCCCTCCAACAAAGGTCCCGAAGACTGGTTTACAGGTACTGTTCGTATTGATCCGCTATTCCCAGTAAATTCACCTGCCCGTGCGGCAGCAAACAGCGTCACATTCGAGCCAGGAGCCCGGACAGCCTGGCATACGCATCCCCTTGGTCAGACTTTGATTGTGACAGCAGGGATGGGCTGGGCGCAGCATGAAGGCGGTCCGGTTGAGGAGATTCATCCGGGTGATGTGGTCTGGTTTCCTGCAGGCGAAAGACATTGGCATGGTGCTTCACCGACAACGGCTATGACCCATATCGCGATCCAGGAAGAACTTAATGGCAGCACCGTAGAATGGATGGAAAAGGTGAGCGATGAGCAGTATAGGAAATGATTTCCCGGCTTCTCATCCTCAGTATTTCCCTTCTTCACTCTTACTCACAACTACAGTTGCAATGCTGTTGCCTAAAACATTGGTAGCGCTTCTTCCCATATCAAGCAAAGGATCAATGCCAAGGAGCAGGGCTAACCCGGCTTCAGGCAAATTGAAAGTGGCCAGTATCGCTGCTACTACTACAAGTGATGCTCTGGGTACACCCGCTATTCCTTTACTGGTAAGCATAAGCACGAAAAGCATACTTATTTGTGTGGCGAAATCAAGATGAATGCCATAGGACTGGGCGACAAATAGCGATGCAAAAGTCATGTACATCATGCCGCCATCAAGGTTGAAAGAATAGCCGAGCGGCAATACAAAACTCACGATCCTGGGCTCACACCCAAACCGTTCAAGTGCCAGCAATGTTTTTGGGAAAGCAGCTTCACTGCTGCTTGTGCTGAAGGCCAAAAGGATGGGCTCTTTAATATAGTTGAGCAGTCTTAAAATCCTTTTCCCGGCAAAAAGAGAACCCGCCAGAAAAAGGATGATCCACAAGAGAAAAAGCCCTCCGTAAAATTCCAGGATAAATATAAAATAAGTCTGTAATATCCCGGGTCCTTCTTTGGCAATTACGGCACATATCGCCCCGAAAACCGCTACCGGTGCCAGCATCATGATATATCCGGTCATTTTCAGGATAATATGAGAAATGGTATCGAACAACTGAGTGACGGCATGGCCTTTTTCTCCAAGCGCAGCTGTGGCGATTCCAAATAATATAGCGAACACAACGATCTGAAGTATTTCATTTCGGGCCATGGCGTCAATAACACTTGTCGGGAAAACATGATAGAGAAAATCCTTTACCGTAAACCCTGCATTCGACAGGCTATTGTGGTTGTCAAATGGCAAAGCCAGATGCATGGTTTCACCCGGTTTCAATACATTTACAAGCAGCATTCCGAGGAACAAACTGGTAATGGAAGCCGATACAAACCATAGAAGTGTTTTAGCGCCAATTCTGCCCACGGATTTGATATCTCCGAGCTTTGAGACTCCCACCACGAGTGTAGAAAAAACCAATGGCGCGATGATCATTTTTATCAGGCGCAGAAACAAATCACCCATCAAAGAAAAAGGCTCTAATTTCTTATCTATAACAGCCGTAGCTTTTTTTTGCCTGGCTGCCTGCAACACAATATCTTTCTGCAGGCTTTTATAGGTCAGGCTGTTTGTATCTGATATATTTTTAAGGGCCAATCTGTTAGATGCAATGCTTATTTGAGAAGCTGCAATTGTCGCGTTTTCATCACGAACATAAGTCCCATTCAGCCAGAATCCCAGTCCTATACCCAGAAGCAGACCCGCAAGGATATATAATGTAAGGCGATTGCTTTGTTTTTGCTGCTCCTGCATGGAATATTATAAAAAAGACAAAGTAAACGAAAAGAGACGAGAAAGCGGAGGGTGGCAAAGTCAAGTCAATAATGCACGGACAGATATCTTCGTTTTTGTTATTCAAATGGTGAGAAAATTTGAATTGCCTATATTTGGCGTCCGCTTATTAAATGGTATTCAGTATAGGATACCACATAATAGAAAAACAAATTGGAAAGATATATTCCCGATTATGATGTAGCCATTATCGGCTCAGGACCAGCTGGTTGTGCCTGTGCGCTGGCGTTGCATAATAGCGGTTTGCGTGTAGCGCTCATAGATAAAGAAAAATTTCCCAGGGATAAAATTTGCGGAGATGCCATACCCGGACAGACATTAAAGGCAATAGACAGAATTAATCCTGAATGGGGGAAATCATTGCGGGGATTTTCAGAAAGGGCTGAAATAAATTCATCGAAGATTTTTGCACCCAATGGTAAGGCGATTACGTTAAAATGGAAGATGCAGGCATACAACAGCAAACGCATCAATTTCGATAATTTCCTCATTAACCTTATTCGAAATGAAACTTCTACCATAATATTAGAAAACAAGAGACTAAATCAAGTAGCTATTGAAAATGAGCGGGTTATTTGTACTTTCCAGGATGGTGAGATGCTGAATTCTGGCATCATCATTGGCTGCGATGGAGCAAACTCTGTTGTTGCCCGGCAATTGGGTGGAAACATGCCATCGAAAGGCGATTCATCTGCTGCCGTTCGTGCTTATTATTCGGGTGTTTATGGTATAAAACCAGGTATTAACGAGTTCCATTTATTTAAGGAATTGCCGGGTTATTTTTGGATTTTCCCCTTAGATAATGGAATGGCTAATGTCGGCTTTGGTATTTCAGGAAATAATAGCCAAAAAAATGGCGATGCTGTAAATCTTCGCAATAATTTGAATAAAATCATTACAGATTATCCCGGCATTTCAGATCGTTTCAAGGGAGCAAAATTGCTCGGTGATACAAAAGGTTTCGGACTGCCTGTATGGAAGAATAAAACTCCATTATCCGGCAACAGGTATATGCTTTGTGGAGATGCCGCTTCATTAATAGACCCGTTACAAGGGCATGGCATTGACAAAGCGGTATGGAGCGGACTTTTTGCAGCAGAACAAGCTGTTAAATGCTTCAAAACCAATAATTTTTCTTCTCTTCAAATGTCAGAATACGATAAAAATCTCTACAAAAAAATTGGTTTTGAACTTGCCAGGAGTTCATTTATTCTAAAACTGATGACCAGGTTTCCCCGGCTCATAAATTCTTTTGCCCGGTTGGATACCAACCTGAAACTTATCAATTGGATGGCCCGAAAATTAAAAATATGAGGAGTCGGTAACGATCTCAAAAATCTATAAATTTTCAAACGATTCCGAGTTCGGTTTTCAGCCAATGAGAAATTGTTGTTCGATTCTCTATCCAGGCCTGCCAAACATTTTCTGACCATTGATTGATCATCTCGTTTCTGTCGGGTCCTGGTTTGGCTTTTAATACTTCTGCAACAGTTATGCTTCCTCTTTCAATGGGGAAAATAAACTGTGGCCATTCTTTCTTTTTTTGAGCCATTCGCATATGAGCCGATTGTACTTGTTTTCCGGAATAATTTTTTTCATGATGAAGATACAAGCCCATCAGGGCAAATGCTATTGCAATTGGTTTTGTTTCCTGGTTTGCATGCCGGGCACAGTAAGCGTCAACAATATACTGATGAATAAAAGCAGTGTCTCCGAGGTTAAGTGTATACATCGAAAGTTCGTAGTACAAATCCTGGTCGGTTCTTTGATCTGTTTTTAATTCGTCCATGGAATTGTCAATGTAGTTCCTTGCACAATAATTCCGCCGCGGTTGCCGATTTCAGTGGATCCGAAACGTGATGCAAATATATCAGGCAATGGCCTGTCGCCGGGAACCGAAAGCCATAGCCTGAGAAGATGACGTTTTTGTTCGGGATCTTCCCAGTCTTCAAAGCCGGTTCTATCGTGCAGAAGCGCATGGTTGTAAACAAACTGTATGTCACCAGGTGCCAGGTTCATGGAAAGATTTAGTCTGGGATCATTTGCCAGGCGATCAAACATATCAAGCGCTTCAACATGCATAGGTGTAAGCCGTGGCGCATCATCAAACCGTTGTGCAGAATCAATGTATTGGCGTTGGTAAAATACAGTCAGACACCCCTCATATAAAGTAAAAACTGGGATAAGTAAGTAGGGCAGCATGCCTTCAGGTACCTCACCTCTGCGGTCTGTTGCGATCGGTTGAAGCAGAATTTCCAGTAAATCAGGCCGATGCTCACGCATTTCGTTATAGATGGCGGAAGCACTTACCAATAAAGAAGTACCACCCTTTTTAGCTGTTTTCAGGCATAAAAGACCTACCACATCGGCAGAATCGGTGTGAAAAGTCTGACGTTCATTTGTCTGATAAATCCGGACATTCGGATCATTCCCTTTCATGCCTAAATCGCGAACATGGCCAAGCATATGTCCTTTTGCATTCTGAGATCTCGGGCTCCCGATATGACAACCCAAACCATAAAAAATAGTACCCGCTTCCTGCTCGTTGTATCGCGAAACAGGTAGTCCCCTGATCAGTGCAAAACCGCGACCTTTGATCAATTCATTGCGTATTGTTGCAAGCCTGGGAGCAAGTATCGGCAAAGGAAATTTTTCTTTATTGAGATTTGCTATATCCTGTTTAGCAGCGAGTAAGGGTTCAGCTGCAGCTTCCAGCTCTGTAATTTCAGCAGAACTGAGTTCCAATGTCCACTCACTCTTTCGCTTCTCCATGTCGGGGCCATACCATAAAGAAGATGTATTTTGCGGCGGGGGTAATATTTGTTCCGGGTTCGTCATATTGCAAATTTCTAAAAAAATGTGATTATTGAAATTTAGCTAAGCTTAAACTGCAATGCCACCGGAATTGAAATTAAAGTGGACGACTTTTTCAGGAATTCCACCGGCTGATGTATAGAAATTTACAGCGTGTTTGTCCACTTCATGGGCTTCTACGAAAATGTTAATAATGTTATGGCTTAGGCAGTGCTCTTTGAGAGAATTAATAAGTTTTTTCCCGATGCCCATGTGTTGAGATGTTGTTTTTACGGCCATATCATAAATATAAATTTCTGAGCAATCTCCTGAATACATTTGCATCTCGTAAGCTGTAATTCCTCCTATAACCTCACCATCGCTTATCGCTGCCAAAGCCACAAAAGAATCTTGTTTTAAAAGCTTTTCAAGCTGGGGATTACTTGCTATTTCGGTAGTTTTTACTTCAAAAACTTCATTAAAAAGCCGGATCAGATTTTGAAAAAATACCAGATCATCTTTTGTAAGTCGCTTGATATTAATTCCTTCGTGATTCAATGTGATTGCAAATTAATTAAATGTGCGTTCAAACCAGATTGTAAAATCAAAATTAAATAAAAAATTGAATAACGGGAGATTAAGCCCGACCAGGGAATATGGCTAAGCAATACTATTTTCTTGCGGAGACATCTTCGCTTTCCGCTAAATAAAAAACCCCGGCAGAAGTATTTCTGCCGGGATCTGATTTTATAAGTGCGATGGTTCGTATTTTACTTTACCGAAACCAGTTTTCCTGATTGAATGATCTGATTGTTGTTTACCAGGTTATAGTAATAAACACCCGCTACGAAATTTCCGGTTTCTATTGAAGTTGTTTGCGCAGTTATCAATGTGTGCAATACTTCTTTACCGAGTGAATTATATATCCGTAGTTCGCAATTTATCATTTGCCTGGCATCATTCAACCTGAATGACAGACTGGTTGAAAAAGGATTCGGGAATATGGTTGCGGCATTAGTATTGTTTCCAGCTTCAACCGGGGCAATTCCACTTTTTGGAGATATGGAAAGCGAAACATCAGAAGAAGTAGTTATCTGTGCACAGGAACCATTGATGACAACATAATAATTTGTGGCTGAATCAGATGCAGCCACGGGGTTGATTGTGAGCTTGTCAGAATCTGCGCCAGAAATATTGCCACCATTCGTTAGATTAGTAGTGCCTCTTTTCCATTGATATGTGAGACCGGTACCTGTTGCGCCGACAGAGAAGCTTACGCTACTTCCAAGAATTACCATTTGACTTAACGGGCTTGTGGTAATAACAGGCTTGGTGTTAATGGATAATGTTATATTTTTAGAGATATTATTTGACTGGCATGTGCCACTTATATCAACATTATAATTTGAAGCTGAATCGGCTGCGCGCACAGGATCAATGATCAGGACATCGGAAGTTGCACCTGATATATTTCCACCATTGCTAAGATTCGCAGTTCCGATTCTCCACTGGTAGGTGAGTGCGGTACCTGTTGCAGCTACTGAGAAGCTGGCAGAAGTTCCTAAACATGCTGATTGACTTACGGGTATGGTTATTATGAAAGGAGCAGTGTTTACAGTTAATGCAATATTAGTTGACGTTATATCCGGACCAAACGAGCTACTGATTACGACGTTATAATCTGATGCAATATCTGCAACTGCAACTGGGCTTATTGTAAGCTTATCAGAAGTTGCTCCCGTAATATTTCCTCCATTGGAAAGGTTTACACTTCCTTTTCTCCATTGATAAGAAATGCCGGAACCGGTAGCTGTTACTGAAAAGCTTACCGAACCGCCGGAACAAAGTGTTTGATCACCGGTTAATTTGGTAATTTTAACGGAGTCAGCCAAATTAGCTGTACAACCGGGGGGCATCGTAATCTTGACGGCTGCAGTCGTTAAAGCACCTGCTGTAGTCAGTAATCTGCCATTAATGACAACACCCGTATTTAATGCGCTTAAAGCTCCTGCATTACTGATAATTGTGCCTCTGAAAATAGAATAGTTATTAATTGAAACGGCTCCTTTTACTTTCCAGTACACATTTTTTGCCAGTGCGCCATTGGTTAAAATTACACTTGCATAAGTACTTGTTGTAAGGGCACCGTTGATCTGTATAACAAACACGGCATTTGAGTCCCCTTGCGCGTTTAAATAAACGCTATCAGTTAATACTGTAGCTGCATTCAAAACATACGTATGCGGAGTAAGAACCAGGTTGCTGCCGAATTTTGCCGGATAAAGTAACTCAATATCATAAGCCAGTGAGTCAAGATAATTATATGCTTTTGTCAAATCCGCGGCTGCCAGTTTTGTGGATGAATCAGGGATAAGATGGATGCTTCCTTTCACAAGCGTACTATCAAATCCTTTAGTCGATCCGACATTTGTACCAACATCACCGGTAATGTTTGATGTTCCTGTATTGGAAACACTGCCATCGCCGGAAAACAACGCATAACACATGGTGGTACCAAGATCAGGCGCTACCGGTCCTTTGAGTGTAGGACTGCCACATCCTATTGGTGTGTAAGCCAATACTCCATCAACAGTTACAGCTCCTGTTGTAGAAAGTGCCCGTCCTTCAAGTGTATCACCGGTTCCCATTTTTATTGCAGCATTGTTGGCAATGATGGTTCCCCTCATGGTGGTACCTGAAGCAAGGCTAACAAGGCCTTCTATTTTCCAGAATACATTACACGCTACGGCTCCATTTATTAATGTGACTTTAGATGAGGCGCCTGCTGAAAAGGCACCGTCAAGCTGAAATATAAAAACTGCATTTGCATTTCCTTTGGCATTTAAATAAAGCGTTCCGCTTAATTTAGATGCGCCGGATATTGAATATATTCCTGCTACCAGTGTATCTCCGCCACCCAATGAAGATGAAGGATGTGCAGTTGGTGTCGCGCTGTCAAGCAGGTTGTAAGCTTTAAGAAGGTCTTTTGAGCATTGGGCACTGGCACTGTCATTGTCGTGCATTACGCCATTCACATTCCCGAACGCAGTACTTGAACCACTGTTGGTACCAACATTCCCGGTAATCTGTGAAATGCCTGTATTGCTTACAGCACCGTGTGAAGAAAAGAGGACAAAGTTTGCAACAGTTCCTAATTTTGGTGCCTGTCCGAAATTCACATTCGGGAAGCAAATTAACATTGCTACAGCTGCCATCAGGAGTAAAAATTTATTTTTCATTATGATTATATCTAATAGTTTAATTGTGAAAGAAATTTCACACTACAAAGGTGACAACCTGCAAATCCGCAAGTATTACATAACTATTTAATATATTTATATAATTCACACTTTTAGACTGAGTATATAAATAAAAAAAGGCTGCCCGATATTATCAGGCAGCCTTTATCATTCACAAAAAATCAGGATTATTAGGGCCTAAGTTTTATCATCTTAACATATTGCACATTGTTTTGAGAAGCAAAGCGCACGAAATAAATGTCGGGGGTTAAATTACCGCCATTTAATTCATAAGTATAGGTATTGTTAGCAACCACAGAACCATCATAGATAGTCTGGATTTTGACGCCGCGAACATCATAAACCGATACGCTGATATTTTCCGAATTCGCTGCAATAAAGCTTACTGAAGCAGAATTTGTAAAAGGATTCGGGAAAATGGAAACGGTCTTGTTTTCATTTTCCGCTGTGTTTGCATTGATACTACTTTGTTTACACAATGAAAGTATTACATTGTTTGAAGTATCATTCGGGGAACAGGTACCCATTATAATAACATTATAGTTATGAGCTGTATCATTAATGGTGATGGCATTAATTGTCAGGATATTCGTCTTTGAACCTGAAACCCTGCCGCTATCTACGAGATTTACATTGCCTCTCCTCCATTGATATGTAGGATTTGTTCCTGTTACATCTACAGCAAAACTGGCATTGGTATAAACACAAACACAGGCATTTTCAGGGCCGCTAACAATATTTGGAGCCGTATTGATGCTTAAAATACCTGCATCAGATGTCATTGACATACAACCTGATGAAGTAACTATGTTTTCGTACTGATAACCATCAGAAGTAGAGGTGGGTGTTGCTACTATAAATGTATTACCTGTAGCTCCTGGTATATCGCTGAAAGTGGCGCCACCATCTGTACTGCGTTTCCATTGATAGGTCAGAAATGCCGGGCCGCTATTGGTAACTGCATTTGTGAACGTTGCATCAAAACCTGAACAAACTGATTGACTTGCAACGGTTGAAGCTGTAATATCATTCACTCTGAGTGCTCCTGTTGAAGATGTGTATGCAGGGCATGTACCTGAAGTGATCAGGTTCCTGTATTCATAATTATCAGAAGTAGCGTCTGGAGCAATTACAGTGTAAAGTGTATCATTAGCACCTTTAATATCGGTGAAAGATAAGCCGCCATTGGTACTCAATTGCCATTGATAAGAAAGTGAAGCAGGACCAGTAGATGTTGGTGATGAGACAAAGATGGCATTAGTCGCGGCACATACTGTTTGTCCCAATACAGGGGCTGCAACAGCGCCATTTACCCTTAATATTGCAGCAGCAGAACTAAATGCAGGACAACTTGCAGAAGCTACAGTAAATTCATATTCATTATTATCATAACTGCCATTAGGCGCAGAAACTGTGTACGTTGCGTTATTAGTGTTTGTTATATCACTAAAAGTGGTACCACCATTTGTGCTGATTTTCCATTGGTAGGTCAATACACCTGAACCAGTGTTGATGACATAAGATTTGAAAGTTGCATCAGCGCCAGAACATACCGTTTGACTGGATACGAGAGCTCCGGTAACTGAATTTACCCTTAATGTACCAGTGGTAGAAGTATCTGATGCACAACTTCCTGAAGTTACAATGCATTTGTATTGGAAATTATCAAAGGTTGGATCTGGAGCAGATACTTTATAGGTTGAAGCTGTAGCACCTGAAATAACTGAGAATGTGGTTCCTCCATCGGTACTCATCATCCACTGATAGCCTAATGAAGCAGAACCTGTGTTTGTTACAGAAACAGCAAAAGTGGCATCTGTACCCGAACATACAACCTGGTTCGTTACTACTGCGCTTGTTACTTCGTTAACGCGTAATGTTGCTATAGTAGAATAATATGCAGTACAGGTTCCTGAGGTTACGATGCATTGGTACTGATAGTTATCCGAAGCAGCTGCAGGAGATGTTTGCGTATAAGTAGCACTTGTAGCACCGGATATGTTATTAAATGAAGTTCCATTATCTGTACTCAACAGCCATTGGTAGCTTAAAGAAGCAGAACCGGTATTGGTTACCGATACTGAAAAACTTGCATCGCTACCTGCACATACTGTGTGGCTAACAATTGTAGCTGAAGTAATGGCATTCACCCTTAAGGTTGCAACGTTAGAAGCAACTGAAGAACAACTGCCTGAAGTTATAACACATTCAAATTGATAATTATCTGAAGAAGCACCTGGTGCTGAAACAATATATGAAGTGCCGGTTGCACCTGAAATATTGCTAAAAGAAGAACCGCCATTGATACTTTCTTTCCATTGATAACTCAATGAAGCAGGACCACTGTTGGTTGCTGATAATGTGAAAGTTGCATTAGTACCTGCACAAACTGTCTGACCGCTTGTAACTGCCGTGATTACTGCATTTACTCTCAGTGTACCCGTGGTTGAAGTGAATGCTGCACAACTTCCTGAAGATACTACACTTCTATATTGGTTATTATCAGAAGAAGCACCCGCACCAGCTACTGTATAAGAAGAAGCAGTTGCACCAGAAATATTGCTGAAAGTAGATCCTGAGTTTGTACTTATCTGCCATTGATAACTTAATGAAGCTGACCCTGTAGATGTTTGAGAAACCGTAAATATGGCATCAGAACCAGAACAAACTGTCTGCCCTGCAACTGTTGCTGCAGAAACATTGTTCACTCTTAACGTACCCGATGTAGAAGTAAATGAACTACATGTTCCGGAACTTACCAGGCATAAATATTCATAATTATCAGACGAAGAGCCAGGTGCAGACACGGTATACGAAGAAGCTGTCGCTCCGCTTATATTTGAGAATGAACCTCCACCATTAGTACTCACTTGCCATTGATAAGAAAGCGAAGCAGGCCCGGTTGAAGTTTGTGATACTGTAAATACGGCATCGCTACCAGAACAAACAGCTTGTCCGGCAACTGTGGCAGATGATATACCATTCACCCGCAGCGTTCCGGCAGTTGATGTATAAGATGCACAACCCGTTGATGTTACGATGTTTTCATATTGATTATTGTCTGAAATTCCGCCTGGAGTAGTTACTGTATAGCTGGAAGCAGTGGCACCTGTTATATTTGAAAATGAAGCACCACCATTTGTACTTAATAACCATTGATACGTAAGAGCAGCAGAACCTGAAGAGGTTTGTGAAACGGTAAATACAGCATTGGTTCCTGAACAAACTATTTGTCCGGCAACGGTAGCAGCAGATATACCATTCACACGCAATTTGCCGGCAGTTGATGTATAAGATGCACAACCTGTTGATGTAACAATATTTTCATATTGATAATTATCTGAGGTACTGGTTGGCGCTGTTACTGTATATGAAGATGCCGTAGCACCAGTTATATTTGAATAAGAAGTACCACCGTTGGTACTCAATAACCATTGATAAGTAAGAGCAGCCGAACCAGAAGATGTTGTCGAAACTGTAAATACTGCATTTGTACCAGAGCAAACAGATTGTCCTGCAACGGTAGCGGCTGAAATACTATTTACACGTAAAGTACCTGCAGTAGAGGTAAATGAAGAGCAGGCACCTGAACTAACCATTGCCCGGTATTGATAGTTGTCGGATGAACTGCCAGGTGTGGTTACAGTATATGCTGAAGCAGTGGCACCCGTGATATTTGAAAAAGTGGTACCATTGTTTGTACTCACTTGCCATTGGTATGATAAGGTCGCAGGGCCTGTTGATGTTGAGCTAACCTTAAATATTGCATTTGTTCCAGAACATACAGTCTGTCCTGCAACAGTTGCTACAGTAACTGAGTTAATTATTAAAGCAACGTTTTTAGAAGTATCGTTCGGAGAACCAGACTTACTTATTATTACATTGTAATTATTCAAACCATCAGCACTTGAAACAGGGTTAATAGTTAATGTATCAGAAGTCGCACCTGAAATATTTCCTCCGTTAGACAGCTTTGTACTTCCTTTTCTCCATTGATATGTATAGCCTGTTGAGGCCGTGGTAACAAAAAAACTTGCGGAAGCGCCAAGGCATTTTATTTGTGAATCCGGTTGATTGGTTATGGGGCCAGTCCCTATAAGAGATGAATCACGTGTCATGGCAGAGTTACTTAATGTAATTGCACCAGAAGTTGAGAGCGCTCTACCTGCCAGAGTTGACGAAAGTGAAAATGTTATCGCCCCGTTGGCAATGATAGTACCTGCGAAAGCAGAACTGTCTCCCACAGCAACAGCCCCATCTATTTGCCAATATACATTTTTATACGAAGCTTTATGTATTAAAAGTATATTTGTAGCACTTCCAGTTGCAAATGCACCGCCAATTTTGATGATAAATATAGCGCTGGCATTGCCTTGTGCATCTAAAATCAAATTCCCTCCCAATGTTGTAGCACCCCCTGTGCAATAAATGCCGGGATATAGGGTTTGGCTGCTTCCTAAAGTTGTCCCTAAAACAGATCCGCATGTCCTGCTTTGCAGATCAGTATATGCTTTATCCACATCTTTGGATACATAAAAAGCAGTGGAATCTCCATAATGTTTGGATCCGTATACAGTAGGATTTCCATTCACAGCTCCAACATAACTTCCTATATCGCCATATATTACGGTAGATCCCGTGGTGTTAAATGCCCCTGTATCGGTAAAAACCGCATAGGTCGCTGCTTTCCCTAAATTCGGCGCCTGCCCGAAATTTACTTTCGGGAGACATAATAGTAAAATTACTATCATGAAAAGCCGTAAAAATTTAATTTTCATTTTATTGATTTATAAGTTTATTATTTGTGAAAATTTCACCATTCAAAGGTGCGCACGATAATACCCTTTAGTGTTACACAACTTTTGGGAATAGTTACATTATTCGCACATTCTCGCATTTAATAAGACACCAGATTTCCTGATGTGAATCAGGTAAAGAGGATATCTGGATAATAATTCAAGAAAAGAGGCAGCCAGATTTTATCCCGGCTGCCTCTTCATTTATTAATAGAAAATGCGGTTGAGTTTACATTTTATTTTGTAGGGATAACATCAATAATAACAGTCCTGTTATAAGAGCGTTCTTCAGGGAATCTGTTTTTAAAAGGCGCTAAATTCTGGTCAGATCCAAATCCATAAGTTTCAAAGGAAACATCCGTTCTGCCTGCTTTTTTCAGACCTTGTTCCATAATTGATTTGACATCATTAGCCCTTTCCAATGACAGTTTCTGGTTATAATCTACATCACCTGTAATATCTGCATACCCGTGAATAATAACCTTACCACCTTGTGGGATTTTAGGTATTACAATTTCGGTAATGTATTTTTTATAGATAGTGATAGCCTTTGCATCGTTAAATCTATATATAACACTGAAACGCATCACTTCCTGGTTTACGGGTGGTGTCCAGAGTATCAGGTGAACAGTGGTGTCACTTTTCACCTCTTTCCCGTTTTTACCTTTGCCTGTTATTGTTACTTTATAATCACCTTCAGGATTGGTCCCCAAAATTGTTTTGCCAGGTATGCTCACCTTCTCCTGGGTATATGGACCGAAATTCTGCTCGGTTCCATTATGATCTTTAATAACCATAGTCCATGATGAAAATGAATCATTCCCGACACCTGCATTAAATGTGATATAGCTTTCTACCGGAGCCTGTTGAACATCTGTAATTTCCACGGGTTTCAAAGGGGCGCCCGGACCGCTCTGGAATTCCATGAGAAGAACAGGAGAACTGCTTTCAATGGATACTCTGCGATCCCCTTCTTTAAGCATAGCAATATCATGGGTTGCGCCAGTTTGTTCATTTGGAATTTGAGGCTCAACACGTCCTTCAATTTTTATTCTGGATGCGCTGATACCAAATATTGATACCAAATAATGTTTGACAGATTCTGCCATTGCTTTTCCATCATCGGTGGTAGTACCAGAAGAACCTACAAGCGTTATTGTTGTTGATGGGTTTTTGCCCATACGGTCACCCAGAATATTCAGGATGTTGTAGTATACGGTCAATTGTCTTGGAGAACGATCATCAAGATTTTTTGGCGCAAATAATTCTACCTGATCTTCTTTAAAGTTTTTCACCTGGTCTTGCCTCAGAAGTACATAACGATCAGGAATTTCGTTTGATCCAATATTGAAATACACATAATTGCGTAATGGGAATTGTTCCCTTACTTTGCGTTCAACAGGAATATAGGTTGGTACGTTTACTGTAAACTGAACAACCTTAGCAGGTGCTATTATTGCACCACCAGCTGCTGGTGCTGAAGTTGGTACAATAACGGCATCTTTTTTGGATTGTGGGATCAAATGACCACATCCGAGCTTTAATGCAATGCCTGCTCTCAAAGTAGTGATATTCCATGTTTCAACGGATCGGGGGGATTGGCCAAAATACGGTTGAAATGAAACGAATGGCGAAAGGACAAATTTTGTCTTTGCGCTGCTGGGTGAAAGACGGATATCATATCCTGCTCCTACTTGCATGGAGATGAGTGTTTTATTTACATCACTAAAATTACCTTTCTCATCAGGAATCGGTGCCTGGTTTTCTGAATTAGGATTGTTCTTTTGTACATAAGTGTATCCACTTTGTGCATTGATCGCCACACGTGGTCCACCAAATATATAGAAGGCAGATTTAGCAGGAGCAAAACGAAGACTCGGTTCTATAGTAATGTAACTCAGGTTTGTTTTCAAATCCCTGGGGCAGTTGCATGGAGCGATGATTTCTTTGAATGCGCCATTGCGTCCATCATATCCAGCCTGGAACATAAATCCCCAGTAAGAATCAGCCGGATGAAACTCAACCAATGGAGCAACGTATAAACCTACACCATATCCGGATTTGAAAGGAAGTGGAGCGATTACTCCGGGTTCCATCGTTTGGGTAGATCCATTGTAGAAATTAAAGTTTGCAGCTCCTGCTACACCAAACCACCAGGATGGTTGTGAGTATTGTACGCCCTGTCCGCTTACAGGAACCTGAAAGGCCGTGAAGACCAGTATAATGGCCAGTATAAATTTCTTTGCCGGCTTATAAAAGGATGATGCTGAGCGTGATCCTTTATCAATGTTATAAAAATATTTCATATTAAATTACGATTTAAGGTTTACTGATAATATTGGTACTGGTCATAACAACTGCTGCATTTATTGCAAGCATTCTGCCTGTTGCTGTAGCATATCCACCCATTGTGATAGAAGTGTATGCCATAACATTTCCATAAAAAGAAGTGTATCCACCTATGGTTGCTGAACTAGCCACCTGCCAGTAAACGTTTTTGGCCTGGGCGCCTCCGCTAAGGATAATATTTCCGCCAGAACCGCCTACTGTTGTAAATGAAGATGCAACCTGAAATATCCAGACGGCATTCGCATCGCCTTTTGCGTCCAGTGTAAGATCACCATTTTGAATTGACAATGTTGACGTGGATTTATAAATACCCGGGGCAAGTGTTTTACCACCCTGATCACCTGATACCGTTGCGGGTGCAGGTGTTGTTGCTCCGGCAGCATACAGATATGCATTCGTCAGGTCTATCTTTGCCTGTTTCAACATAGCTGCAGTACCGGCAGGAGTAGTATCGTCAGACGCATAAATGGCTCCGTTCTTTATGGTTGCTGGCGGGAATCCAGTAACGGAAGACCGTGCACCCGGATAAATACCAACATCCATATTGTTTATGACACTATAACCTGCATCATTACTTACGCCTACACCAGCTATAATCCCGAACCTGGCGACTGATTTAAGGTCAGGAGCATTCGGGCCTAAATGTGCAATGGTATTGAAATTCCATACATAGTTATTTGCCATTGGTGTACCCACAGTATTTTTTGCACCTGTGGTAACGGTTGCCGTATAGGTATTATCTGATAAAAGACCTGAAGTAGGTTTGAATGTTGCTGTTGTTCCACTATATGAAACCGTTCCTGGTACAGCAGTCGTACCCAACTGTAATGTGAAAGTAGAAGTACTAATAGTATTGGGATCCATAGCAACACTGAAAGTAGCTGTTATTGATTTATTTAAAGCCACATTGGTTTCATTGGCTGCAGGGCTGGTAGATATCACTATAGGCGGTGTGGGAGACAAAGTAGTAAATGTCCATTGGTAATTACTTGCAAGAGGAGTCCCCGAAACGTTCTTGGCCCCGGTTGAAATAACAGCTGTGTAAATAGTTCCTGAAGTAAAATTTGATGCAGGAACGAAAGAGGCAGTTGTACCACTGTATGTAACAGTTCCGGCTATCGGATTGGCACCTTGTTTAATAGTAAAAGTTGAACTTGTGATCGAATTGGGATCCATTGCAACATTAAAGTTTGCAGTAACTGTTTTATTAAGCGCAACTCCTGTTGCAAGGTTTGCAGGATCTGTAGAAATTACCATCGGAGCTACGAGATTTCCGGTTGTAAATGACCATACATAATCACTGGCCATTGGCGTACCCGGAACATTCTTTGCACCCGTTGTAATTGTTGCTGTATATACATTGGATTGAGAAAAATTAGCTGATGGGGTAAATGTTACGGTGCTGCCACTATAAGAAATGCTTCCAGCTACCAAAACGGACCCTTGTTTTATCGTAAAAGTATTTCGATTGAGGGTAAGTGGATCCATAGGGACACTAAAAGTTGCAGATACGGCTTTGTTAAGCACTACTCCGGTTGCATTGTTTGCCGGGTCGGTAGATATCACTATTGGCGCTATAGAAATTGTTGCGAAAGTCCACACGTAATTACCAGCCATTGGCGTTCCTGCAACATTCTTGGCTGCCGTAGTGATTGTTGCGGTATAAGTTGTACCGGTGGCAAGAACTCCTGACGGTGTAAAAGTTGCGGTAGTACCTGAATAGGTAACCGTTCCGGATACAGAATTTGCACCTGCTCTAATATTAAAGCTGGTTGCGTTGATTGTTGTCGGATCCATGGGAACACTGAAAGTTGCGGTTATTATTTTGTTGACCGGAACATTACTGGCATTATTGGTCGGGTCCGTTAGAATCACCATCGGAGCCAATAGAACTCCCGTAGTAAATGACCATACATAATTGTTCTGTATTGTTGTTCCTGCTAAATTTTTAACAGTATTATAAATAGTTGCAGTGTAGATCGTACCGGGCAATAGATTTGCCGTAGGCATAAAAGACGCTACAAGGCCATTATACGACACAGTTCCTGGGATAAGTAAAGCACCTTGTTTCAGTGTAAATGAATTTACAGTGAATGTTGATGGATCCATTGCCATATTAAAAGTGGCATTTATTATTTTGTTTATGACGACACCGGTTGCATTATTTAGTGGGTCTGTGGCTATTACAGCAGGTAACAATGTTGTTCCGGTACTGAATGTCCAGATATAAGGCGTTTGCAGCAGATCCCCGAATGAATCTTTAACTGATGAAGCAATAGTTCCGGTATAAGTGGTATTGGCACTAAGAGGAACCGAAGGCGTAAAACTTAAGGTGTAGTTTCCAGTATTATATGTTAATGAACCTGCGATGACTGTGGTTCCCTGTTGTAAAGAAAACGAAGCCGATGAGATAGATTCAGGATTCATTTGTTCATTAAAAGTTGCCGTAACAACCTGGTTTACGGGTACATTAATTGCGCCATTTGCAGGGTTTGTTGAAACGACGACGGGGCATTTACCTAATTTTGCCACGAAGTCGTCTTTTTTGCACCCAAAAAATAAGACTGCCGTTACGATGGCAAAAGTTGTAAGAAGTTTTTTCATATTATTATCAATCATGATTTAGGTTGTGAATTATTTTTCACCATGCAAAGTTGGCGTTGTTTCATCCGGCCATTGTTACATAACAAATTGTATTTGTTGCATTATTCACACATTGATTTTTAATGGGAAATAAAAAAGCACCATGTATTCCACGGTGCTTTAAAGTAAAGTAACAGATTACCTTGCCTGGTTGGATATGCTTAATTTTTTTACGAACAGACGAACATTTTATATTTCCGATGCCGGATCTTCACTCGAGTTATTCATATTATTCAATTTTTTGTATTTGTGTCGTATGGCGGCTTCAGAAAAAACGCCTCCATATGAAGGGAAAGCATATTTGTATTTTTTTTCTGTGACAGGTTCCAAAGGTTCGGAATTTTCACTATTCTCATGATTTTCACCATTTAAAATATTTAATTCTTCATTGTTATCCGGGGATTCTAAAATTTCCATTATTGTATTAATTTGATGTGAATTCATTTCGATACAAAGTTGAGATTCTTCAACATCTTGATTCTTACATATTTTATTAATTAATTTACATTATTCACATATTTGGAGATTTTTCCCTGAATTTCACTTCATATTCTTATTCATCCCCAGGCACAGGTATGTGATAAACAGATATTTACCAAGATATTTATAAACAGCTACTGAGAAGGCAGCTATTTTTTCAGGTGGATTTCACCGGAGCTATCAGTATTGGAAGGTACATTTTGTTTGGTAAGGCTTTTTGTTTTATCTGACAAGCTATACCTGAATTCAATTTCTTTTTTCTCGTTTTGAACTGCATGCACATATACGCTTGGGCCATTTTTTGCATAAATGCCCTTATTGCTCGGCTCTTTACTGCTATCCGGCTTCGATATATTTTTAAGTGGCACTTGTACCACAATGTCGGTACCTGTTCCACTTAAATCATAATTTCCCTGAACATACATATGCAAAGCAGAGGAGGCAATTTCCATCCTGTTCATTTTTATTATTTTGTTGGAAATGGAGATATGATCATCCAATTCCGCAAATTCTATATCGTTAAAGTTTCTTTTTGGGAAAATCTTTTTTCCTATATCTACAATGGGCTTAAAATCAAGCAATCCGCCATTTTTGAGCTGAAAATACAAGTCGCCTTTCAATGAGCCTGGAATAACGTCCGCCTTATCATCAATGGTTAATTCTAACCTGCCCTGGAGGTTTGCCTCTCCTTTAAGATTTTTGCTGTTAAAAGACTGAAGATCAAAATTATTGAAACTATAAAATATACCCGGGATGTCGATCTTCGTTAAAGTTGTTTTTACCACTACAATATGATTATTTGCAGTACTTGTAGTTACAGAACCGGCAAGACTGATCATGCCGGAACCCTGATTTATAACCAAAGAATTAATTTTCCATCCGCTGGTATTATTTATTATTACATCCGAATTTAAATTCTCCCCCACAAAATGTCTGAACGTAATTTTTTTAACAAAAAAATAAGCATGTACATTACACAAATCCGTAAATTGATCCATCGCCTGGCTGATACCTGACAACGTTTTGCGACGGGCTTTTATCGAACTATGAACCTGCTTCGGTTTACTGATAAATGGAATTAGCTCGTTAAGATCTATCAAAGGACTTTGAAGATGGATTTGCATTAGCATTTCTTCGGAACTGTGTGTAAATATCGGGGCAAAACTATTCACGCTGCTGCTGATATTTATCGAAGATGCACCCAGTTTTGCATGAAGATCAGATATTGCAAATGACTTATGATTAAACATCAATGTTCCATTACAATTTGTTATTCTCATATTCCTTGGCGCATATAATATCCTGGCATTGCTTAGATTAATTGTTCCCTCAATATTGGGAGCAATCCGGGCGCTGTCATTTATCGGGCCATCATAAATGAGATTGATATGAGCATTACCGGATTCTAAACTAAAATCATTACTGTTCATCAGAGAATCTATATCATTAAGATGGCAGTCTGCAGTTAGTTCCAGATGGACAAAGGGATGTATCAGGTTGGTAACGATAATGCTATTGGCAAAAACAGGAGATTTGTCATTAAGATATCCGCTGAAACGATTTATGGTCATCCTGGAGTTTTCATCAGTGCGAGGCGATCCTTTTTTTACGTCATTGATAAATACACCAGATAATGAACATTTTGAAATCAATCCGATTGGAGTGGAAATCACATTGTCATTTGTACTCCATTCCAGGTTGATGTGCGGAATTGAAAGGTATTTGGTGTCGCCATACATATCAACATGAATATTTATAGGGTTTGTGATCTTGAATAAAGACAACAAAGGCTGCGTTTTTTCAAGCAATGCTGTGGCAGCATTTTCATAACTTAAGGATGATGACATGATTTGTAAATGAAAATGCTGGGCCGTATCAAGATTAAAAACCCCGTCAACATTCACTGGTTCATGGTTTAATAATAATGTGATGTGATGTAAGGTAAGTGTTTGTTTTTGATTGTTCAGATATAATTTAAATTTTCCATTCAGATCTTTGTTCCGGCCGTATGTTCCATCAACCATATACAATCCAAGAAAATTTACGTGCATATCAAGACCGATCTGATAGCATGAAACGGTATCTTCCATATCCGCGACGCATTCCAGTTTTTTTATGACCAGATCATAATTTTTTTGCTCACTCAGGTCAGAAAAATACAACCTGATGTTATTCAATGTCAGGGCATTAAATAAAGTATTTGCGTCATTACCTGTAGGCTTTTTAAGCTTTCCTGGTTTGTCAAGAATATGAAGATTACTATTTCCCAGGCTGTCCCTGTGAAAATTTATTTGTCCGTCTCTCAGATCAATTCTGTTGATATGAACATTCCCGGTGATAAGTTGAAGCAGGTTGCAACTGACATATAACATTTTAGCATCAAGGAATGGAAGTGATCGAATGCCATTGGTTGTATCAGTAATACAGATATCTTTTAGAGCTATGGATATATATGGGAATGTTGCGAACCAACTGATATCGGCATCTTTAATAATGACCTGCGCCTGAATTTTTTGATTTATTTCCTGGCCCGCTTTCCTGATATAATCTTTTTTATGGGCCTTAAAATAA
>JABDBQ010000025.1:0-643 GCA_013288555.1 Bacteroidota bacterium | reverse complement strand
CTTTTTTCATTAATAAAACCCATTATCGCCCATATGGCTAAAAGGAAGGTAAATAGCGTAGTTGCTTTAATTTCGTAGTAATAACCACGCAGCTGATTTTATGTTCATTTCATCTGACATTCGTCAGAATCCTCAGTTATATTCCTTGAATAACTTTTCGAGGCTGAACGGCTTTATAACGTTTTGCTGCTTCTGAAAATATACCTCCATTAGATGGCAACATATATTTATATTTTTTTGACGGATGAACTGCAGCAACTTCATAATTTTCAATCCCGTTGTGAATAGTATCCTGAGATATCCTTATTTTTTCATTTGAAGTTGGGCTTGTGCTTGATGTTTTCATTGGTGTGTTCCTTTAATGTAGAATAATTATTATACAAATTTGGATTACTTTACTTTCACCGTTATTACACATTTCCGGGAAAAAGTTATACTATTCACACATCCCGATAAACAAAATCAGAATCGAATGCAGACCAGGAAATTAACACTGTCTATCAGTAGTATGAATTATATCATCATCAAATAGATACATTATCCTCATAACCGCTTTTTATGATGGTCAGAATCATTTTAAAGCGCTCATTTCCTTTAATAAGATTTGATTTATGAGCTGGGATGATGATAGATTCACCTGTAT
>JABDBQ010000024.1:4233-38873 GCA_013288555.1 Bacteroidota bacterium | reverse complement strand
TGATAAATACGAGAATAGAAATACGGTTGATACCATGCATCAATTTCAGGTTAATATTACCTTTGGTGTTTGGCTGACCTTTGCCAAAAATGTTGATGTATGAAAGAAATTTACGCCAGATCATGTTCAATTATAAAATGATTTCCAAAAATACACAACATTAGCAATTAAAAATATGTTTAGTTAAGTTTGTCTCGCATTGCCCATGGCCACACAATTAGTTTTCGGTAATTTTGATGAAGAAAATGACGATTCCGGCTATAAAGTCGTTTTCGCAGATGTTATTTTACCCCTATCAACCGGGCAACTATATACATATCGGGTACCATCTGCATATGTAGATACTGTACAAACCGGGCAGCGGGCGGCAGTACAATTTGGCAAAAAGAAAATTTATACTGCAATCATTGCCGCAATTCATGAAACACCTCCAAAAGAATATAAAGCCAAATTTCTCCTGGAAATCCTTGACGAAAAACCCGTTATAGGTCCACGACAACTTGAACTCTGGTCATGGATGGCGGCCTATTATTGTTGTTCCATGGGTGAGATTATGGATGCAGCGCTTCCGGCATACATGAAAATGAAGAGTGAAACAAGCATCCTGATTCATCCCGATTTTAAAGTGAATTCATATGAGTTATCTGACAAGGAAATTCAATTGCTGAATGCCCTTCATCTTTCCAAACCGGTAACCATTGCCGGATTAACGGAAATCCTCGAGCAAAAAACAATAATGCCCACTCTTAAATCACTGTACGAAAAGGGATTGATTATCCTGAATGAAGAACTGAACGAAGGATATAAAAAGCATAAAGAGATCTTTGTAAGCCATTTATTTGATGCCAATGATAAGGAAATGGTAAAAAATCTTCTTGAAAAACTGGAATCAGCCCCCCGCCAGTCAGACCTGTTGATGGCTTATCTGCAGGCGGTTAAATCAGGAAAGCCAATATTTCGCAAAAACCTTATAAAAGCGACTGGTGCTCCAGCATCCGCCTTACAATCATTGATTGAAAAAGGGATTCTTGCTATACAGGAAATGGAAGTGGACCGACTTCCTTTGATTGAAAGTGAAAATGCAGAATACGAGCTTACAACAGATCAGCAAACTGCACTTGATGAGATTTATAAGCAGTTTAAAACGAAGAATACTGTTCTGCTGCACGGCGTGAGCGGAAGCGGTAAAACACATATCTATATGGAGCTGATGGATGATGCGCTCCAGCAAGGAAAACAGGTATTATTTCTAGTGCCGGAAATTTCACTTACAACGCAACTTATCAGGAGATTACGGGGCAGATATGGCAATGACATCGGAATCTATCATTCCAAATTCAATGCGAGTGAACGCGTGGAAATCTGGAATAAAGTCATCAACGGGACGCATAAGATTGTATTAGGCGTTCGCTCTGCTTTGTTCCTTCCTTTTAAAGATCTGGGACTTATCATTATTGATGAAGAACACGAACATTCATTCAAACAATTTGAACCGGCACCAAGATATCACGCCCGGGACAGTGCCATTTACCTTGCAGAAATTTCGGGTTGTAAAACCCTGTTGGGAACGGCAACGCCAGCCTTCGAAACCTACTTCAATGCCAAACGTAAAAAATACGGATATGTGAGGCTCGATTCAAGATATTATTCTATTCAACCACCTGAAATTGTTACCGTTGACCTTAGAGAAGAGCTTAAGAAAAAACTCATGAAAAGCCATTTTTCATCTGTACTTCATGAGAAAATGGACAAGACCCTCAGGGAAGGCGGACAGGTTATTCTTTTCCAGAACAGGCGCGGCTATGCACCCCTGCTGGAATGCACCACCTGTGGCTGGGTACCCATGTGTCAGAATTGTGATATCGCCCTTACCTATCACCAGGCTGCTAAAAGCCTGATATGTCACTATTGTGGTTATCATGAGCCACTTTTGAAACAATGCAAAGCCTGTGGAAATTATACATTGAAAATGCTGGGATTTGGGACAGAAAAAATTGAGGACGAACTCAAAATCTTTTTCCCGAACTTCAATACGCTTCGTATGGACCAGGACAGCACAAGAAGTAAAACAGCTTATTCCAAAATCATTACAGCCATTGAAGACAATGAAGCACAGATATTAATTGGCACCCAAATGCTTACCAAAGGTCTTGATTTTGAGAATGTAAGACTTGTTGGCATTCTGAATGCCGACCTGATGCTGAGATATCCTGATTTCCGCGCCATAGAACACAGCTACCAATTGATGGCCCAGGTAAGTGGAAGAGCAGGAAGACGAGACCGTAAAGGGGAAGTAATGATCCAGACATACAATTCTGAACACCCGATATTTCACTTTCTGATTAACCACAATTACGATGGTTTTTACGATCATGAAATCCAGGAAAGAATTGATTATAAATATCCCCCGTTTTATAAACTCATCAAAATTGTTCTTAAAGATGAGAAACAGGACAAAGTAAAAGACGTTGCTCATAAATTGGCAGATGATCTGAGAGATATTTTCGGACCCAGGGTTTTAGGTCCTGAAGCACCGGCCGTTTCAAGACTCAGGAATAAATATCTCATGAATATCCTTCTTAAATTTGAAAGACAAAATATGAATATGGCCGAAGCCAAAAATATGATATTTAAAGAAATAACACGATACCGCATTGATAAACAATGGAAAGGCGTCAGGTTTGTGATTGATGTAGATCCATATTAGGCGTAAGGCGTAAGGAATAAGGCGTAAGCAAAGAAAAAGACTCATAAAAAATGAAAAAAATTATCCTGTTCATATTTGTTTGCGCTATTTTGAATTCGGGTTGCGGAACGATCAGGTATGAAAAAAGATACCAGTCCAACCTGGATCAATTTTCAAAGTTGATCAGTCCGGTTAAAAATCCAAAAATCATGGGAGATTCTATCAGGTCTGTACTTTTTCAGAATATCGAATCGAATGAAGACCTGATTTCATCGAGTAAACATAAATACTACACCTGGATAACCCTCGGAGCGGTTGGATCAGGAATAGGATTAGCCTTCAATATTGGCAAGCAAAATAAATTGCTCCTCGTTGGCGTTTCGGCTACAGCTGTAATTCTTGGAGTCCTTGATTTATTACTAACAGTACCAGAGCCGATTGAATGTAATAAAAAAGCAAGAAAATTAATAGCGGACTGGAACAATAGTGCCCAGGATAATACGGCTTTAAATTCCCTTCGTGCCGGTCTTTATTCAATACAGGAAACCTGGCCTCATGCTGCGCCTTAATTCACTCATGCCCGTGGATGAAACCTCTGAATCACTTCTTTCAGGTAATTACGATCCAGATGGGTGTAGATTTCTGTAGTTGTAATGGATTCATGCCCAAGCATTTCCTGTACTGCGCGCAGGTCAGCACCGCCTTCAACCAGATGGGTAGCAAACGAATGCCGGAATGTATGCGGATGTACATTCTTATTAATTCCCGCTTTAGCAGCTAGTGTTTTAATGATCATAAACACCATTTCGCGACTCAGTTTTCTACCGTTTTTATTCAAAAAGAAAACACCTTCAAAGCCTGGCTTTACTGGGATATGAACGCGGATATTATTGGCATAAATGGCTATGTGTTTTAACGCTTCTGTACCTATTGGAACAAGCCTTTCTTTGTTTCCTTTACCAATAACCCTTAAAAATCCATCATCAAAATAGATATGTGATGTTGGCAGGCTGATAAGTTCTGAAACCCTTAAGCCACTGCTGTACAAAGTCTCCAGCATGGCCCGGTTGCGTTGCCCTTCCGGCTTGCTCATGTCAATCTGCTTAAAAATTTCATCTATTTCATCCACACTCAATACATCGGGCAACTTTCTTTTTAACCGGGGTGTAATCAATAATTCTGACGGATCATTTTGGGTGATATTTTCTGAAAGCAGGTAAGTGAAAAAACTTTTAACGCCGGAAATAATCCGCGACTGACTGGCCACACTAAGGCCCAATTCGGCAATCTGGTTAATAAAAGAAGATAAATGATCCAGTTTTACGGAAACAATTCCCAAACCGGGATGTGTTGATTCCAGGAAAGAAAAAAGCTTATCAACATCATCCAGATAGGCAGAAACAGTATTTGTCGAAAGTCCCTTTTCAACTTTAAGGTAAATGGCAAATCCTTTTTTATATGCTTCTCCTGACATGTGCAAATATGCTTTCTTTCTTGAAATAAGCCATCAAAAAGGGATGAAAGAATTTTTTCATCGCCGATTTTGTTCAAAAAACAGCTATCTTGCACTTAGAAAGTTGCCAAAAAATGAAAAGTCTCCTCTTAGCTTTTGCCATCCCGGCAGTATTGTTCGTTTCGTGTTCCGGCAATCATAAGGATGCTAAAACGGACGCATCAAATTATGATACCATCAAAACAGATAGCGGTATTACCATCGTAAAAAACAAAGAAGGCAAAGTCATCAATACCCTTCCAACCAGCAGTTTGACTGGCTCTGGAGGCACAAAATCAGCTACTAAGGACACGAGTGCCAAAGTACAGGCTGCCAAAGAATATCCATATTATATCGGGGGTGTACTTATTCATGGCGAAGGGGGTAACATAACACTTGACAGACTTGGCATTGGCAATGACATCAAACCATTGATTGTACAGGCAGCGAACAGCGAAGGCAGATTTGGATTTGATGGGGCATGCTCCGGGCCGGAGTTGATGCAGTTGCGCCTCCCGGCAGGGAATATCCAGTTTATTGTGAGACCTAAAGATACAATTGATTTTACAATAGTTCTGGAAAAACCGGATGATTATAAAGTTTATGGTTCTGTAGAGTCTTTGCAACTGGAAGAAGTTTTTAATATCCTTAATGATGCAAATGCCAAGAAGAGTGATATTGAAGACCGCATAAAAGCATCACAAAATAACAGGCAACTCTATGTGCGCCTTATGGATAAAAGAGTAGAACAATACAAGGAAATCAATAAAGAAAAAAGAGCAACCCTGATGAAGTTCATTACTAAAATTGACACTTCTTATGTAGCCATCCTGGCTTCATTATATCTTGATCCTGTAGAAGATTTTGAGTTTCTGAAAAACCTTGATAATAAACTCGCGGGCAGATATTCGAAAACCGTTTTTTATAAGTCGATGCATGACAAAGTTGCCACTTATGCCCCGGTAGATATCGGAAAATATGCTCCCGAAATTATATCCCAGACCCCGGAAGGAAAGACTGTAAAGTTATCATCTTTAAGAGATAAAGTCGTTTTATTGAATTTCTGGGTTTCATACAATCCGGATAGCAGAAATGAAAACCCCCACTTCGAAAAGCTGTATAAAAAATTCAAAAACAAAGGGTTTGAAATACTTAGTTATTCAGTAGATAAAAAGAAAGACCAATGGACTGAAGCCATCAGAAACGATCACATGAACTGGCTAAATCTTTCTGATTTGCTGGGATACCAGTCCGCAGGTTCTGAAACTTATGTAGTAAATGATGTACCCTTTGATTTTCTAATTGATAGGAAGGGGAAAATTGTAGCAAAAAACATCTACGGCAAAGAGTTGGATAATAAACTGAACCAGCTTATTAAATAAAATGAAAATTCCACAAATAAAGGACCTCATTCTGTATGAGGATGACCATATTATCATCTTTAACAAACCCGCAAACCTGACTTCTGAGAAAGACAACAGTCCGGGTGGAATGAGCCTGTTTGACATGGCTAAAAAATATAATGAAGGCCTGATGCTTTGTCACCGGCTTGATAAGGAAACGAGTGGTGTTATTCTCGCCGCAAAAAATGAAGATACCTACAAGAAGTTCTCCCTGATGTTTCAAAAAAGAGAAATTCATAAGGAATATCATGCTGTTGTTGAAGGTGTCAGGAAGTTTGAACAGACCATGATTAATTTTCCGCTTACCAAAAAAGGGACCTTTAAAGCAGTTGTTGATAAAAGGGATGGCAAAAGAGCAGAAACTATTGTTGACAGCCTCGAAAATTTCAGGCATTATACATTGGTAAAGGCCCAGCCGATAAGTGGTCGTTTTCACCAGATCAGGGCACATCTTTCGTCAATAGGTTGTCCTTTGGTTGGTGATGCGCTTTATGGTGGCAAACCATTTCATTTATCAAAAGTAAAAAGGAAATATAACCCTAATACCGACGAAGAAGAGGCTCCTATTATGGGCAGGGCAGCCTTACATTCGTACGCATTATCTTTTCAATATACTGAAGGGAAAGATTTTATAGTTACAGCACCTTACCCCAAAGATTTTGAGACTATGCTGAAATTACTGCGAAAATTTGACCTTCTTTAAAAAGGCCGAAAACATAGATTCCATGTTTCGGATTCTTTTTATTTATGTAAATTTTTATTATATTTGCTATTATTCTCTCTTCACTCGATGAATAAAAATTTATTTTCAGGATTACTAATAGTCCTTTTGTGTTCAAGGCTATATGGCCAATCGCCTGTTACTTTGTCAAAGACAAATACGCCTTTATTACCGGGAACAGTACATTATAAATGGGCTGGAGTCAAAGGAATATCCGACCCAAAAACAGGAAGGAATATAGTCTGGAATTATAGCAGTCTTATAGGAGACAGTTCTGCTTCAGAAAATTATGTTTCGAAAATTATTACACCCTTTACAAAATCTAAAACCGCTATTATTGATACGGAAAAAAATGAATTTTTATTAAGCAATCATTTTGTTCCTGAGTATAACTTTTACGATGAAGATGCCTCGGGTTTGTATTATGCCGGAAGTTTTGTAAGCGCAAAATTAATTTCAACCGCAAGTTTTTTTAATAATCCAAATGATAATATCATTATCCCTAATCAGAATGACTCTGTGCGGATTAACCTCATTAATTTCCCGGACTCCATTGGAGAGTCACACCGTCAGAAAGCAGTCAAAACTTTTCAATTTTCATGGACGGTCCAATCAGCAAACCTGGATACGGCTCCTGCACTAAAGAAAACCTACTTTATTAGATATGATACTGCTGTAGGTTTTGGTACGGTCCGAATCCCAACACCATTAACCAAAAGTATTGCTTATCCCGTTATTCTTATCAGGCAGAAGACCATAACAATAGATAGTTATTTTGTAAATGGAAAAGTCCCGAATAAATATTTCCTCCTGGCCTTCGGGATCATACAAGGCAAAAAGACGGCTGATTGCAGTGAATATTTTTACAGAGCCGGGCGTCAGAGTCCATTGTTGGTCATTGGTTTTGGTGGTGACAGCACTTTTAGTACCCCTGTTATTGCGAAATACAATACAGATAGCATAACTCCCGAACCACCGTCCTCAATTGAAATGAATGAAGCTCCCCTAACCGAATTTAACCTGTTCCCAAATCCATCATATGGCAACAATATTACATGTTCATTTGCCAAACCCACAAATGGAACCTGGAAATTACGGATTGCAAATTCGATGGGACAGGTGGTCCACGACGAAAATATTGATGCTATCGGGAACATTAGCATTGCCCTGGATATGAATCCATTAAAGAGTGGATTGTATTTTGCAACCCTTACCGACGATAACAACCAGGTCATAGCAACAGGTAAAATCGATTTGCTGAAATAAGCAAATAAGCGATCAAACCCTCAAAACCTAATATTCAAGTATCTTTGCGGGCTATTACAAATGAAGACTTATCTCAGGATATTAAATTACGCCCGCCCTTATAAAGATAAAATCGTTTCCTATATCGTTTTTATCGCGCTTTCAGTAGTGCTGAGCGCACTTGCCCTCTATATGCTCCGTACAGTAATGGATATGCTCTTTTATCCAAATAAAGTAGCCGATGCTGTTAAAATAGAGCCTATTCTAAAATTTGATCCCAACTTTTTAATACAATGGGTGCAGTATCATGCCGCAGTTATAAGCCTGACTTTAGGCAAAAGAACAGCTTTATTATACGCCACCTTTATCGTGGTATTTCTTAATTTATTAGGCAATATCTTTAAATTTTTAAGCTCGAGATCTTTGGGTACGATAAGGACCCGTGTAGTAGAAGATTTGAGGCGTGACGCTTATGAAAAGCTTATCATCAAGGAAATTGCTTATGTAGAAAACCGAAGAAAAGGTGATATTGTTAGCCGGGTAACGTCAGATATTACTGAAGTTGAGTATTCAGTGGTTATTACTTTTGAATCAATTATCCGTGACCCACTCAATATTATTTTCGTACTGGGATTAATGATCTCTATATCATGGCAATTGACATTGTTTATTTTCCTTGTATTACCCATATCATCTATCATTATCGGGAAGATCAGCAAATCCCTCAAACGTGATGCTACAGATACCCAGGGCATTTATGGGCGTATCATGAGTATGGTGGATGAAACCGTATCCGGAATGAGGATCATAAAAGCCTTTCATGCTGAAAAATATATCTCTCATATTTTTGATACCTTAAACAGGCGATACAGCAGATTGTCAAGACAGCAATGGCATAAAAAAGCACTGGTCCCTGTTTTTTCGGAATCAGCTATGGTTGCAGTTGTCGGACTTGTGTTGTGGTTCGGAGGGAACCAGGTTTATAGCGGGGAGATGAGCGCCCCGGCCTTTATCAGTTATTTATCCATGTTCTATCTTCTTATTACACCTATCAAATCCATTTCATCGGCTTTCGGTGGCATTTATAAGGGATTAGCCTCTGGAGAAAGAATATTTGAACTGATGGATACCCAGGTAACCATTAAAGACAATCCGGATGCCGTTACGGTCAATGAATTCAATACTTCTCTGGATATTAAGAATGTTTCTTTCGCATATGTCAAAGAAAATGTCCTTGAAAATATCAATCTCAAAATTGAAAAAGGGAAAATCATTGCACTGGTCGGGCCTTCAGGAGGCGGAAAATCAACGCTTGCAGAACTATTGTTGCGGTTTTATGATCCTACCGAAGGAGAAATATTACTGGATGGCGTAGACCTCCGGAACATAAAACTTGAAAGTCTCAGGAACCTTACAGCAGTGGTTACACAGGATCCGATTTTATTTAATGACAGCATCTATAACAATATTGCTTTCGGGATGCCAGAGGTGACCAGAGAGGCTGTAGAACAGGCTGCCAAAGCCGCCAATGCCCATGATTTTATCCTCGAAACAGAAAACGGTTATGATACCAATATCGGTGACAGGGGTGGATTGCTTTCCGGCGGACAAAGACAGCGACTCAGCATTGCCCGGGCCATACTGAAAAACCCTTCCATCCTTGTTCTCGACGAGGCCACTTCTGCATTGGACACTTCCTCTGAAAAAATTGTACAGGATGCATTGTACAGGCTTATGGAACACCGTACTTCCATCGTGATTGCACATAGATTAAGTACGATCCAGGATGCAGATGAAATCATTGTGATTGATAAAGGCCATATTGCAGAACGCGGCACACACAGGGAACTGATCAGCCAGAACGGTTTGTATAATACACTTTATCAGCTTCAACAGCTGGAGGCGAGTGCGCAATAAGGGAATATATTATTATGGCCTTAACGGCCTCTTTGCCAAGGATATCAATAGTTATTGAGCTTCCGTTCGAAACCTGCGAACCTACACTTCCATGCATGGCAGGTAATCCCTTGCTCCGTAATAGTACATCCCGGATTCTTCATACCGCTCCTTTCCACAGTAGCGGTATGGGTAACTGCATATGAAATTTTGAATGTTCATCGGATAATCTGGAACATTACCTAACCATCTTAATCTCCATCATTTAATTCTTCAATGTATTTCGGATGGCCAAAGACCCAACCACAAACATTGTTTGGAGTTTTAATTTTATACCATGCCCAAACCAAATCATTTACTTTACTTAAGTTATTATCTGCGCCTAAGTATATTAATGGAGTTCCATTGGGAAGTCTTCGTAAAGTTTTTGAGTTTAAATTTGGTTCAGATTTTAAATTTATTGAAGCACTTGTTATTAAAATCGGGTTTGCTTGGGGAGAAGGTATTATAGATTTATATTTTAATTTCGGCAAAAATAACATATGACATTCAATTTCAAATGATAAATACGCCTCTTGCATTAACTGAGCATTGGTTGATATACCATTATAGCTAATTTTACCATTGCTTTTAAATATATTAAACATTTTGTGATTGGGATAATATATTGAAATAATGCTATCTAATACTGTATTGTAGGTCAAATGAATTATATAATTATCTTTTAACAAAATTACATTTAATGTAGTGTCATCATCTTCGCCAATATCTTTCCATTTGATCAAAAAAACTGTGGAATCTTTTTCTAAGTAAACTTCCAATATAGTTTTATTGATAAAATTCAAAGTTGTATCAATTTTTGTTTTATTTTTCAATTTTGCAAAACTACTTGTAAGTTCTTTGTCTATCTTTAAAACTGTTGCCAAAGTATCTGATGAAAGATTTGTTGCATTTTCTTTCGTTCCGGCTTCAGACATGGTTGAACTGTTCTGATTTTTGTGATTAGAACAAGCGAGAAAAATTTCTAAGACTATAAAAATGTAGTACTTTTTCATTTTAAAATACCTCTAAATTTCCGCCATTGTTGGTGTTCCGTCCCTGAAACCGCATCAACAAAAAACCGCCCTTTTATATCAAAGGTAGTAAAAAAGTCTTGTTGGTGACATTAGCTAAAAAGGTGTGACAGGGGGCTTATTGGTCACAAGACCAACAATGGCAGGAAAAAACTCTATTTGGGAGTTCCCGCTAATTTAGTAGCCTTTGCTTGTAAACGTTCTTTTGACCAGGGATATCAAGGGTTCGTAGGGTTTATCGCAAAGTCAAAATTGGTAGAACATTATAAGGAAACCTTAAAAGCAGATGTTTTGTATGGTAATTATATGAGCATTGATACGGCACCTGCTCAATTTTTGATTGACAGATACTTCAATAAATAAAAATATGGGACTGATACGCGAACCACTTGATGTGGATTTTTATGTTGTTAACCGGCAACCGACTAAAAAGGAATTGGAAATGATGAGCGAGCATATTCGCAAGTATAAAGAGAACCACTCCAAAAAAGACACCAGAAAAATCCTGTCTCGTAACCCAGATAAAAAACTAAAGGTTGTTCCAACCCATAGTGCGAAACTGCAAAAAGATATTTCATAGCTCGACTAAATTAGTTGGTTTTTATTCTCCCCGTTGAAGTGTATTTGATCCCGGCAACAAAGTATGAATATGTCTCAAAGAAGTCCAACACAATTATGCTTGTTCCTCCCTTGTTGGTGTTCCACCAGTGAACCGCATACCGCCCTTTTATATCAAAGGTAGTAAAAAAGACTTGTTGGTGACATTAGCTAAAAAGGTGTGACAGGGCTTATTGGTCACAAGACCAACAAGGGCAGGGACTTGAAGCGAGTGCAAAGTAATTTTAGATTTGACAACTTTTTAAAAGTTGTCAAATCTGCATTCATCCATCCACAAACTTACCAACTTACAAACTCACCAACTCCCCTAGCTCACCCCCTGCCCTGCCGGAACGATACCATCAGGGTTTACAAAGACCAGCTTTTTATTCTCGTCTTCTGTCATTAAAATCATTCCCTGGGAAAGAATGCCTTTGATCTTACGGGGTTCCAGGTTGGCAACAAGGCAAACCTGTTTCCCTACCACCTCTTCTGCCGAAAATGAAAGCGCAATCCCTGAAACCACAGTTCTTTTTTCAGAACCCAGGTCAACCAGGAGTTTCAGAAGTTTATCAGCATCTTTCACTTTTTCAGCGGCTTCGATGGTGCCAATCCGTAAGTCCAGTTTGCTGAAATCATCAAAAGTTATATTGTCTTTAAACGGAATAAAATCAGTCTTTTCAGCCTCCTTATCGGTTTCTAAAACCGTCTGCAATTGTTTTTTGGAATTTTGCAGTTTCAGTACCTGTTTCTCAATGGTTTCGTCATCGATTTTCTCAAATAAAATTACAGGTTCCCCGATCAGCGTACCTTCAGCAATCATATCCATATTGCCTGCATCATTCCACCCGGTAACACCCATTTTAAGTATGTGCTTCAGTTTAGCAGAAGTTCCCGGTAAAAAAGGCTCGGAAAGTATTGCAAAATTTGCCAGCAATTGCAGGCTGTAATTAAGCACTGTGCCTGCATATTCCGGATGCGTTTTTATGGTTTTCCAGGGCTCTCCATCTGTGAGGTATTTATTGCCGAGTCGGGCCAGGTTCATCAATTCAGTAAGGGCTTCCCGGAATTTAAATTCCTGAGCCAGCGTACCTATTCTTGATGGATAGTCTTCGATTTCATCTGTCAGAAATCTTTCAGCATCACCGGTTTCGCCTCTTGGGGGTGTATGACCCTGGTAATAATTATGCGTCAATACCAATACCCTGTTCACCAGGTTACCAACGATCGCCGCCAGCTCATTGTTATTTTTAGCCTGGAAATCTTTCCAGAGAAAATCATTGTCTTTTGTTTCAGGTGCATTGGAGCAAAGCACATAGCGCAATACATCCTGTTTGCCCGGAAAATCAACCAGGTACTCGTGCAGCCATACGGCCCAGTTGCGACTGGTTGAAACTTTCTCACCCTCAATATTAAGAAACTCGTTGGCAGGCACATTATCCGGCAATATAAATTCGCCATGTGCCTTAAGCATCACCGGGAAAATAATGCAGTGAAAAACGATATTGTCCTTCCCGATAAAATGAATCAAGCGGGTATCTTCATCCTGCCAGTATAATTTCCAGTCTTTATTTTGAGCTGCAGCCCATTGCTTTGTGGCTGTAATATAACCAATCGGGGCATCAAGCCATACATAGAGCACCTTGCCTTCGGCACCCGGGAGCGGTACGGGCACACCCCAGTTCATATCGCGTGTAATGGAGCGTTCGTGCAATCCTTGCATCAGCCAGCTGCGGCATTGTCCCAGGACATTGGCTTTCCACTCCGAATGGCCGTCCAGAATCCATCCTTTTAACCATTCTTCATATTTTTGCAAGGGCAGGTACCAGTGTTCGGTTTCTCTTATTTCAGGCTGTTCGCCACTCAGTCTTGATTTGGGATTTATAAGATCAGTCGGGTCTAATGAAGTACCGCAGTTTTCACACTGATCGCCATAGGCATTGGGGTAATGGCAATTGGGACATTCCCCGAAAATATATCTATCGGCCAGGAACTGTTTGAACTTAACATCGTAATACTGTTTTGATACCTTTTTGGTGAAAACGCCCTTGTCATACAGCACCTTAAAAAAATCCGAAGCAGTTTGATGATGCTCAGGCGACGAAGTCCTGGAATAGATATCGAAGCTTATCCCGAAATCCTCAAACGCTTTTTTGATCATGCCATGGTACTTATCTACCAGCTCCTGTGGGGTAAGGCCTTCCTGCATGGCTTTTAGGGTGATTGCAACGCCATTTTCATCTGACCCACATACATATACCACGTCTTCACCAATGCTGCGCATGTATCGTGCATAAATATCGGCAGGCAGGTAACAGCCTGCCAGGTGTCCAATATGCACTGGGCCATTGGCATATGGCAGTGCAGCAGTTATGGTATGACGCTTGTAATTCTTCATATATAATTCGGGAGCGGCAAAAATAGGCATTTTTTTCAGTGATCAGTTAGCAGTTAGCAGTCAACAGTAAAGATAGTAGATGTTGAGAGATAAAAACTTGCAGACACATCGCAAATTTTTATATTGCACTGCAATAGTTGATAATGTGATGAGAAGGGGTTTACGTGGGGTATTTGTACTTTGTTTCTATGCATGTTTGGCCAATCTGCATGCTCAGGACTGTACAATAACGCACTATGGTGTCAATGAGGGCCTTTCTCAAAGTTCTGTGTATCTTTTTCTTAAAGATAAAAACGGACTTATGTGGATAGGTACCGGAGACGGCCTTAATTCATTCGATGGGTATGATTTCAAAATATATAAACATCAGCCTGATAATGATGCCTCATTGTGCAACAATACGATCAGGAGTCTCAACCAGGATAAAAATGGAAAAATCTGGGTGGGTACCGACGATGGGCTGGATGTATATGACAGTGTCTCCGATAATTTTAATCATATTTCAGAGCCATACCCGCGTGGGATAAACCTGACAAATACAGCGCTTGATATAGTTGGAGACAACGTTTATTATGTCGTCACCAACGGGGGTATTTTTTTATATAGTATTAAAAATCATAATTTTATAAAGATTAAAGGAACAGATTCATGTTTGCATCCTTACTTCAATCCAATGGTCAATAGTAAGGAAATTTATCTGCCAAGGCAGGATAAATTAGGGAGGTTGAATATCCTTACGCAGAAAATAGACTGGTATCCTTTTTCCGGGAAATCCGGCAAAACTTTTATCCTGGGTAATCTGGGAAAAGAGCCTGAAAAGTTATTGATTAAATCAAAGGATGAATTTCAGGTTTTTAATTCAGGAACAGGTAAATTTACTTCCATTACAAATTATCCTGCATTAGAGCCTTTTATCCATAAAGACATTGCTTCTTTTTGTGTTGACAAAGATAATATGTATTGGGTGGCCATTACAGGCGAAGGATTATACGAGTATACACCCGGGGGCAAATTATTAAGGTCTTATAAAGACCAGAACGAACAGCAAAACAACTCTTCTTCGCTAAAACATATTGACGTACTTTATGCTGATCCGGAGGGGAATATCTGGGTTGGAACACAAGACGCCGGATTTTTTAAAATAACCCCTGCGGCAGAAAAATTCCCTCTTACCAACATCAGACATGATGAGACCAAAAACCAGCTGAGTTCAAATTTTATTAAGTGCTTTTACAAATCTGGAAATTCATTGCTGGTAGGCACTTTCGACAAAGGATTAAATGTTATTAATACCAGGACCGGAAAAGTTTTATGGTTTCAACATGACCCTAAAAATATCCATAGTATCTGTTCAAATACAATAAACAGCATTACGGCTGACAGGGAGGGAAACATTTGGATCTGCGCCGAAGAAGGGCTTTGCTTATATGATGCTCAAAAAATGAGTTTTAACCAAATTTATAAGGCCCCTGAAAAAAGTCCGGACAATTTTTCGCCTTTTATATTCCAAAAGAAAAACGGCGATTTATTAACCAGGAAAGCAGACCTTTTATATAAATTAATTTTCAAAAATAAAAAATGGGAATTTGAACCATTCTCTCCAAATATCTCACCAAATATTGTTTGGGAAAATGATAATGGTGACTTCCTTTTCTCAAACCGCGCGGGTGGTCTTTTCATGTTATCCGGACAAAATTTTATATCTATTCCCTTGCAATTGAAATGGCCGCACAACCTCATCGGCATACATATAAATTGTTTTTACAAAGACAATCACAATGTAATATGGCTTGCAACAAATATGGGCCTGATAAAAGCCGATAATAGCTATCATTTCATAAAATTATACGGACTGAAAGAGGGGGTACCTGATGCCTTTATTTATGGAATGCTATCTGATGAAAGGCAAAGAATATGGCTTAGTACAAATAAAGGAATCAGTTGTTTCGACCCTTTACAATCAAGTTTTAGAAATTACACGACTGCAGATGGTCTGCAATCAAATGAATACAATTCCGGAGCATTTTATAAAGCTCCCGATGGGGAGATTTTTTTTGGAGGTGTAAATGGTTTTAATCATTTTTATCCTGAACAAATAGCTGATAATCAACATACCCCAGCTATCAGGATAAAAAGCATTAAATTGTTCGACAATGAACTTTCAATGGGAAAGCTAAAACCGGATCGCGCTTTTTCTTATACCCAAAATACTTTTTCATTTGAAATATCTGCTATAGAATACACAAGGCCAGCTGACAATACCTACGCTTATAAACTGGAAGGAGACGAAAATAAATGGTACTATGCGGGGAAAAACAGGAATATAAGGTATAGCAACCTGGTGCCAGGCAAATATTCATTATGGGTAAAAGCCGCCAATAGTGATGGGGTTTGGTCAGCCCCAAAAAAAGTTTACCAATTCATTATTCAGCCACCATATTGGGAATCCTGGTGGTTCAGAAGCATAATCAGTATATCTGCCATTGGTCTAATAATTGGCACCACCCGTTATATATCCCAGCAAAAATTAAAAAAGTTACTGGCAAAAGCGGAAAGGGAACGAGAAATTGAAAAAATAAGGATTCGCATATCGACTGATATACACGATGATATAGGTGCCGGACTATCCCGTCTGGCTATGATAAGTGAAATTACAAAAGAGGAGAACAACCTCACAGGAGAAGTAATCGGCAAATTGGATAAACTTTCGTCTACTTCAAGGGAGCTTATGACAAGCCTGCGGGAAATAGTATGGGCAATGAATCCTAAAAACGATCAGGCAGACAGTCTATTAAGCTACTTAAGAACATATACTTATAACTATTTTGAAGATTCAGGGATAGACAGAATTGTAACGTTCCAGGACGCTGTTGATCATATCAGTTTCAACCCGGAGATGAGACGTAATATTTTCCTGATCATTAAAGAGGCTTTTAATAATACTTTGAAATATGCAAAATGCAGTGTCATTGAACTTTCGTTTAGGATTGAAAATGGTGAAGCAATTTTTGAGATAAAAGATAATGGAATCGGATTTGAAAAAGATAACGTCAGTGAATTCGGAAACGGCCTGATAAATATGCGCAACCGTTGCGAAACCATTGGCGGCAGCTTCGAAATAAACTCAAATCATGGAAAAGGCACAACAATTTGTTTAAGATTTGATTTAGAACTGTTTGAAAACAGCTGAATATACTACTAAAATGCGATAACTATCATGAAAATAAGACTTTAAATTGCGTTATTTAATTAAACAAGTATGAAAATCGGCGTTGCAATTGTAGAAGATGATAAGGAAATGAGGGAAGTACTGGTCAAACTCATTGATAATAATGAGGATATGCTATATTTAGGATCTTTTTCATCAGCAGAAAAGTTCATGGCTGATTTCAATTCAATAAATGCAGACGTGGTTGTTATGGATATACACCTGCCGGGCAACAGCGGCATAGATGCTGTAAAGAAAATGAAGCCAAAACGCCCTGATACTCAATATCTCATGTTTACAGTTTTTGAAGATGACGATAAAATATTCGATTCACTATGCGCAGGGGCAACCGGATATCTGTTAAAAAACACCCCTTCACCAAGAATCATTGAATCTATAAAAGAACTTTATGCCGGAGGGTCTCCCATGTCATCCCAGATTGCCAGAAAGGTCATACAATCTTTTAATTCTAAACCAGGCGCTTTAAATCTCCCCGACAATTTCACCTCCCGTGAAGTGGAAATCCTGGACCATCTTTCAAAAGGTTATCGTTATAAAGAAATTGCAGGTATACTGTATATCAGTACAGAAACAGTGCGTACGCATATCCGTAATATATATCAAAAGCTACACGTGCAATCACGTACAGACGCCCTTAATAAGGTGTATACCAGGCGATAATGATTCCTTTACTTTGGTGATAAATAAATAACAAGTCGGAATTTGCCTGACATGATTTCCGGGTTGATTTTATATATAAATGATTATTTACAATTTCACAATATGCCTGCTCACATAGCCATCATCTGTCATAAATCTCAATTGATAAATACCTGTTATCAGATGATATTTTACAGCATTAATTTCTGACCGGTAAGTGCCGGGAATCTGTGTTTCATTGCTGATAATGGCAATCTGTTTACCAGTCATATCATAAAGTCCGATCTGCACTCTTGAAATTCTTGAGATACTGTATTGAATCTCTGTTGAATTTTGAAATGGATTCGGAAATATATTAAGGTCTGAAAGTTGATCCGGAATGATATTCTCAATTCCTGATTTATTCTGTAGTACAACGAAAGAATCCGAACTAAAATAAAAAGGCACATTTTTACCTCTATAGGATATCTGGACATTGTTATAAATTCCAATTGCTGCTTTGGATTTTTTCTGAGGCAACATCGATTTTACGGGTACATATAATGTGGCGAAACTACCAAATCCTGAGGCATTTGTGTGACTGGTCCTGGTAAATCCGACATCGAGCAATCCGGTTGAAATATCATTTATTTTCATTCCCATGAGGTCAATATTCCTTGTGCCTAAAAAGGATGGATCAATTTCTATCGATGCATTATTCAGATCAAAAATTAAAGGATTCAGACCCAAAGAAAACAGCAATCCATAAATATTCTGAACTTTATTAGTGGCGCTTCCGGATGAAAAAACAGCTTTCAATGTATCGCCAGCATATATGGTATCTGTTGTGGATTTAATAAGGAATGGCGGGTCAGTAATACTGCCCTGGTTAAGCACATTGGATTTTGGATGTGTTTTTCCATAATTTTTTGAGATCGCAACCGTATCAGAATAATTTACAATGCTGTCGCCATTGCAATCTGCATGTTTATAATTCACACCACTTGAAAAAACGGAATCCCAATCCGGTGAAGGCTGCCCCGTCCATGAAATACTGGCTGAAGGGCGTGGATGTCCTTTGGTTCCAAATGCTACACCAATTGCCAGGAAGTCGTTCATATCCACCTTTTTGTCATCATTGGCATCACCCGGCCAAACGCATGGAGAAATGATTAATTTTTGGCTGGCAGAATCCGCACAGCCTGAGATATTTGTCAGCTTTAGGCTGGCATTATAAGCCCCGATACCAGGATATAAATGATTCGGATTTTTCAAACCCGAAGTTTCCTTATCACCGAAAGACCATAAAAAAGTACTTCCTGAGTCAACGCCTGTATATGCAAATGGTGTACTATCGCCCGGGCAAACTTCAGTTACTTTGAAACTGACATTTGGACGCGACAAAATTCTTATTTTTTTTGATGCCGAATCTATGCAACCTTTGGCATTTTTGATGAACAATGTTGCGGTATAAATGCCGGCTTTATTATAGATATGGCTGATTGATTTACCTGTATCTCCCTTACTACCATCGCCCCAATGCCACAAAGACGAATCGCCAGGCGTATGTGTTGAATTGTTATTGAATTTTGCCGGATAACCAACACAAACAATGGTATCAGCAGTAAATACTGGCTGAGGCACTTGATAAATATCTATTTTATGCGACACAGTATCATTTTGGCCGAAGGAATTTGTAACAGTTAAAACAGCAGTATATATACCTGATTTTTTATAAATATGCGTTGGGCTTTTTTGCGATGAACCTATAGAATCACCAAAATCCCAGGAATAAGCCACAGCACCGCTATCTGCAGTTGAATCAGAAAAATAAACAGGGTGACCAACGCATTCATTCTGGGCATAAAATTTAGGTACGGTTGAAGGAATAACCCTGATATAGCGGGTCACTGTTGAATCACATGCCCCGGTTGTAACTATAGACATGGTTAATTTATAAATACTGTCACTCTGTATAAAATTAACAGGGCTAAAAATAAACTGCCCGACTCCTTTAGATGAAGGCAATACAAACTTTGTATCTGTTGATGTTGCCCCTCCAATTGATTCAAATGATTGTGATTGCACTGACCAGGTTTTTCCATAATCAGCGTCAGGATAAGAGGCGTACAAACGGTATACATCAGAACTTTTTAGACTGATAATATCAGGATCATTTAATGTTCCGCTGTGGTATACTGCTTGTGAGGCAGGGTCTTTATCCAATGAAAAGCCGGGCTTGCCCCCGACATGAACCTTATACGGGAATTTATTACCTTCACATGAGGTGGATATGGCCCAATCGAATAGGCAAGGCCATAAAGGAATATTGCAATTAGCATAACCAAAATCAGAACTGTCCGCATTAACAGTTAATACCCCTGGCATTTCCACAGGATGATTTAAATATTGGGGAATGGTAGCCTCTCGAAACAAAAGATTTCCCGTGCTCATGCTGTCAACTACTAGGGCCAGTTCATTATAACCATTATAGTTAAGAGGTATTTTTAATGGAACCCTTACTGCCTGGTATGGTGAATTGACTTTAACATTGACAGCATAAAATTTATTATATACATATGTACCGGAATTAGCAAAAGATGTATGTATGTTGCCATAACCCACTGAAAAACGCAAAGAGCCTGAATGTTGTGGGTAAACAGTGACTGAATCTAATATGCAGCTTTTATAAACCTGCATTAAGACTAAAAATTTGCCGGATGAATAGGCTGTCTTATAGTCACCTGAATCATTCCAAGGCATGTGAAATGACTGAGGACTGGCATAAGATACGTAAAATGTACTGTCTTTACTTATTGTCCCAGTGACAAATGTATCCTTTGTGGACAAAGGCGCTGCATCATTGGCGTTTCTATACCATTTTATACTATCATCATCCGTGATATTATTCAATGTAAGCCTTGCTCTGGCAGCGGTGCAAATTGTTGTATTTTTTTTAGATGGTTTCACATTGCCAATAATCATAAGCGAAGTAACAGAAGTATCATCCAGTTTATTTTCATCATTAGATAGAGCCGTATAAATTTTAACATTATATATGCCTGACTTATATAAAGATACCGGAGTTTTAAATGTAAATGTATCATTCCCTGATAATGGCCTCAAACTATCAATAAAATCTGAAACCTTCACGATAGTATCTCCATTACTGATCTCAGCCGATATGGGGATATTTGACTGCCTGGAAGTTCCCCTGTTTTGTACAATCACACTAATTGTATACGCGGTATCGCCGCATTGTTGTGGCAGCAAACTCACTACAGCAATATTATTATAAGTTTCCGGGATTTCATTCGCACCAATACTCGGAGTTTTCGGATCCCTTAGGTGCCCATTGATATCGATATCAATTCCGGGAATCGGTACACCGGCATGCGCCAGTTCATAATTCGAAACTTCAGGATTTGAAATTGAAATCAACTCCGGATCAAGGTCATTGTTATATGCATCGTACGTATATACGTTGTTCAAATTGTTATACAGCACTTCCATCTGATTATAATATGAATAAGCATTGTTTTTGCTGAAAGTAACACTATTGGTTCTTGCGTAAATAACGGCTGTGGATGGGTGTGTTGCAAAAAAAGTTATCACATTGTTTTCAATAGCTGGCTGCGTCAAATTTTGTTCGTCGAGCGCTATTATACCAACACATTGCAAATTGGAGTTAAACATTACGATATTGTTATAAAAAACAGAATCACAATGCAGTAATGCTGTTGGTGCGGAAGTAGATATCATATTATTGATAAGGGGCTTGCAAATAGATATTGCTTCTGTCAGATTTAGCGGAGAATAAATCCTGTTTCCTACGGCTTTACATCCTTTTAATGCATCATATACAAAATTGGTTATCACATTATAACCTGCATAAGTTGTAGTTATAGGATAAAATATATCGTCAACTCCAACAATACCATTTAGACAGCTATCAATTATATTATGAATAAAACTATCCGTACCGGTCTTATTTGGTCCATTTATTATAGATTGCCAGTCAGTGTAATAATAACAATAACTCCCGTATTTAAAGAGATTGTTTTTAAATACATCCTGCGAGCCATGCCCATGATTGGTCACAACCAGGGCTGCCGTATCAGTAGTATATACCTGGGACCTGGTTCCGATAATGCGGCATCCGGTAAAAATATTATTCGCCGGGTTATGAATAAGGTCTATAACCGCCGCATTGGCATTTGTGCCCGTTCTTACAATACTAATATGTTTGAAGATGGTATTTGTTGCGCTGTCAAGCTGTATTACATAATTGGAATCCGTTTTTTTTGAAGATGAAGGATAGGTCAAAATGACTTTTGTACTGTCTCCTGTTTCAGCCTCAAAAGTAATAGTATTGATTTTAGAAGATCCTGTAATGGCGGGCATGGAAACCTGCTCATTGTACGTTCCGTTTCTGATATTGAATATAACCGGGGCGCACATTTTTGAGGTTACGAGTGTATTTATGGCTTCGGTAACCGATATAAAATCAGGGCTGGAACCTCCAATTGTATAAACCCCGTGCATGGACGCGTGAAACCGAAAGCTGGCTGTATCATTATAATGGTTCAGGTCATTGCTGGCATTAGGGTATTTCGATGCAAACCAGTCATTTAAGGTGCTTCCGGGTAAAAGTCCATTCCCAATATCAACAATAGAACTGTCGCCGGGAACTATTTTACCTGAAAAAGCATACGGTTTTTGTTTTTTACCATCCAATTGCCACACGATACTATCAGTCAAAATTGTATTTGAGCCATAGTTACGGAGGCTCACCACAAAATCATTATTGCCGGCGCAAAAATTAATGGATGGATTGACCAGCGCACTCACTCCCGCATCATTTGCCATAGGGTTTATTTCATTTGCGCCTATTGTCGGTTTGGTGTTTCTTGGTTTCCCGTCAATATCGCTGGTTACAAAGGCCAAAGGCTTTCCAGCACCGGCAAGCAATGGGTTTTGAGCATGAAGATCAGTCAGGGATTTATACCAGGGGACGAGGCTTATGGAGTTGGAGTCGGATTTTGATGCCTGTATCCAGTCCTTCAATGTATTATATTTGGCAGAGCTAAAAAAGTGTGGAAAGGATCCGAAATATTTCCCGTTTGTAAACTCATCATTATTATTGCCAATAAGGTCAAGGTTTGCCCAAAGATTAATTACATAACCACCAGCATTGTTTATGATAATATTGTTATTGTCTGATGCGGAAGAATTTGATGCGTAATAATCATAACCGCCAAAAAAACCTAATCCGCTTGATAGGGTGTCATTCCCTGTAATGTAAATATTATTATTATTAATATTTGCATAAGAGGTTAATGGTACAGTGCAATAAATGCCATATGAACCATGGATACGGAGGTTTCCGATAACCGACACTAAATTGTTAAATATCAATGCATTACTTACAGGGTCCATTCCAAAACCAAAATATATGCCATAGCCACCGTTTGGAAGAAACACCTTGTTGTTTTTAATAACGATACTGTCCCCGGAAAGATAGATTCCACTCGCCCCTGAATCAAGAATATTAATGACATCGTTATTGTTGAACATTACACTATGGCCATATCCATGAAAACCTGAATAATATGAACTGTCTATTGTATTGCCTGAAAATTTATTTTCCTGGTACACCGTTGACGCCTGGTTTGGGAAAAAGGTATAGATTCCTAGTGAGCCATTACGAATCAAATTCCTTTGCAAATTATTATGGTTTGAAGTCTGTAAATCCACAGTCGTATTTCTGTAGGTATATTGCAAATTCACAGGGTGTGCATGATTGCTTACAAATCTGTTCCCTGTAAAATTGTTACTATCGCATCCTGTTGTTACAACCAGTACTGCAGCATTGCTATCTTCCCCAGTGCGGACAAATCCGAGTTGTTTAAAATTATAATATTTAGCCTGATAGAGCTCAATAAGATAGTTGGGCACATAATTGTCATTTGTCGACGGATATTGAAGAACTGCCTTCGTGCTATCTTCGTTCGTACTTTGAAAAGTAATGGTATTTATTGAACTCTCGCCCTTGATAAAAGAGAACATAACCTGCTCATTGTAAGTCCCATTATTCACATTTATTACAACACTACCACAAATTCCGCTTCGCTCCAGTTCTTTAGCGGCATCATTAAAGCCGGAAAAATCGGCCCCTGAACCGCCCATAGTATAGGTTCCAGCCATTTTTACCTGTACATACCTGCTCACCGTATCATTGGCATGGTTTGAATCCGATACCGTATTGAACTTGTTTGTCCAGCATTTAATATATCCAGTTCTATCTAAGGTTACCGCTCCTAACTTTATGGTCATGGTTTCTCCAGGTCCAAGTTTGCCAGTCCAGTTAAATCCGGTTTGGCTTATTCCACTTATACTCCATCCAATAGTTGAAGCCGTTAAAGTATCTGTACCATAATCAGCGATTTTCCCATAAACAGTAACCGTGGCGCCTTTGCAATAAGAATTCCCAACGCTGTCAATCGTATTCATACCTGCATCAGTCCTGTAAACGGTAAATTCATTGGCGCCAATAACCGGCTTTTTTGTATTCCTGACAATGTTGTCGATATCAGTCGTATATCCTGAAATCGGAATCCCGGCTTTCAGGAATGGATTATGGGCATGATCATCGGTTGCATTTTGGAAATCAGGATTTACCGATATGGAATTGGAATCAAGACCGGACGCTTTTGTCCAATCTGCCACTGTCTTTTTATTTGACCCGTTCCAGGATCCTATTACACCGCTGGCGCTATAAATATTATTATGGTTTGATGATATCCCTGTATCCGATGAACTGGATAATATTCCAAATCCTGTTCCAAAATTCGCAATGTTATTATCCTCAATGTAAACGCTGTCAGCCTCAACGGTCAATGCACAGGATGCATTTGATAACTTCGTTGGGTCGTATATGGTGAAAGTATTATAATACACATCGATATTCCTGACCCCAATGATCTCCAACCCGAAACCAATGCCGATAACCATATTATCAGAAATATCCCCATGATTTAATCTGGATGTTGATGAACCATCTATCACCATGCCAACTCCGGCATTTACCATATTCTTTGTTATGGAAACGTCTCCTGTGCAATAAAAAAGACGCATCCCGCTAGTATTTGGTAATGGTGCATGAATCCTGTTATTTGAGATGGTTACGTTGAAAGCTGAATTCAGTGATATGCTGGTTCCACCTGTGACGCTGTCAAAGATGTTGTTCTTTAAAGTGACTGTATATAGACCCGTATTGCCATTGTTACTATTACTGTAAATCCCGTTTGAAAAATCCGTCCAGGAGTTGTTGTCAAAAACAATATCTGAATCGGTATTGGTTGTCAAAACTATATTGTTAACATATCTTCCGCTGCTGCCTGAAAAACAACAACCCTTAAAAGAAATATTACTGGCCCCATTTTCCATAAGCATAATAGACGAATTATAGCTATTGTCTGAAGATGAAAAGGTTATGTTTTTAAAGCTAATGTATCTGGCCCCATCCAATGTTATTACTTCATATCCATTTGAGTTTTGTATATTTACTTTGCTGCTGTCATTTGACATTGAAGTAAAACTGATTGTGTTTTTGGCAGAAACTCCATTTATTTTATTTAAATAAAAAGATTGTTGATAATTTCCATTCGCAATTTTGAATATAACAGGCCCTGAAATACCGTGTCCGTTTTCAAGGTCATTCAAGGCATTGTTGATGGATTGGTAATTAGTTTTTGATACTTTTTGCAATGGATCAATTGTATACGTACCTGACAACTGTCCATTAGCATTAAATATCGCCAAAAAGGTCAGGCAACAGAGGAGAAGTTTTTTCATGGGTTAGAGTGATTTAGAACAAATATAATAATTAACCTTGTGCGATTGAAATTCCTTTGGGCAAAAGAAAATATTCATCATGCGTAATATCGTGTTTCAGCATATGCTCCAGCGGAGCAACCTGTTTGTAGAAATACAAGGGTAATTTCTAACAAGCTCCGGCGGAGCGGCCCGTTTTTGTGCAGTTATGTGATTTGCTGTTTTAACAGGTCGCTCCGCTGGAGCTAAAAATCATTTGTAATTTTATTTCTACAAACAGTAGGCTCCCCTGGAGCCATTTTTCTGAACATTCTAAAAAAGTGAAACATTTTGAAAAATATTTTTGCTTGTAACGCATTGAAATAATTCAAGTTAAAAAATATTTTTTTATAGTGCCCACCCAGTTTGGCATCTCACTATATATGTACATAAAACCTTATTACGAATTATGAATTACGAATTGGCAGGCTCGAGAAAACCATTCAACAATCCTGCAAATTCTAAAATCATGAGAATCCGATTCAGAAAAAAAATGAAAAAGATAAACCAGCCACCGAGTTCTCGGGACAAGCATTTTTTGGCATTCTGGCCTGATCCCGAGTGCTCGGGACTGTTATCGCCTGTTATTCGTCAAGGAGTTACGTGTATTAATTTTAAAATCAATCAGTTATAAAATGAAAAATAAATTCCCTGTTATAACAGGGAAAACACGTGTCCCGACTTATTCGGGAGGCCAGAATGGTTAAAAAGGGGGTTTTTGAAAAATAAAGAGGTAGAGATTACATTTTGGCGAAATGTAATCCCGGATATCAGGTTAAAGTTTTTAAAATCAAAGATATGAATGAAAATGAGATTCAAAATATGTTAACCCGCCGGCTTTTTTTGGGAGGTGAGCAATTAATAAAACTGGAACTGTTCCACCGAACCACCCTCCCGAGTTCTCGGGACAAGCTGGCCTATGGCCACCCCTCCTTGCTAAAGGAGGGGAATGGTGCTTCTTTCAACATTTGCATTTTAATTTTCAAATTATCTCATTAACACATTATTGCATTGGCGCATTATCTTATTCTCAAATTGCCAAATTTCTCTATTTTTGCTCCGAACCAAAAAAAGCTTTACTTCTTACTTCTCACCAATTACTTCTCATTACTATGTCCGATAATATCATCGAAGCTATTAATATCTCCAAAAGCTATGCAAAAAAGGAGGCGTTGAAAAATATAAACCTCACAGTCCCCAGGGGCAGCGTATATGGACTGCTTGGGCCTAATGGCGCAGGGAAAACCACATTTATCCGGATTCTTACCCAGATCATCGGACCGGACAGCGGGGAAATTCTCTTAAATGGAAAACCAATGCAGCGATCTGATATTGAACATATCGGATACATGCCCGAAGAGCGCGGACTATATAAGAAAATGAAAGTCGGCGAGCAGGTGGAATACTTTTCAAGGCTGAAAGGCATGAGCAAAGAGCAAACCTTTGATGCCATTAAATACTGGTTCAATGTATTTGACATTAAAGACTGGTATGGTAAAAAAATGGAAGAACTTTCTAAAGGAATGCAGCAGAAAGTTCAGTTTATCGTCACTGTTATTCACAAACCTTCCCTCATTATCTTAGATGAGCCCTTTTCGGGTTTTGACCCTCTGAATGCAGAACTGGTGCGCGACCAGATCCTGAAACTGCGCGACGAAGGAGCAAGTGTCATTCTTTCTACACACAGAATGGAATCTGTGGAAGAACTTTGCGATCATATTTCGCTCATCAATAATTCACAGAAAGTAATCGAAGGTAAAGTATCTGATATTCAGCTTCAATTCAAAGAAAACCTTTTTGAAATAAACCTGAGATCTGACCCGGGTAAAATACCCGACTTAAAAGCCTGGGGATATCAAATCCACAGTTCAAATGAACAAGGTGATGGCAGTGTTACAATGCGGTTTATGGCTAATAAAGATGCAGTATCCAATGACATCCTGCAGCATTTTATGCCGATAGGCCAGGTGAACTCTTTTAAGGAAGTACTTCCTTCCATCAATGATGTATTTATTAAACTCGTAAAAGGAGAAACGAAATGAACAAGATAGCATTAATCATTCAGCGCGAATATATTACAAGGGTTAAGAATAAGACCTTTCTCTTGATAACCCTGTTGGCCCCTATACTTTACGGGCTTATTATCATGATACCGGTTTTAACTGCCAAATACAGCAATTCTAAAAAAACGGTAGCGGTTATAGACGAAAGCGGAAAATTTAAGAATTTCAATTCTGAAGATAAAGACATCGTTTTTTACAATCATAATGAATCGTTGCCTGAAGCTGAAAAGCATTTTAAATCAGGGGGTAATGACTTTTATATCCTTCATATTCCACAGGATTTTGATATCTATAATCCCAAAGGAATAGAACTGCTTTCAGAAAAGAATGCGGGTGTATTTTTTAAAGGTACTATTGATACCATCCTGGAACACCAGGTACGCAACATGCGCATGGAAGCCATGCATATCCCCAAAGGAAAAATAGATTCGCTGCATACTGATATCGAAGTCAATGTCAGGAAATTTACAGAAAACGGAACCCAGGAAACCAGCAGTGGTGCCACAACTGCAGTTGCTTATGCCGGTGGCTTTCTGATTTATATGTTTATTTTCCTATATGGTGCCATGGTAATGCGGGGCGTACAGGAAGAAAAACAAAGCAGGGTTGTTGAAATTGTTATTTCATCTGTGAAACCCTTTCAACTCATGATGGGTAAAATCATAGGAATTGCCATGGTAGGCCTTACGCAATTCCTGATCTGGGTGGTACTTACTTTTATATTTACCAGCGTCAGCGGACAAGCCATTGGCGCTCATAGCGCCGCACATGCCATGCCGGCCAATGCAGGCCAGGGACAAGAGGCATTGCATACAGCTATGTCAGCGCTTGGCACGCTGCCCATTGCATTGATAGTCGGAATGTTTTTATTTTATTTCATAGGAGGATATCTGCTTTACAGTTCCTTATTTGCAGCCGTTTCCTCTGCGGTCGACAGCCAGGCCGAGGTGGGCCAGTTTATGTTGCCCATATCGCTACCTATTATAGTTTCAATAGCTTCCATTTCAACCGTAGTACAAAACCCGGATGGGCCTTTTGCTTTCTGGATGTCTATGGTTCCTGTTACGTCACCTATTATGATGATGGCCAGGATTCCGTTCGGAGTTCCGCCATGGCAATTGATTTTGTCAGCGCTTATTCTCATCGGCTCTTTCATCGTTTCGGTATGGCTTGCCGGCAAAATATACAGAACCGGCATATTGATGTATGGCAAGAAAATAACCTGGAAAGAACTGGGCAAATGGCTGTTTTATAATTAAGGAGTCAGGAATCAGGAGTTAGGAGTCAGGAGATATTGGTTAGTAATTTGTGATTTATGGCATATAATGAAGCACTTACAAATAGGGTACGCGAATCTGTTCTTGAACTGATGAAACCTGAGGATAAAGTTGAAGAGAAAAGGATGTTCAGCGGAGTGGCCTTTATGGTTAACGATAAAATGTGCATTACAGCCGGAGGCGAAAGAATAATGTGCCGGATTGATCCTGAAGTTTATGAAGAGGCCCTTAAAAAAGACGGTTGCAGCCCAATGATCATGAAAGGAAGGGTTTACAAAGGATATGTAAATATAAGTACAGATGGAATCACCCGAAAAACAGAACTTGACTATTGGGTAGGACTTGCTCTTGATTTTAACGAAAAGGCTAAAGCAACTCCTAAAAAGAAAAAATAGAACGATGGGTCATCTTAATCGGTCAGTTTTGCGGTTCTGATTAAACCCGGAATATCCAGTAAAGTGATTTCCCTTCCTTTTGCTTTTATAAGATATTCGTCTTTCAACAAAGCGAGAGCCCTGATAACAACTTCTTTTGCAGCGCCGGCCATTGAAGCAAGGTCTTCACGACTGAGACGGACATCGAGGGTCATTTCATCTATTTTGGTGCCATATACATCCTTAAGGAGCAGTAATAGTTCTGCTACACGCTCTTTGACACTCTTGGTTGCAATATCCACCCGGGTGATTTCGCTATGGTCCAGATCTTCTGAAAGAAGACGCATCATCTTCATTGACATTTCCGGATCGTTGTTCAGTATTTCAAAAAATACCTTTTTTGGAACATATCCAACTACAGTATCTTCCAATGCAATGGCTGAAGCATGATATTGTTGGCCTGCCAGCAACGCGCGATAGCCTATTACATCCAGCATTCCTGCCAGCCTTACGATCTGATCTTTACCACCTTCTCCAAGACGCACGATTTTTACTTTACCGTTAATGACACAAAACAAACCGTTAGCATGCTCTCCCTCTACAAAAACATGATCTCCCTTCTTAAAAGACTTTCTTCCGCTGCCATCGGGCAGGTCTTTTAGCAACAATTCGTGAAAAAGAAATGCGGAGCGGTTTCCATGTCTAATGGGTTGATCTATCATAAATTCAATGAATTCGAACTTTTATTTCACAAAGGTACGTAACTATTAAAATGGCATTTAATGATTTACATCAGTTTTGGGTTATAATTTTTTATCCCCTGATAAAGTGTCTAAAATTCAGATATCTGCAAATAGAAACAGTCCCTCTGGTATGCAAATGGATACATCGCAGGATCGTATCAGCGCATAAAAATCAATTGTAATTTCCAACAAATCCAGCTGATATTTCCGCACGAAGAAACCGGTTGATTCATTTTCCGCCCGTTATTGCCTATAATAACCTATCTTTGCGGCTCTTTTTTAAATTCATGAGCAAAATAGTAGCCATACTCGGAAGGCCCAATGTGGGCAAATCCACTTTTTTTAACCGCCTGGTGGGTGAGCGGAGAGCTATTGTTGATGATGTGAGTGGGGTAACCCGCGATAGGCATTACGGCGTTTCAGAATGGATCGGAAAAGAATTTGTGGTAGTAGATACTGGTGGCTATGTAGCCAATTCTTCAGATTATTTCGAAACTGAGATCAGAAAACAGGTGGAAATTGCTATTGCTGAAGCAGATCTACTCTTATTTATGGTGGACGTCACAGTTGGGGTAACCGATGAAGACGAGTCATTTGCAAGAGTTTTGCGAAAAAGCAGCAAACCGGTTTTAATGGTTGCCAACAAGGTTGATAATTTTGACCGTGCTGTTGATGCTGCTGTTTTTTACAAACTGGGATTTAAAGAGCTTTTTACCGTGTCGTCCATGAGTGGATCAGGAACAGGGGAATTACTGGACCGGGTTATGGAGCTGCTACCTTCTGAAGAAGAAACTCCTGAAGCAGAAGAACTGCCGAAGTTTGCGATACTTGGAAGACCCAATGTTGGCAAATCCACCCTTTTAAATGTACTCATCGGCGAAGAACGCAATATCGTGTCTCCAATCCCGGGTACAACCAGGGATACCATCCATACCCATTATAATAAGTTCGGCAAAGAATTTTTGCTGATTGACACTGCGGGACTTCGAAAAAAAGGAAAGGTTACAGATAATATAGAGTTTTACTCAGTAATGCGTGCTATAAAAGCCATGGAAGAAGCAGATGTAACCATACTGGTTATAGATGCTAAAGATGGTATGGAATCCCAGGATACCAATATTTTTGCATTAGCTGAGAAAAGGCATAAAGGTATCGTGATCCTGGTAAACAAATGGGACCTTATTGAAAAAGACGGTAAAACCATGGAGGCTTTTCAGAAAGTTATTGACGAAAAGATTGCCCCTTTCACCGATGTCCCTGTTTTATATGTGTCGGCGCTTGAGAAAACAAGGATTTTCAAAGCAGTTGAAATAGCCCTGGAAGTTTATGAAAACCGGAAGAAAAGGATTCCAACTCATGAGCTGAATGAAACCATGCTTAAGATTATAGAAGGCTATCCCCCACCATCGGTAAAGGGGAAGTTTTTAAAAATAAAATACGTAACACAGGTACAATCCAAAACTCCGGGATTTGCATTTTTCTGCAACCATCCGCAGTATATAAGAGAGAGTTACAAACGATTCCTGGAAAATAAACTAAGGGAGAATTTCGATTTTAAAGGCGTTCCATTGTCATTGTTTTTCAGAAAAAAGTAAAAAAAATTTGTTTGTGTTGGTTTTTTCTTAATTTTGTGGCGATTTGGAGCCAAACATGTACCTGAATATGAAGAGAATCGGTTATGCTATAGCATTTTGCTTTTTTGTAGGTATGTACGGCTGCAGTCAGAATGACGCAGGAACAAACAATAATGCAAATAATGCAGCGGCAGAAAAGGCGAATAAAGACAGCCTTCTCAATGCAGCAAGCAAATTGAATGCGCCTGACAGTGGTAAAGGTAAAGTAAAAGACAGTACGACTAAATCACATTAATAACCAGTAACAAAAATTTACTCAATAAACTCAAACATTTTAATTTTACAAAAAAAGATGAAAAAACTATTAGCATTAGTTGTTATCGCAGGTTCTATCACACTTGTTTCATGCGGAAACGGCGACAAAAAAACTGACGACGCTGCTGCAGCAAAAATGAAAGCTGATTCTACAAGAATGGCTGACTCTACTGCAAAAGCAAAAGCTGCTGACTCTGCAATGAAAGCAAAAGCTGCTATGGACACTACCAAGAAAGCTGCTATTGATTCTACAAAGAAAGCAGACACCAAAATGGACGCAAAAAAGAAATAAGGAAGTCGGGAAGCATTTATGCTTTCTATAATTTGCCTTATCAAATAATAAAGGGCGGATATTCGTATCCGCCCTTTTTATTTTACCTTTATTAGGGGTTAAATTATTTCCCTTAAGTTCACACATTTGCCTTATTTGCGGATAATTTAGTTTAATTGCTTGAAAATGCTAGATTTACGATTTCAATAATATTGAGCTGATATAAATCAGCGATTCTGTTTCACAATATTTTTAGTAAATTTGCCGTCTGATTTTTAATAGAAAAAACATGACAATTGCTTCAATTCAGGAAAACAAAACTATTATAGACAAACTCGCTCTTTCAAACGGGAATGTCCACTGGAATTTATCTCCGGCACAACTTATAGAAAAAGCTATTAAAGCAGGTGAAGGTTTCCTTTGCGAAAATGGTGCATTTGCTGCAGATACCGGAAAATTTACCGGCCGTTCTCCTAAAGACAAATTTATTGTAGCAGATCACATTACTGAAAATTCAGTATGGTGGGGAGATATCAATTTCAGATTTGATTCCGAAAAATTTGACAGCCTTTATGACAAAGTAACCGACCACCTGGCCGGTAAAGAAATATACGTCAGAGATGCCTATGCATGCGCTTTGCCAGAGTATCGACTCAATATCAGGGTTGTTACTGAATCCGCTTTCCAGAACCTTTTTGCCAATAATCTCTTCCTACGCCCGAAACCTGAAGAACTGGCTGATTTCGAACCTGAATGGCATGTAATTGCAGCACCAAGTTTTCTGGCTGTTCCTGAAATTGATGGGACCCGTCAATCCAACTTTGCAATCCTTAATTTTACAAAAAAGATAATCCTCATCGGTGGCACGGCTTATACCGGTGAAATCAAGAAAGGGATATTCTCAGTTTTAAATTTCGTACTTCCACATCAGCGCAATGTATTGTCGATGCACTGTTCTGCCAATGTTGGAAAAAATGGCGATACTGCTATCTTTTTTGGTTTATCAGGCACGGGTAAAACAACCTTATCTTCTGATCCTGACCGTATGCTTATCGGTGACGATGAGCATGGCTGGACCGATGATAGTGTCTTCAATTTTGAAGGTGGTTGCTATGCAAAAGTAATCAACCTATCAGCAAAACATGAGCCTCAGATATTTAATGCCATAAAATTCGGCTCATTGCTTGAAAATATTAACTTCATACCGGGAACCCGTGAAATAGATTATAAAGATTCTGCCAAAACAGAAAACACAAGGGCCGCCTACCCTATCAATTTCATTGATAATGCACTTGAGCCTTCCGTAGGAAAATCTCCCAAGAATATATTTTTCCTGACCGCCGACGCATTTGGTGTATTACCTCCGGTTTCAAGATTAAACACAGCGCAGGCGATGTATCTTTATATTTCAGGATATACAGCAAAAGTTGCGGGCACTGAAGCAGGTGTTTTGGAACCACAGCCTACCTTCTCAGCTTGTTTCGGAGCCGCATTTCTCCCATTACATCCTACAAAATATGCCGAATTGCTCGGTTCGAAACTGGATGAAAACGATGTTAAAGTTTGGTTGATCAATACGGGTTGGACGGGCGGACCTTATGGTGTCGGTAGCAGAATTTCACTTCCTTATACACGTTGTTTGATAAATGCGGCACTTTCTGGCGAACTTGATCATGCTAAATATGCAAAAGATCCCATTTTTGGATTTGAAATCCCGAACCATTGCGAAGGCGTTCCAGCAGAAATATTAATTCCATCCAATACCTGGGATGATAAAGAAGCCTACGCAAAGAAAGCCCGCGAACTTGCGTCGCATTTTATCAAAAATTTTGAAAAATACGAATCTGATGCCAGCGATGAAATTAAAGGCGCTGCACCCAGGTTGGATTAGCTGATAATAAATAGTTTCTTTTTAAGGAACAATTTCATTTCAACTTCTGTAAACTAAGCTCAGGATAATTATAGCCTATAGCATATAGTTTACAATGAATTAAGAATATATTTTCTATTATTATGAGCAGAAACGGCAGAATACTTGTGGCCATGAGTGGTGGTATTGATAGTACCGTAGCAGCTGTTATGCTCAAAGATCAAGGCTATGAAGTCATAGGCATCACCATGAAAACCTGGGACTATGCCACATCAGGCGGAACTAAAAAAGAAACCGGCTGCTGTTCTCTCGATTCCATCAATGATGCCCGGGCCGTGGCCGTATCACATGGAATCCATCATTTTATTCTCGATATAAGGGATGAATTCGGTGATTATGTCATCGACAATTTTGTAGACGAATACATGGCGGGGCGTACACCCAATCCATGTGTGTTATGCAATACCCATATCAAATGGTCGGCATTGCTCAAACGGGCTGACAAGCTGGATTGTGAATTTATAGCCACCGGCCATTATGCCAAATCAAGGCTTGAAAACGACCGATACATCATTTCAAAAGGTGTAGACACCTCTAAAGATCAGAGCTATGTACTCTGGGGACTATCTCCGGAAAACCTTGCACGAACCATGCTCCCACTTGGAAAATTCCGGAAAACCGAGATCAAAGAACTTGCCTTAAGCTGGGGATATGATGAGCTGGTAAAAAAGAGCGAGAGCTACGAAATATGCTTTATTCCTGACAATGATTACCGTTCCTTTCTGAAAAGAAAAGTTGAAAACCTGGAAGAATCTCTAACCGGAGGGGATTATGTATTAACCGACGGAACCGTCATCGGCAAGCATAAGGGTTATCCTTTTTATACTGTTGGCCAAAGAAAAGGTCTCGATATTGCATTG
>JABDBQ010000024.1:0-4223 GCA_013288555.1 Bacteroidota bacterium | reverse complement strand
ATACAAACAGGGTTGTACTTGGCGAGGAACAAGACCTGCAACGAAGAGGCATGCTTGTTAAAAACATCAATTTGCAGAAATATTCTTCCATACCTGAAGAAGGAATGGAAGTGCTTACAAAAATCAGATACAAAGACAAAGGCGCCATGAGTATCATTACACCTGAAACCAATGGAACAGGCATTAATACAGTCTTTTATCATGGCGTAAATGCCATAGCCCCGGGACAAAGTGCCGTATGGTATGAAGGTGATGACGTTATTGGTGGCGGGCATATTTACAGGAGTTTTGACGTAGAATAATTTTCTGCCTGATATCTGATCTATGTATTTTTATGTTATTTTTGAATCGGATGACAACTTTTCCAAAAATCAGATTCTTATGTAATGCCGCAATACTGGCTATCTTGTCGTTTGTTTTTATCTTTTCATGCAAAACTGATAATGTCAAGATATACTCGAATTTCAACCAGTATTACCCTCTGAAGGTTGGCAATTACCTGATTTATAATGCCGACTCTATTAAATATTATAATGCGTCCTTTTCCAACAAAAAGCCGGATACCATTTTGTATCAGGTAATGGATTCCATTCAATCTCAATTTGTTGATGCGACCGGAGGAACCGTTTACAGAATCCAGGAATCCAGAAGAAATTCAAAAACCAATCCCTGGATCATAACAAGAGTTTTTACAAGAAGCATAAACAACCTGAATGCCCAGGAAGTGGATGGGAACAACCGTTTTATCAAGCTAATTTTCCCTGTACAGCTGAACAGGCAATGGAACCCTGATCTTTATAATACCACTGACAGTTCCCATATTTTTAATGCTCAGTATGTTCTCGTTCATCAGCCATATACTTCCCAAGGCCTGATGTTTGATTCTACAGTTCTTGTTCAGCTGCAGGCCGATTCTACACTGATCAGTAAAAATATTTATAATGAGCGATACGCGTCAGAAATAGGTCTGATCAGGTATGAGCATGACTCGGTATTTTTAAATACAAATGGTGCAGGCGGTGATACTACGATAGAAGGATTCCAATATAAACAATCACTTATAGATTACGGACCTCATAAATAGCAATGAATAAAGCTATTATTTTCGCAATTCTGGTTTTCAGTCCTTTGCACTTGCTAAAAGCCCAGATAGCACCACACACTTATTGGATTCAGTTTACAGATAAAAATAACAATTCTTACAGCCTGGACAGGCCGCTCGAGTTCCTCTCGCAAAGATCGCTGGATCGTAGAGCAAGGCAGGGAATTTCGCTGGCCGAAAACGATTTACCCGTTTCACCTCCTTATCTTGACAGTCTTCGAAAAACAGGTGGAAGTATTCTTTTCACGTCGAGATGGCAGAATGCTGCTGTGGTTTATTCACCTGACTCCATGTTTTTGTATAAAGCCATATTGCTTCCAATGGTTAAATTCGGAACCAAAGTGTATAAAACGGGAACCGTTCATAGTTTGTCCTCTGATTTGGTTGCGGCTTCTGATGTCGAAACATCATCCGACTATGGAGCATCTTATAATCAGATCCATCAATTGAATGGCGACCTGCTTCAAAATGAAGGATTCAGGGGCGAGGGTATGGTTATTGCGCAACTTGACGCCGGATTCCTCTTTACTGATTCGCTTCAGGCTTTTAAGTCGGTATGGCAAAGGCACGGTATTTTGGGTACCCATAATTTTCTGACAGGTACGGATAGTGTTTTCAACACCGATTTGCATGGTATGTATGTATTATCTACAATGTGTGGCAATATCCCCGGGCAACTTATCGGAAGCGCCCCAGATGCGGATTACTACCTTTTCCATACAGAACAATCAGCAACGGAGACTGAATCAGAAGAGGCAACATGGGCTGCAGGCATGGAAAGAGCAGACAGTGCAGGGGCTGATGTTATAAACTCGTCGCTCGGCTACACAACTTTTGATGATCCTGCCATGAACCATACCTATGCGGATATGAACGGCCACAGTACCATAGTAAGCATTGAAGCAAGCCTTGTGGCATCAAAAGGAATGATACTTGCCAATAGCGCCGGTAACAGCGGGACCAATTCCTGGCATTATATCAGTGCCCCTGCCGATGCAGAAGATATTCTAACCGTTGGAGCTGTTGATAAAGATAGCATTATAGAAGCATTTAGCTCCAGGGGGCCAACTTATGACGGACGCATCAAACCGGACGTATGTGCTCAGGGTAAAAATACCATTTGTGCATCACCGATTGACGGGCAGACTATACCCGTAAGTGGCACATCACTGGCCGCACCGATCATAACGGGATTAACAGCCTGTTTATGGCAGGGTTTCCCGGACAAAACCAGCTACCAGGTAATAGATGCCATTAGGAAAAGCTCGAGCATTTATACAAAACCCAATGATTCTTTAGGATACGGATTGCCGGATTATTTTATTGCCCGGCAATTATTACAACTTGGCAATGAGCGGAAAAATTTTATCGCCTCCGTTTTTCCAAATCCTTTCGGGGATAATTTCAACCTGAGTTTTTATACAACAAATGCACAGCAGGCTACTGTGCTTTTGTACAATATTACTGGGAAGATATTATATTCAAATAAAATTCAAACGCAGAACAATAACTTTACAGTTCTCAATGTCCAAACCAAAAATGTACTCGCCAAAGGTGTTTATATTTTGAGTGTTATTACAGACAATTCTGATTTGGTGCAAAAACTAATCAGGGAGTGAATCGAAAATCCCTTGAATTGGTTGGCATTTAATTGCTAATTTTGCACCTTTATATATTTATATGTCAATAGCAAACGAAAAGGTAAAAGTTCTTATAATCGGCTCTGGGCCTGCAGGTTATACAGCCGCCATATATGCTGCAAGAGCTGAGATGAAACCTGTTTTATATACCGGTATTCAGCCGGGGGGCCAGCTCACCATAACCACAGATGTGGAAAATTATCCGGGATACCCTGAAGGAATCATGGGGCCGCAGATGATGGAGGATTTCCGAAAGCAGGCAGAACGGTTCGGAACGGATATCCGATTCGGACTTGCAACTTCTGTTGATTTTTCAAGCTGGCCTTTACAAGTCACTTTTGATGAAGAACATGTGATAGAGGCAGAATCTGTTATTATTTCAACTGGCGCCTCAGCAAAATGGCTTGACCTGGAATCTGAGCAACGACTGAACGGTCATGGTGTTTCAGCCTGTGCTGTTTGTGATGGTTTCTTTTTCAGGCAGATGGACGTCGCGATTGTTGGTGGTGGAGATACAGCAGCTGAAGAGGCAACTTACCTGGCCAAAATCTGTAAAAAAGTTCACATGCTTGTGAGGAAGGGTGAATTAAGAGCTTCAAAAGCAATGCAGAACAGGGTATTGGCAACACCGAATATAGAAGTGCACTGGAATACAGAAACCAAAGAAATCCTGGGACATAAAACAGTTGATGGCGTCATCATCAGAAACCTGATCAGCGGTGAAGAAACAACGCTGGATATCCAGGGCTTTTTTGTTGCCATAGGACATACACCTAATACCGAAGTATTTAAAGACTGGGTCACACTCGATGAACATGGTTACATCAAAGCCAGACCGGGAAGCACCCATACCAATATCGAAGGTGTTTTTGCCGCGGGAGACGTACAGGATAGGATATATCGTCAGGCAGTAACGGCTGCAGGAAGCGGATGTATGGCGGCATTGGATGCTGAGAAATTTTTGGTTGCAAAAGAGACTGCGACTATTGAGGAGTAAGAAGTGAAATGTAAGAGGTAATAAGCATGAAACCAGAAAGATAAAGTGGAAATTATACTCGAGGGCGTAAGTAAAAAATATAACCGTACCTGGATATTCAGAGACTTGACTTATAAATTTGAAAAAGGCGAGAGCTATGCTATTTTAGGCAATAACGGAAGCGGGAAATCTACTCTTTTGCAAATTATTTCTGGATTTCAATCTCCTTCAAAAGGTGAAATATATTATTCTGACGAAAAAAAGATAGGCCCTGATGATTTTTTCAGACATTTTTCACTTGCGGCGCCTTATATGGAATTGCCTGATGAGTTTACCCTGAATGAAATGATTCATTTTCATTCAAAGTTTAAAAAGACAAGGTTCTCAGTGAATGAAATCATTGAAAAACTTGAGCTCGTCAAAGAAAAAGACAAAGAGATCAAAGACTTTTCATCAGGAATGAAACAACGGTTGAAACTAGGACTGGCACTTTTTTTCGATTCAT
>JABDBQ010000023.1:39407-39483 GCA_013288555.1 Bacteroidota bacterium | reverse complement strand
TTAATAGGAGATGGACTGAGGTATAATCGGGTTTCGGCCGCAGTCAGAGCCCCCGCCAGCTGCGGACAAAGGAAAC
>JABDBQ010000023.1:0-39397 GCA_013288555.1 Bacteroidota bacterium | reverse complement strand
TAAATTGCCGCGGTCGTATTTTATATGAAGCTCTTTCAGAGAGCCGGATTTGTTGTCTTGTGCCATGGTTCAAAATTAGGAAACGCATGACGGATAAATATTTAATGTTTATTTATTGTGCCAAATGGTTAAAAACGTTAGGACCGGATTCCCCTCTAAAAAGAGAGCCTGTCCCGCCTGTCCCGACCTCTTCGGGGACTTATTCGGGAGGTTAGGGGTGTGTTGTTTGCAATTTGTCCGTGGTCGGCGTCCCCACCGACAACACACAGACCAATAACCTGAAAGGCAAAAAGTGCAGGTCGGCGGGGACGCCGACCTGGGACAAAAGATGCTCTCACGTTTCTACAATGCATAGATATCGGAACAAAACATTATCTCATCCACACATCATCTCTTTTCCTAATTTTGAACCATGGCACAAGACAACAAATCCGGCTCTCTGAAAGAGCTTCATATAAAATACGACCGCGGCAATTTATCAAACGAAAAACTGCAGGAACTCTATACCGGCATGCTTTTGCCCCGGATGATCGAGGAGAAAATGCTTTTGCTGCTTCGCAAAGGACAGGTAAGCAAGTGGTTCTCCGGAATTGGCCAGGAAGCGATTTCTGTAGGGGCTACAATGGCCCTGCACGAAGATGAATATATTATGCCGTTGCACCGAAACCTTGGTGTTTTTACTTCCCGGCATGTAGACCTTCATAAACTGTTTGCACAGTTGCAGGGCAAATCCAGCGGATATTCTCAGGCCCGTGAACGGTCTTTCCACTTTGGGATCAATGAACACCATATTGTTGGGATGATCTCGCACCTGGGTCCGCAATTAAGTGTGGCAGCTGGTGTCGCACTGGCTCACAAACTCAGCAAAGAAAAGAAAGTCTCCATGGCTTTTACAGGTGAAGGGGGAACGTCAGAAGGAGAATTTCATGAAGCCCTGAATACGGCTGCAGTCTGGAAACTGCCGGTCATTTTTATTATTGAAAATAATGGGTACGGATTATCAACCCCTACCAACGAACAATATGCCTGCAAAGACCTGGTTGATAGGGCCATCGGTTATGGAATGCCGGGTTATAAAATAGATGGCAATAATATACTTGAAGTATATAATACCATATCTGATCTGGCAGAAAAAATGCGTGAACGGCCTGAGCCGGTGCTTATTGAATGCATGACTTTCAGGATGCGGGGACACGAAGAAGCATCAGGTACCAAATATGTGCCCAAAGAATTGTTTGAAATATGGGAGAAAAAAGATCCATTGAACAACTTCGAGAAATGGCTGATCGATGAAAAAATTATTGATAAATCTTTTATCGAAACACATCGCAAAGCATTTGATCATGAAATAAGTACAGCGCTGGAAGATGTGTTGAATGAAGCAGCTCCTATCCCCGATACCGAAAAAGAAATACGGGATGTCTATGCACCTTATACTGCGGGTAAAACCGTATCATCCAATAGTATGGAAGACAGCCACCATTTTGGTATTTTCCCTTCCACATCATCCAAAACTAAAAAGCGGCTGGTGGATGCGATATCGGACGGACTGAAACAGAGCATGAAAAAATATCCGAACCTGGTTTTGATGGGACAGGATATCGCGGAATACGGCGGGGTTTTCAAAGTTACTGAAGGCTTCGTGGAACAGTTTGGAGATGAGCGGGTACGTAATACCACTCTTTGTGAATCTGCGATTGTAGGCATCGGCCTTGGATTGTCTATAAAGAAATACAAAGCTATGGTAGAGATGCAGTTCGCTGATTTTGTTACCGTTGGCTTCAACCAGATCGTTAACAATCTTGCAAAGATATATTATCGCTGGGGGCAGAACGCTGACGTGGTGGTGCGTATGCCAACGGGAGCAGGTGTAGGTGCTGGGCCTTTTCACTCTCAATCTACCGAAGCATGGTTCACTCACGTACCCGGATTGAAAGTGGTTTATCCATCTGGTCCGATGGACGCCAAAGGTCTGCTCAACGCAGCTTTTGAAGACCCGAACCCAATTATGTTTTTCGAGCATAAAGCCCTGTATCGCAGCGTAAGTGAGGAAGTTTATGACGACTATTATACCATTGAGATTGGCAAAGGACGAAGAGTACTTTCCGGCACGGATTTGAGCATCATCACTTATGGTGCCGGAGTTCACTGGGCTGTAGCGTATTCAGAACAAAACCCGGATGCTTTTATTGATGTGATTGACCTGCGGACTTTATTGCCATGGGATAAGGAGCTGGTTTTGGAATCCGTAATCAAAACCGGTAAAGTACTTGTCCTCCATGAAGACACATTGACCGGAGGATTTGGCGGTGAAATAGCTGCATGGATCTCTGAAAATGCTTTTGAATACCTTGATGCGCCCGTTAAAAGACTGGGTTCACTGGATACACCTGTACCTTTTGCACCGGAACTGGAAGAAAATTTTCTTCCTGCAGGGAGACTGGCCGGGGTAATTGAGGAATTGCTGGCGTATTGATTGCAAAAAGGAGACGAGGCGGTGCCTTCTCTAAAATAGAATTTATTATTTATTAGCAACAACAGTCCACATGGGAGACTCAACCATTTCATATTTATCCAACCCAAAAATGACCAGGTTCGCAATCATGATCATATCTCCCGGTTGAGATTTTTGAAACCAATTGGTTACGTTAGCAGGTATTTTATCACCGACACATTTGATAAACGAAGCTGGACCGGATTTTGGGATAATAGCAAACTCATAGGTTTTGGCCATATACTTCTTAGCCCCGGAACTGATAACCAGTTTCTTCACTGATTTTAATTGGTTTATGCTCATCGACCCTGGTTTTATTGAGTCAAGAAAAACTTCAACAGATACCTTCTCATTTTGATGAATTTTATGCTCTGTTTCAGATTTATAACCTGACAGCACAAAACATATTAATAAAAACGTCAGGTAAAACTTCGAAAGGGTTCCGGTTATCATGATAATCGCATAAACGATGATTCAGCTTTTTTTATTTTCATGATCAAATCAATTGCTTTCCGGTACAATCTTCCATTTAGGATCTGCCAATGGCCTGGCTTCAAAGTCACCGGCAAGTTTGAGATTCACCAGGATGATCTGGTCACCGGGTTTGCAGTTTCTAAGGTATAACAAAGTGCTCAAAAGGATTTTATTCCCACTACCCGGAATGATGTGATTAGGGCCTACATGCGGCATCACCATAATATTGTAGCTTTTGGCCATATAAGTAGCTTGTCCTGATTTAATTATCAACTCTTTGACAGTAGTAAGCTGCTTTATGGTTATAGGTCCCGGCTTTATGGAATCAAGAGATATCGAAACGTCTACTTGTTTTCCCGGCAAAAAACGAGGATTGAATCCCGGCTTAAATCCTGAAAATAAAAACGTTGTAAAGACAGATAGTGCCAATAAACTAAATGTTGTTGTTATATTTTTCATAAGATGTGTTTGTAATCTGAATGACGAATTTAGATAAAAAGATCAAAAATGTACCGCCTGATTTTGTAAAGGCAAGGCAACGCCTTGCGTCTTTGATTGTATATCGGTTTTATTTCTATTTTTGTCATCATAAATATCCCGCAATATGAAGGAGCAAAAAACCAAACAAACTGAATCAAGCGTCAATGCTTTTATTGATTCTATAACAGATGAAACCAAGCGAAAAGACTGTTACACACTTGTCGACATATTCAAAAAAAGCACGGGTCAGGAGCCAAAAATGTGGGGAACAAGTATCATTGGTTTTGGAAGTTACCATTATAAGTATGCCAGCGGACATGAAGGTGATACATGTTTGGTCGGATTTTCCCCCAGGAAAGCGAATATAACTGTGTACCTTACAGCAGGTGTTGTTGAAGCATGCACAAAAACAATGGACCTGGGCAAATTTAAAAGCGGTAAAGGATGCCTGTACATCAACAAGCTGGAAGACATAAACATACCGGTTTTAATGGAGGTGGTCAAAAAATCAAATGAAATAGCCATAGAACGTCATGGCGGACAATAATAATCTCAAATAAATATCCTTTTCTTGAAACCCCGTTACAAAAGCCTGCTTGTTTATGTTCTGAAAAACATAACTGCCGTAGCGCTCAGGTACCTGGTGTCTTTATGGGTTGCGTGGTTCGATTTTGCATGGTGTCTCATTTCTGCTGTTCTTGTTTTATCTCCTGAAGGCACTGATGCCATGCCCCTTGCCGTCACGCGAATTAAAGCTAATTTGACAGGTGCATTTTCTGGTTTTCTTATCCTCCTCATTGATCTTCCCAAACCTTATAATATGGGCGCAGGAGCTATTATTTCTTTGTTCTTGTGCGATCATTTTAAGTTGAATGCCGGTGCCAAGTCAACCCTGGCCGCCATGATCATCGTACTCATGCACCCGGAAGGCGCTCATGTCTGGGACGCCTCACTGGGACGGATTGGCTCTGTTATTTGTGGCTGCGCACTTGGACTTCTTGTGACTTTTATATTTCACAAGCTATTCAGGATCAATACCCTCATTGCTGAAAACGACAATATCATTAGAGATCAATCCAAAGAAGCCTGAATGATTTTAATTGCTCTGAAATGTTGGTGCTACAGGAGCAGGCACCGGTAGTTTAGAGCTGATATCTTTGTACTTCATCCGGATGGCCTGAATGCCTTCCTGTGTATCCATAAAAACCCATGTTTTCCCTTTGTCTTTTGATATGCCAATGAATGTAGTAAGCGTAGTGACCAACCCTTCCTTTACCTTCATTTCGGAAGAAACCGGTACAGCAGTCTGCAATTCTCCTGCAGTATCCAAAACCCATGAAGGATCCTGCACATCAATTTCATAGATCTTCATGCCATAATGTTTACGCTGCCCTGCATAACGTTGCAGGGTATCTGAAAAAGCCGTTTCACCGCCCATTTCTTTTATCACCCTTGGGTCGGTATATTTCATGTAGGTAACATAATCGTTTTTCATCAGGGCCTGGCCCATTGCTTCTGCTTGTTTTTTTATGGCTGGCGCATAGTCGCCCGGCCCACCTGCAAAAGCTTTAAATGACATAAAAAGACAAAAAATAAATAAGATAAATATTGTGCTTTTCATTTTTGTAATACTGTTTGAATATGCAATTTACGCGTTATTGTTCAATTTTTAAACGACTGGGTATCATGTGTCCTTAATCTTATTTCATTCCCTTAGGCAATAAAACACCATCAATGAGATGAAGAATCCCGTTATTGTTCAAAATATCCGGATTTGTTATTACTGCTTTATTCCCATTATCGTCACCGAGCATTGTTTTCCCGCTTTCAACCTCAACGGTAATGGCATCACCCTCAACGGTACTGATGGATTGACCCGGGCTAAATGTTGACGATCGCATGATGCCGCCAGCTACATGATATTTGAGGAATTTTTCCCTGTCTTCCTTTCCGGCCTCACTCATCAACCTGTTCAATGTTTTTTTGCCTATTTTTTTAAAGGCCTCATCAGATGGGGCAAAAACCGTGAGTGATCCTTTTTGTCCCAGGGTTTTATATAAGGTAGATTTTTCAAGTAATGTTATGAATATTGAGTAATGCTCTGATTTTGATAGATTTTCACTGATACTGTTTCCTACAACCATAGTGGCGCCATCATCCAGTGTCTGTACGTTCTTGTCTTTGGCTGCAGCTGTTGCTTTAATCGTATCATGACCGGGATTTATATTGGAATCTGCTTTACTGACCCCCGAAATTCCATTGCCGGAATGAGCAGACTGACAGGAACCTATGGAAAACTGCAAAAGACATAAGAAGCTTATATATGAAATACTTTTTAACATACCGAATGCCGGGATTAAATAATTAAAGTGCAAAATAAGCAAGAATCAGGCATTAATGTCTGAATTAACTCAGAATTCTCAAAGCTTCGATTAAATGGATTGTTTATGAAGATTATAGTTTAAATGTTTTATTTTCGCCCTTTGCAAAAATTGAAGAATTTTTACATTGAAAACACAAATGCATTGAAAAGAATAAAAGCCATCACGATCTCGATTAGTTTAATTCTTTTCATCATTGCATTGACACAACCATCAGTCGTAATAAATGACTTTGACGGTAAACACATAATGCTTGGTTACGAGTATTTTATAATGGGAGGCCTTGCGATTTTAGGCGGAGGATTATTTGAATGGTTAACCTGGCTCGCAAACCCTCTTTATTTCATTGCAGTAATTCTATTTATCAGGAACCGAAAAAAAAGCATCCATAATATTGGACTCGCTTGCCATTTGTATTTCTTTATCCTTTCTGTCCTGGCATGAAATATTAGCTGCTGAAGATGGAAGGACAGCGCATATCATCTCTTTTGGATTGGGTTATTATCTTTGGGTGGCAAGTATATTATACTTTACGATTTCAGTGATATTTATACCTGCCAAAAAGTAAATCAGAGACGTTCGCTCTTTAACTTTCTCTCAGATCGCCACTTGCAAAATGTTTCAGAACCATCTACTGTTGATGAGGACTCTGAGGATTTACGCTGGACTAGACCATAAATCATTCTTTGCTACAATTCCGCAAAGAACCTCTTCGAGAAACTCTGATGGAAAATAAAGTAAAACGCGATTGGAGTTTTTAAAAAAATATTTAATGATTAATTGTCATACAAATATATATTTGCAGTCATTATTATTAATTTACCATGTTCAAATATTTATTCTCATTTGTACTGGCATCTATTGCTGTTTTGCAACTTTATGCTCAGGATGTTATCATTAAAAACACTGGAGATGAAATCAAAGCCAAAGTAACTAAAGTTGGCGATGCCGAAGTAGAGTACCGGAAATTTGAACAGAAAGATGGGCCCGTATATACCATGAAGAAAACCGATATCTTTATGATCAAATACCAGGACGGAACAAAGGATGTTTTCAATCAGCCGGGAACTCCACTATCAAGTCCCTCTCCCACCCAAAATAGCGCTTCAACAGGCAGCAATCCTCCTGCTGTCAACGCTACTCAAAATACAAGTCAACAACGACCAGGTTCTGAAAGCCCGGAACCTGTAAAGTATTATCCCTACACGGCAATAGGAGCAGAAATCGGTTCAGGAGGATCTCTTTATTTCAATATAGATGAAAACGCCTGTCGTAAAGGTGGTTGGGGCTATGGCGCAATCTTTGGAATGAACCTCGACCCTACAGATGTAAGTGGAAGCAATGACCTCCCCTATTCTGGTCATGGCGGAAGCCTGGTTAACGATTTTACATCACAGACAACCAGTTTCTATCTATATGCCATGTATAATATCTCAAACAGTTTTAATGTAGAAGCGGGGGCAGGAATAGGATGGACAAAACATTATTTATTTTATAATGACCCCTCCTCGCCAGGCTATTCGTATTATACTGTGAGTAATCCTATTGCAAATTTCGGGGCCTATGGAGGAATCATGTATCTGTTCCACAAACACACAAAAAAGGGTGTGGTGGTTGCAGGCAAATTAGGCTTTAATACCTCCCCCGGAGACTTTCTACTGGGGGTTTCCATTTGCTATTGATGCCTCCCCTACTTAAAAACCACCCTTGACTCCCCCTCAGAGTCTCCCCAAGCAAAATGTTTCAGAACCATCTACTGTTGATGAGGACTCTTAGGATTTACGCTGGAGTAGACCATAAATCATTCTTTGCTACAATTCCGCAAAGAACCTCTTCGAGAAACTCTGATGGAAAGTAAATGATTTAAAGCATTACTTAAATACCACCCGTCTGTTGCTTTCGGGTAATACTGTAAATATTCCTGTTCCGCCGCTAATATTGGATATAATGGCGGCCGGCGAGGCAAACGGATTGCCATTGGCATTATCTGCTAATTCGGAAGTGCTTAAGAAGGTATAATAAGCATTATCAATATGATACAAGGTAATATCACAGGTATCTCCATGTCTGTAATTATGCCCTGTACTCAGGGAAATGACCTGGCCGCTAAGCAACTGATCGCTGCCATAATTATCTACCCGCACCGAATCGCCCCGGCTTTTATCTACGGCAACAAAACGGTAATAATTCTGAGAACCTGAAGGGTCTTTAAAATACGCACGCATCGCTGTGTCAGATTTAAAGTTGTTCAATTTGGTGATCACCTCTTTTACAGAATCAATTTTCACGGAATCCATCCATGTCGTTTGCGCCGTTGCTACCCTACCAGTAGAATCAATTACTTTGAGGAAATAAGTGGTACCCAAAGTTAATGGAACAGTGTCTTTGTTTTTGAGCTGGTAGTTGAACCATTTCAAATGCTGCAAATCAGGTATCGGGTTAAAAACCAGTGTATCTACTACATTTTTATAACTCAGGATCACGATGGCCTTGCGAAGAAAAACTGCATTAAGGTCCGGTGCCGCAAAGAAATTACTGGTCTGGGAAACAGCTACCTGAAATGGCTTTCCTTTTTCGAGATATCCTTCCACTACCAGCATGCTTTTGAATGGCGGCAGTTTGATATCAATCTGTTTCTGAAGGCATGAACTCAGGCCAAGAATTGATATTATTGCTATTAAAAACTGATATTTTAAATTTCTTTTCATGGCAGTATTAAAATTTAAAATTATAGGTGAGTGAAGGGATAATCGGGAACAACGAAATCTGCTGAACGGTAGCACCTTGCGGTATGTTTAAATTAGCGCTGCCGGGCAATGCTGCGGGTAGATTGATATACACGATATAGGGGTTAAGGCGGTCATACACATTATACACGCTGAGGGTAAGATCAGAATGTCCCCATTTGGGCTTAAACTTCCATACAATAGCAAGATCCAGCCGGTTATATGCCGGAAGCCTTACATTATTGCGGGTGTCTTCTGATGTATTGATAAAGGGATTGGTAGGATTCGGGTCCTGTATGAGCGAATAGCTTGTGGGCAGGGATGTAAGGCTGCCGCTCTGAAATACAAATGTGGCTGAAATGGATAACCTTTCGGTGAGGTCATAACTCGCCACCACACTGATGTTGTTGCGCTGGTCGTATTTGGCATAGAAAACCTGTCCGTTATTGATATTGGTTTCAAAAGTATTGCCCTTGAACTGTACCTGGCTCCATGACAGCGTATAAGCAATCCAACCTGTGAAACGTCCTGCCTGTTTCTGGAGGAAAATTTCATTGCCATAGCTCCATCCGTTTCCGTAAACAAAACTGGTATCAATTTTCGGGTTCAGAAACAATTGCGCTCCGTTTTTATAATCAATAAGGTTTTGATATTGTTTGTAATAGACCTCATCGGTAAGCGTAAGTTTATCACCTAATATTACCGTTGTAACTCCGGCATCGATCTGGTCACATTTTTGAGGCGGCACTGTTGATGTAGTTGGGTACCAGATATCCGTGGGCAGCGTTGAGCCTGAATTGGATACCAGGTGAATGTACTGATTCATATGGGTATAACTGCCCTTAAGCGAAACATCATCCGTAAGTTTGTATCGCAGCGCCAGGCGTGGTTCCGGTGCATTGTAAAACTTATTGTCTGAAACAAAGCCGCTCCATCGCAGGCCATAGTTCAGTTTCCACCTGTCGCTCATGTCCCAGTCATCACTGATATATGCCCCCAGCTCATCTCCGAATAAGGTATTGCCAAGGGTGGTGGCTGTCGAATTGGTACTGGTTTGCAATGAGAACCTTGAGATATCAAATATATGGTAGATTTCAGATGCACCAAACTGGATATAATGGGTATTGGAAGCCAGGTAATCGAAATCTGTTTTTACCGCCCAATCCTGGATATGTGAGCCGAGATTAAATGTCAGCTGGTTGCTGGTGCTGGAGATATTGTACTCGTAATCAGTAAAGGTTGCTGTTGTGTTTTCAAACAGTTTCGGAGAAAAAACATGGTTCCACCTTGCTGTACCTGTAGCATTGCCCCAGTTGAAACCGAAACCAAAGGTTCCCCTGTTAAAGCTGAAAACATCCCTTCCGAAATAGCCGCTTAAAAAGACTTTATTGCTTGAGTCAAGTTCATAATTTACCTTGGCATTTACATCATAAAAATAATAGGCGGGAATGATATTATAGTTGGGTTTATTTTTATTGATCTCATTGATAAGGTTGGTAAACAGATCCACATAAGTTCTTCTTGCTGAGATAATATAGGAGCTTTTGCCTTTTACAATAGGCCCTTCCAGCGTAAGCCTTGAAGCAATAAGTCCGATACCACCTTCACCTGAAAATTTCTCATTGTTCCCGTCTTTCAACGTAATGTCTACTACAGAAGAAAGCCTGCCTCCATATCGTGCAGGGAAATCACCTTTATAGAGTTCCACGTTTTTGATAGCATCAGAATTAAACACACTGAAAAAACCAAACAGGTGCGAAGCATTATACACGGGTGCCTCATCCAGGATAATGAGGTTCTGATCCTGCGCGCCACCACGCACAAAAAAACCGGTACTGCCCTCAGAACCGCTCTGCACTCCCGGCAATAACTGCAGGGTTTTGAGCACATCCACTTCACCAAAAAGCACAGGCAATTTTTTCATTTGCTGTACATTGAGTTCTATTTTACTCATCTGGGTTTTTTCGAGCTGTTCCCGTGGCGATTCGGCATTGATTTCAACTTCGTTCATGACATTATCCGGATCAAGCTTAAAAGTCATCCGGGTATCCGTATTCAAATTGATTTTGGTTTCGAATGATTTGTAACCGAGATAATCAACCCTGAAACTGTATTCACCCTGTGGAAGTGTCAGGGCAAAATAGCCGTATGAATTGGTTGTGGCGCCTTTGGTGGTTCCTTTGGCCATAACGGTAGCCCCGATAAGCTCTTCACCGCTTGATTTATCCTTGACATAGCCGCTAAGGGTAAATGTTTTTTGTGCGGAAGCATTTGTCAAAAATGAAAACAGAAAGAGCAGAAAAAATATCCCTTTGAAAACAGGTTTGTAGTGCATGGTATTCTGATAAACTTAGGCTATAACGTTCGAAAGCTTTAAATGGATTACGGACAAAACTTCTCTTAAGACGGAAACGGTCGGCTTATATTGCAAAAAACGCACCGAAAATATAATACGTCATGTCTTGTCAGGAGGTTAACGATAGGTTAATTCATAATTGCTATCGCGATCCTTCGGGTTCGTAATTCTTCTTATATGGTCTCACAATCAGCCTTACCCGTCTGTCATAAGTGATATAATTCCAGACCCAATCAAAGAAAACCATCACCTTGTTCCCGAAACCAATGAGGTAAAACAAATGCACAAAAAGCCAGGCCAGCCATGCGATCATGCCCCTGAGATGTAAATTTTTTGGCAGGTCTCCCACAGCCTTCAATCTCCCGATAGTAGCAAGAGCGCCTTTGTCCCAATACTTAAATGGAACCGGTTTCTGGTTTTTTACAAGCCTTAATATTGTTTTCGCAACATATTGTCCCTGCTGAATGGCAACCGGTGCCAATCCTGGCAATCCATTCGGGTACCTGGAATCTTCCTGCATGGCAACATCCCCCACAGCAAATACATGTTCCATACCCTTTACTCTGTTGCAGGCATCAACCATAATGCGGTTTCCCCTGGCTAATAATGAAGCGTCAATTCCCGCAATGGCCGCTGCTTTTACACCAGCAGCCCAGATCATGGCTTCGGTAGGGATTTCTTCACCACTGCTAAGGGTTACCACCCGGCCATCATATGTTTTTACCGAGACGCCGAACTTCACCTCAATGCCCAGGCGATTCAGGTATTTCAGGGCATTTTTTGAAGCAAATTCAGACATTGCTCCGAGGAGTCTTGTACCCGGGTCGATCAAAATGATCCGCATCCGATCCAGGTTCAGTTCCGGGTAATCTTTGGGAAGCACCATTTTACGAAGTTCACTCAGGGCACCTGCAAGTTCTACCCCTGGTGGACCGCCTCCGGCGATCACAAAATTAAACAGCCGTGTTCTTACTGATTCATCATCAGTGAGCAGCATTTTCTCAAAAGTCTGCAAAAACAAGTGCCTCATATCTATAGCATTGCTCACGCTTTTGAGCTGGGCAGCGTTTTGCTCAATATCCTTCATGTTGAAGAAATTGGTTTTAGAGCCTGTAGCGATCACCAGGTAATCATATTTCAGGTAACCCGCTATCGTTTTTATTTTCTTTTCTGACGGCAAAACCTCCTCCACTTCTATCATCCTGAAATGTGCGTTTTTTGCGCCCGACAATGCCTTTCGTAACGGATAGGCAATAGAACCCGCTTCGAGACCGGAAGTGGCCACCTGGTATAACAGCGGTTGAAAAGTATGATGATTATTCTTGTCTAAAAGAACCAGCTGTACATTCTTGTTTTTAAGGGAATTGGCTACATTCAGTCCTGCGAATCCGCCACCAACAATGACAACCCGCGGCATCGGAGAATCAGGAATATCAAGAGGCATCTTTTATGATTTAATGATTCAAATTAACGGAGGAATTTTGGAAAGGTTGCGATAAATTGACACAATCAAACATAAAGAAACGTGTGTCCCAGTCTTTTTATATGTAACGATGGGTAATGCAATTCAACATTTCGAGGCAGACGAGGTAATGCCTTGTCTTTGTAATGGAAATGCCGCAAAACATGATTAATATCAGTTTCCATTGAAATGGTCTCCTATTTGAAGAACTATGTCTATCTTTGCTGCGTTTTTATTAAAGAAAAGTTATAGCTATGTTAACATCAGTTTTTCTTCTTAGTGCTCCCGGCGGTATGGAATGGATCCTTATTTTTGCGGCGATCCTTCTGTTGTTTGGTGGTAAAAAGGTGCCTGAATTAATGAAAGGTATCGGCAAAGGCATCCGCGAATTTAACGATGCCAAAGAAAAAGTAAAGGCCAACATCGAAGACGGCATGAAGCCTGACGAGCCTAAAAAACCAGAATAAATCAAATAAACAGGAGGCGGAATTGCAGCGCTATACCGGATATACACGCTACAGGGAACGCCTGGAACAGAAAGAAATGACCTGTGTGCAACAGGTGAACACTTTTCTGGATAGGATAGAAGGGCGAAAAGGTCTTAATGCATTTTTAGAAGTGTTTGAAGATGAGGCGCTTGAAAGAGCCGCAATCATCGATGCCAAAATTGCAGCGGGCAATGCCGGCAAACTGGCAGGGATGGTTATTGCCCTCAAAGACAATATCTGCTATAAGGGGCATAAGGTTTCGGCTTCATCCAAAATTCTCCAGGGTTTTGAATCTGTATATTCTGCCACGGTTGTAGAACGGCTGCTGGCGGAAGATGTCATCATTATTGGTCGTACCAATTGTGATGAATTTGCCATGGGTTCTTCTAACGAAAACTCAGCTTATGGTGTCGTAAAAAATCCACTCAATGAGAAACTGGTTCCCGGAGGTTCTTCCGGTGGATCAGCTGCCGCCGTATCTGCAAGGCTTTGTCATGCTGCTTTAGGCTCCGATACGGGAGGTTCTATCAGGCAGCCGGCTTCATTTTGCGGGGTTACGGGTTTCAGGCCCACTTATGGTAGGATTTCAAGGCATGGCCTGCTGGCTTTTGCTTCTTCATTCGACCAGATCGGCACCGTTACAAACAATATCGAAGATGTCGCTTTGCTCATGGAAGTAATGGCGGGCAAAGATGAATATGACGCAACGGTTTCATCAAAACCGGTTCCGCTTTATTCTGAATCTATCAATGACCTGGAAAAATATAACCTGGTTTATCTCGATGAGTGTATCAACCATCCCGGGCTTGATCCTGAAATAAAAAACAGGTTTAAAGAAATCCTGAAAACATTGCAGGAATCAGGACTCGAAAGCAAAAATGCTTCATTTCCATATCTCGACCAGATGATCCCTGTTTATTATGTACTGGCAACGGCAGAAGCATCATCAAACCTTTCCCGCTATGCCGGGATGACCTATGGATACCGCAGCAAAGACGCCAAAACCCTTGAAGAGACTATCGTTCAGAGCCGCAGTGAAGGTTTTGGTCCTGAAGTAAAGCGCCGGATCATGCTGGGAACCTTTGTCCTGAGCGAGGGCTATTACGATGCCTATTATAATAAAGCGCAGAGAGTGAGGCGCTTGATAAACAATTATACCAAAAACCTTTTAAAAGATAATGATTTTTTAATCCTCCCTACATCACCCGGGGTCGCTTTTGCGTTAGGAGAGAATACTGAGGACCCCATTGCAATGTATTTAGCTGATATATTCACCATTCCATCCGCCATCGCAGGATTGCCTTCGATATCCTTACCGCTTGGCTGGCACAGCAATGGCATGCCTTATGGCATACAGATTATAGGGCGCAGTTTTGACGAAAGCAGGCTGCTTGCTTTTTCTAATCAATTAATGAATATATTTGCACGGAGAGAATAATGAAAGGACATATATCCATACTTATATTTGTTTGTCTTTGCCTGAGCTTTTCTGCCTTTGGTCAGACAGGAGGTGGAAAGGGCGGGGAAGAGGTGAGGAAAAGCGGGGAAATCCTCAATAACCTGGATACCCTGATGACCTTATGGTATGTGAAAAGCGCAAGGCCTGCCAAAAGCAGGAATTCAGAAAACATCTATCATTACAAACCCGATGAAGTGCCCAGCTTCAGCGATTCCGTTTATGCCAAACGGATCAGGATGATACAAAGCCCTCTGCCACTGGCCTACAATGAGACCGTAAGGGCCTTTATAGATCTTTATGCGAATCGCAAACGCGACCAGGTAGAAAAGATGCTGGGTTTGTCAGAAATCTATTTCCCCATTTTTGAGGAAACCCTCGACCGGAACCGCATGCCGCTTGAACTCAAGTATCTGTCAATCGTTGAATCAGCTTTGAATACCCGTGCTGAATCAAGGGTTCATGCAACCGGATTATGGCAGTTCATGTATTCAACCGCCAATTTGTACAATCTCGATATCAATTCTTTTGTAGATGAGCGCAAAGACCCTCTAAAGGCCTCAGAAGCTGCTGCTTTATTGCTAAAAGACCTTCATAACATTTTCGGTGACTGGTTCCTGGCCATCGCGGCTTATAACTGCGGTCCCGGAAATGTAAACAAAGCCATCAGACGTTCGGGAGGTAAAAGAACCTTCTGGGAAATATATCCTTATCTGCCTGCCGAAACGCGTGGATATGTGCCTGCCTTTATTGCAGTTGCGTATGTATTCCATTATCACAGGGAACATAACCTTTATCCACAGGAAGTGACATTGCCAAAGTTTGTGGATACCGTAATCATCAACAGAGAACTTGATTTTCAGCCGATTGCAAAAGTGCTGGATATGTCTGTCGAAGAAATAAGAGACCTTAATCCCCAATATACCAGGGATATAATCCCGGCCCGGGAAACAACATACACACTTAGGTTACCTGCCGCTAAAGCTTCTGCATTCACTGTATATAAAGATTCTATCTACCATACCTATGCAGCCATGCTGAAGGCTCAGAATCCGAATTATAACCCAAACGATTCAAGCGGCATTGCTCATGTCACTTTAAAAGGTGCCCATTCCAATGAAAGTTACGGCCCGAAAGCCATTGTAAAATATACTGTTAAAAGCGGTGATAACCTGCCCTTTATTGCGTCTTTGTTTGATGTAAGTGTTTACAATCTGAAAAGATGGAACCATGTGCGTGGACATAAAGTTGGCGTCGGGAAAAAACTTACTATTGATGTGCCCGCCGATAAAGCTAAGTATTACAGGAAGATAAATACGATGACCATGCTCCAGAAAAAAAGAGAGCTGTCGGGACATCGGGACTATGAGCCGGAAAAGAAAGAAGATAAGACTGCAAAAACTGATGATAAAGACACCACTGCAGTAGCCGAAGCCAAGCCTGTAAAAGAGAAGAAAACGGCGGTCAAAAAAGACAGGAAAGCTGCTGAAAAACAAACGGTTGAGAAAAAAGAAACCGCAGATAAAGCCGATGTCGATCCCCCTGTAAAAACAAAGGCGGGAATCAAATATTACGTAGTACAAAAAGGAGATACGCTTTGGAGCATCGCCCAAAGATTTCCGGGCACTACCGTTGATGAAATAAAAAAAGCCAACGGCCTGAGAGGCAATCAAAAGATACAGCCTGGTCAGAAAATCAAGATCCTGAAGGGGTGAAAAACCAATGTGCAAATGCGGAAATATGCAAATGTGCAAATGAAAATCACTGACTAAATGCAAGCAAAAGATTTTGGAAGTTTTTATAGCGCGTAAGCAAAATTTGCACATTTGCATATTGGCATATTTGCACATCATTTTAATAGCTACTTTTGCCTTTCAATGACTGTCGACATTTTCATACCCTGTTTCATAGATCAGATTTTCCCGCAAACTGCATGGAACATGATCAAGGTCCTGGAAAAGCTGGGTTGCGATGTGCATTATAATCCGGATCAGACCTGCTGCGGACAACCGGCATGGAATGCTGGATATAAAGACCGTGTAAAACCCGTTGCCGCCAAGTGGATCAACGATTTCAATACCCAAAACCCGATAGTAAGTCCGTCAGGATCATGTACCGGAATGGTGCGGAATTATTACCTGGAAATGTTTGCAAATACGTCTAACCACCTGAAGTGCAAATCAGCACAAAGCAGGAGTTTTGAGTTTACAGAATTCCTGACTGAAATATTGAAAAGAGAAGATGTTGGAGCTTCATTGCCCGGCAAAGCAACTTATCATGATGCCTGTGGCTCATTAAGGGAATGCGGCATAAAAGATGGCCCAAGAAAGCTGCTTCAGAACGTTAAGGGTCTGGAACTTGTAGAGATGAATGAATGCGAAACCTGCTGCGGCTTTGGTGGAACATTTGCAGTGAAATTTGACGCCATATCTGTTGCAATGGCAGAGCAGAAAGTTAACAATGCACTGGCTACAGGAGCTGATTATCTTATCTCTACAGATGTTTCATGCCTGATGCATATTGATGCCTATATCCAGAAGAAAAAATTGCCCCTGAAATGCATGCATATTGCAGATGTACTGGCTTCGGGCTGGTAAGCTTATGAATATTAAGATTTAATAATCTAATCCATTGATCTCCCATAAACATTTAGAACATTTCACAAAAAAGGTCTTCCTATCCTTAGGCATACCTGACAATGTTGCTTCAATAGCCGCAGAAAACCTGGTAAGAGCCGACCTGCGCGGTATAGACAGTCATGGTGTAGCACGTTTGAGCGGCTTTGTGCGGCTCATCAAAGCCGGAAGAATCAATATCAATGCAAAGCCTAACATTGTCTATGAGACTGCCTCAACGGCAACGCTGGACGGAGATGCCGGACTTGGATTGTATGTAGCCAATGAGGCCATGAAAATAGCCATCCAAAAAGCAGAAATCTGCGGCAGCGGCTGGGTAGCTGTAAAGAACTCTTCGCATTTCGGTATTGCCGCTTCTCACGCTGAAATAGCAATTGGATATGACATGATCGGTATGGCCATGACCAACGCCTCGCCCCTTGTAGCACCGGCAGGTGCCAGCGAAGGGTATCTTGGCACCAACCCTATATGCGTGGCCGTGCCGACCGGAAAATACAAGCCATTTATTCTTGATATGGCCACATCAGCTGCGGCGAATGGCAAACTGGAAATAGCGCAACGCAAAAATGCTCCGATCCCTTCCGGATGGGCGCAAACAGTAGATGGCAAACCAACCACCAATGCCCACGCTCTCAAAGACAAAGGAAGCCTATTGCCACTCGGTAGTGATGTGGATCACGGATATCATAAAGGATATGGACTTGGCTCAGTGGTAGATATATTAACTGGCGTATTATCAGGTGCTAATTTCGGCGCCTGGGTTCCACCATTTGTTCATTTCCTGGATGTAAAACAATCCGTAGGCGAAGGAATCGGCCATTTTGTGGGCGCCTTGAAAATAGATGCCTTTCAACCTGCCGACGAATTCAAATCCCGCATGGATACCTGGATCGAAGGTGTAAAAAACCTCAGGAAAAATGAAGGTATTGACGAGATCCTGATTCCTGGAGAGCCCGAATTCCGTGCAGAAGAATATCGTCTGAAATATGGAGTTCCGCTGAACGATAAAGTAATGCAGGATTTGGATTCTTTGGCCCAAGAACTCGTTATTGACAAACTAACTGTCAATTCATAAAATATCGACAGAACAGAGACAGGGGCAATGCCCTGTCCCTACAATCAGATTCTTTATTTCGACACAATACCTGTCTTTTCAAATGAATCGTCTTTGATGGACTGTAATGCCTTCTGGTACATATTGTTCGATTCATTCACAACCTGGAAAAATCCATCATTCTGGAATAACTGACGCGCAACCAATGCTTTCAATTCATTCCTGATATAATTACCAGATATAGCCAACGCTTTATCATCCTTTTTCACACCGGATTTTTCGCCATATTTCACAAAATTATTTATGAAATTATTATCCGTAACAAAGTTTTTATCAAACGTGGCAAAATCAGGGTATTTGCTGGCCAGTTCCGCCCGATGCTTATCCGTATAGGTCAGCACATACTGGTTGAAAACACCTTTATTAAGAAGTTTGATGAGATAAGTTGAATTTTCTGTGGTGTCAAGTGGTACAAATACATCAGGTACAATGCCACCACCACCATACACAGCCCTGTGGTTGTTGGTATAGTACTTCAGGGAGTCGATTACTTTAATACTGTCTTTATTTTCCAGCTCTCCGCTTTTATATCTTTTGGCAAAATCCTGGTAATAATCTTCCACGCCATTTTTATAAGATTTCTGGATGCAGCGGCCGCTCGGAGTATAATATCTTGCAATGGTAAGTCGCAAAGCAGAACCATCACTTAGCGGATATTGTTGCTGCACCAATCCTTTGCCAAAGGAACGGCGGCCAATAACAAGGGCGCGATCCCAATCCTGTAACGCGCCGGTTACAATTTCACTGGCTGATGCAGATCCCTCATCAATGAGGACGGCAACTTTACCTTTAAAAGGGGAATAATCTTTTGAATTATATACTTCCTTTTCATGAGCCCTGCCCTGGGTATAAACGATCAGTTTCCCTCTCGGTATAAACTCAGAAGCGATGTCAATGGCAATGTTCAGATAACCGCCAGGGTTGTCGCGAAGATCAAGTACGAGGTTGGTCATACCTTCCTTCTGAAGCTTTTCAAAAGCAGTGTTAAATTCATCAGCCGTGGTGCTGCCAAAGCGGTTTATTTTGATATAACCGATTCCAGGTGACGCCATGTAGGAAGCATCTACACTGTATATTGGAATTTTATCTCTCGTTATTTTAAAATCAAGCAGCCCCGGATTGCCTGCTCTGTAGATACTTACCGTAACATCAGTGCCTTTAGCCCCTCTTAGATGTTTAAATACATCAGACTCTTTATACTTAACACCGGCAACAGTATTTCCGTCAATTTTTATGATTTTATCCCCTGCCCGTATTCCAAGTTTTTCCGATGGTCCGCCTGAAATGGGCGTAACCACAAATATAGTATCATTCAATATATTAAACTCAATACCAATGCCTTCAAAATTGCCCTGAAGCTCTTCAGTATTTGCTTTCAGTTCTGATGCAGGAATGAAAACGGAGTGGGGGTCCAGTTCTTTCAACATGCCCTCAATAGCGGCCTGGGTAAGTTTATTATCGTCAGGTTTGTCGACATATTCACTGTTGATGCGCATCATCACTTCCTGGAACAACGATGATGGATCAGAAATGCCACCATCAGTCTTGGAACGTGAGCTGAACCTGGCTCCCACAAACATGGCGAAGGCAGCAACAACTGCGAACAATAGGGGTATTTTATAATTGAGTTTCTTTTTCATCTTTTTTGAAAAACAGTTTATCTGTTCAATGGTTTTATCTTTGCTTTTTTAGTGTCCCTGCTTAATTATCAGGGTTGGGACACTTAAGCTACAAATTTAAGGCCAAAAACGTTTACGAGTGGCAATGAGCCCTGAACTATTCTTTTAAATATAACATAATGCAAATCAAAGAAATAGCTGAAAAAGCACTGGTTATTATAAAGCGAACCGGCGATTATGTAAAAGCGGAACGTATAAAACTGGATGCAACAGGGGTTAACTATAAAGAAGACAAAAGCCTTGTAACCACCATTGATGTTGGATCAGAAGAACGACTGGTCAAAGGCCTGCAGGAGCTTTTGCCGGGTTCAACAATACTCGCGGAAGAAAATCATAACCAGGACATTCAAAGTGAATTGATGTGGATTATTGACCCTATTGACGGCACCACAAATTTTGTACACGATTTCCCGATGTATTGCATCAGTGTCGCATTATGGCAGCAAGGAAAAATTGTGTTTGGGGTTGTTTATGATATACCCGGTGATGAATGTTTCTGGACGCACGAAGAAACAGATTATGTTTACCTTAATGAAAAACCGGTTCTGGTTTCAACAGCCAAAAACCTGGGCGAATCACTGCTGGCCACCGGTTTTCCTTCATCCGCATTTGCACGAATGGATGAATACCTGGAACATTTCAGGTATTTTATGATGCATACGCATGGCATCAGGCGTTTGGGTTCTGCAGCACTTGATCTGGCCTATGTGGCCTGTGGGCGCTGTGACGGATTTTTCGAATACAATCTCAAACCCTGGGATGTAGCCGCAGGCGCTTTACTGGTTCAAAAAGCAGGTGGTTTAGTCACAGATTTTTCAGGAGGCAATAATTATTTGTTCGGAGGCGAAATGCTGGCCTCGAATAAACTGATTCATAATGAATTGCTTAATCGTTTTTCCTAGACATATTTACTTCTGTTGTAATTCTATTTATTAATTTGTAAAGCACAAATACAATTAAATAATTATTAAAAATTATTTATTTTGTTGACATTACAATTTTTTATCATTATCTTTGGTTTAGGAATAATATTTATAAAACTTAAAATCAGGGTCATGAAAACCAAACTCCTCACACCCGGTATCTTATTATCCATTTCAATTGCATTAATTTCATGCAATAAATCAGGTAATACTCCAAAAAATTCCAATGTATCTCTAAGCCTCCCGGCAACTGTGGCACAATATTATGGCCCTGACGACCGGCGCAATAATATAGCTACACTCGGAAGGGTGCTTTTTTATGACCCTGCATTATCTGTAAACAGTGCCATTTCCTGCGGAAGTTGTCATAAACAAGCCGCAGGATTTGCTGATAATGTTCAGTTTAGCCTGGGGTTTAAGAATGTTTTAACGAGGAGAAATTCACTTTCTATTCAGGACATTAATTCACAGATGATACCTGATTTTACGTATGGTGATACGCTGTTTCGTCCTGGTTCTTCATTATTCTGGGATGGGAGAGAAAACAATCTCGGGAACCTGATCATGCGGCCTGTAACAAATCACGTGGAAATGGGGATTGCTGACCCATCTGTTCTACCTTCAAAACTTGCTTCGATACCATATTATGCTAACCTGTTTAATAATGCTTTTGGTAGTTCGCAGATTACACCCAATAAAATATCAGGAGCCATTGCGTTGTTTATCAATTCCATACAAACCGGGAACAGCAGATTTGAACTGGCTTTCAATCAAGGTGGTATAAATACTTCACTACTCACCCCGGTTGAAATGCAGGGTATGCAATTGTTTGAGAATAAATATAATTGCAACAGCTGCCATCAAACTATCGGAGGTAACGGCACTTACAATACGAGTTTCAGTTTCATGAATAACGGTCTTGATGTCAACCCTACTGATCCAGGCCTTGGTGCGCTTACCGGTAATGCAGCAGATATGGGCAAATTCAAAGCACCTGAATTACACAATATTGCCCTTACCGCACCGTATATGCACGACGGCAGATTTAAAACCCTTGATGATGTCCTGAACTTTTATAGTAATGGTATCCAGAAAAGCCAAAACCTTGATGGCAGACTGCAAGACTCCAGTGGAAATGGAAATCCTATAAGGTTTAATATACCCAATCAGGACAGGGTTGCCCTGAAAGCTTTCCTAAACTCGCTTACAGATTATACAATGGTTACGGATCCTAAATTTTCCAATCCATTTATATATCAATAGTCAGATAATTTTTCTTAAAAATACCTGTTTTATGATAAAAAAGCAAGCTCTGCTGGGGATATTAATCCTCTGCCTTACCACAAAAATATCCAAAGCACAATCTGACAGCTCTTCCATGAGGAGCCAGTTTGTACAATATGCGGGCGTTCAGCTCAATCCGCTACTGAGGCAGATCATAAATTTTAACAATTCCAACCAGACTACTGTCAACCCTTATCTGCTTACCTATTCTATAGATGATAAAAAAACAGGAAGCGGTATCCGCATCGGGGCAGGTCTCAACTACACTGCAACTACTACAGACGATGGCGTTACAAAAAATGTAACCAATGAAATAGATTATGAGCTGAGACTGGGATATGAAAAACTTATTCGTATCGGCAACAGATGGGAATTAACTGCGGGAATTGATTTGTTGCTCAACAATACAAACAACTTTACCAATACTGTTGAAAATGGTCCTCAGACATTAACAACCAATATAACTGATGAAAATTTTAATTATGGAATAGGGCCTATGGTTTCATTGCGCTTTTATGCTACCAGACGGATATTGATCGGAACAGAAACAAGTTTGTATTATACGAGAGGTTTTCCAACAGAAACTATTTCTGAATATCAGTCGAATCCGGGCGGTGGCCCACCTTTTTACGTGACATCAAAAACAAGCAGTTTCAGTGCCCAAGCCACATTAGCACTTCCCGTCGCTTTTTACCTGATTGTCAAATTCTGAGGATTTTATTCTAATTCATATTCTTCAGCTCCGTAACAAGTTCGGTAAGAACCTGTTTTGCACTGCCGAATAGCATACTTGTTTTGGGATTGTAGAATAACTCATTGTCAATGCCGGCATAGCCCGCACTCATACTTCTTTTGTTAACAATGATGTTTTTCGCAGATTCTACATCAAGGATCGGCATGCCGTAAATAGGGCTTCCCGGATCGTTTTTAGCGGCAGGGTTAACAACATCATTGGCACCTACTACCAACACCACATCCGTGGTAGGGAATTCAGGGTTGATCAGGTCCATTTCTATGAGTTTTTCATAATCCACATTGCTTTCTGCAAGCAATACGTTCATATGGCCCGGCATTCGTCCTGCCACCGGGTGAATGGCGTATTTAACTTCAACGCCTCGCTCTTCAAGAATCGTTTCCAGTTCATGAATAACATGCTGTGCCTGCGCAACGGCCAGTCCATACCCCGGAACGATAATAACTTTCTTTGAATAGTTGAGAAGCACGGCCGTATCAGAAATGTTAATGTCCCTTACGCTCTTGTCTCCACTGCCTGAAATACCACTCGCGGTAGCACCGCCGCCGCCGAAAGCTCCGAAGATTACATTTGTGAGGGAACGGTTCATTCCTTTGCACATGACAACTGTAAGAATGGTTCCTGCAGAACCTACCAGAATACCCCCGGTGAGCATAACGTGGTTATTATACAAGAAACCGGCAAAAGCAGCAGCCATCCCGGTAAAAGAGTTCAGCAATGAAATAACAACAGGCATATCGGCACCGCCGATCGGGATAACCAAAAGAATACCGTAGATTAATGAAAGTACAAAAAGAACGTAAATGGCAGGTGTTTCAGGCACCCAGCCTCCTATAATCACAGCGGTCAATAACACGATGATGATCATTATTGCCGTGTTGAGGATATTGTATTTGGGCAGCCTTATTTCTCTTTTCATATTGCCGTTAAGCTTTGCCCAGGCAATAACACTACCAGCAAAAGACACACTGCCGATAACCATACTTGCCAACACGGTTAAAAGGCCCAGATTGTCATCTGATTCAAGAAAATGATGGAATTCTATAAGACCGATAAGCATGGCACAGGCGCCACCCATACCATTGAAAATAGAAACCATTTGAGGCATGGCCGTCATTTGTACTTTTTTTGCAGCAATCCAGCCTGATATGGTACCAATAATCATGGCCCCAAATATCAGCGCATATATAAGCATTGGAACGCCAGATTTGTAAAAGATCAGCGTTCCCATAATTGCAAGTCCCATACCAGCAGCTGCCAAAAGATTTCCACGCCTGGCGGTTTCAGGATGACTCAACATTTTGAGCCCAATGATAAAAGTAAGCGACCCGGCGAGATAAAATAGTTCTAGTATACTGTGCTCCATCTTAGTTTTTTTTCTTTTTAAACATTTCCAACATCCTGTCTGTAACTACAAAACCACCTACCACATTCAGGGTACCGAGAATTACTGCTATAAAACCTAAAATAAGAGCCGGAATATTATCAACCCCGGCATTCAGCATCACAATAATTGCCCCGATAATAATGACACCATGTATGGCATTGGCCCCCGACATAAGAGGGGTATGCAACACAGAAGGAACTTTACCGATAACTTCTACCCCCACAAAAATGGACAGTATGAGCACATATGCCATGTCTATATGCGCTGAAAGAAACGAAAGAAATTCTGTCATAAGTATCAATTAATTAGTTGCGGCCGCTTCAATATTTATATTTACCGATGGATGCACCACTTCCCCGTTTAATGTGATCAGGGAACCTTTGGTAATCTCTTCATCACGATCCAGGAAAAACTTGTCTTTGTCAGCAAGATGGGTCAGGAATGCGACGATGTTTTTCGAATAAAGCTCGCTGGCATTCAATGGAAGCAACGATGGAAGATTTGGCTCGCCGATAATGGTAACGCCATATTTTACCACGGTATTGTTAAACTCGCTGATGGCACAATTACCACCTTGTTTCACAGCCATATCCAGGATTACCGAACCGAATTTCATGCTCTTTACCATTTCTTCGGTTATGAGCATAGGGGCTTTTTTGCCCGGAACCAATGCTGTGGTAATAACGATATCTGCCTGCGCTATATGCTTCGCAATAAGTTCCTGTTGTTTAAGAAGGAAATCAGCCGAAACACCTTTCACGTATCCACCTTCTATTTGTACAGATTCGTCTGATTTAAGTTCTATGAATTTGCCACCAAGGGATTCTACCTGTTCTTTGGTTTCAGGTCTGATGTCTGAAACCTCAACTATAGCCCCAAGTCTTTTTGCAGTGGCTATAGCCTGCAAACCTGCTACACCAGCACCCATGATAACGACCTTTGAAGGACGGATGGTACCTGCTGCAGTAGTTAACATCGGGAAGATTTTCCCAAGATAATTGGCTGCAAGAATTACGGCTTTGTATCCACCCAGGTTGGCTTGTGAACTCAGGGCGTCCATTTTCTGGGCTCTGGAGATTCTCGGAATGGCATCTACTGAAAACGAAGTAATTCCTTTGGTTGTAAGTGCCGCCACAAGTTCAGGATTGGTAGAAGCATACATAAATGAAAGCAGCGTAGCGCCGTTTTTCATCAGTTTTACCTCATCTGATACCGGAGGGGCTACCTTTAGTAGTACATCAGCCGTGGAAAAGGCTTCATCCTTCGATACAATTTTTGCACCGGCTGCTTCGTAAGCTTCATTTGTAAAATAAGAATTCAGACCGGCATCCTTCTCAAGAATACAGGAAAAGCCTTTTGCCACAAGCTCTTTGACCCCGTCAGGGGAAAGTGCCACACGGTTTTCCTTCAGTTCGGTCTCTTTAGCGACTGAAACAATCATCTTTCTGATGTAATTATAAGTGTATTAAACCGAATACCCAACATATCTATTGATGCCGCAAGTTATGGGTTATTTCCGAAAAAGATATTGACAAACACTTGGATTGTACAAAAATCTCCTCTTGATTTTCATCATACCAAAGTAAAATGGAAAACATTATGCCCTATCGATCTGTTATACATTTTTAGATTAAAAACACTAAAAAATGGAAACCAGATATGGAAAAAAAGCTCAGGATAAAGTGGAACGAGCTATGCATGAAATGAAACAAGGTAAGCTTAAAAGCGGCAAGGGCAATAAAAAAGTAACCGATCCCAAACAGGCCATTGCCATCGGATTGTCGGAAGCACGTAAAGAACGTGGTAAGGTTCCTCCGCAAAAGGAATAAGGCAAATCTAATTAATCATCCAATGGTTCAAAATGTCAAGCATTGAGAAGATGTTTGGCATTTTGGTTTATATGAGCTTATAAATATATACCTTAGAACTTTATTGGCTTTACTGAACATTTAAATCTTCTTATAGTTTTACTTTAAAAAAGACGCATCAAAAAAAACGGTAAATATGCACGCCTTGCTCTTCGGGGCCTCTTATGGTTTATAGGAGGTATTGTCGCGCTTTTGATCCTGGCTTTTATTGTCCTGCAACTTCCTCCTACACAACGATTCCTTACGCATAAAGCAGAATCTTATCTCCAAAATAAGCTCAAAACCAAAGTAAGTATCGGGGAAATAAACCTTTCGTTTCCGAAAAGCATATTTCTCGGTGATGTTTATATTGAAAGCCTTCAGCATGACACCCTTATTTATAGCCATTCCCTGAAGGTCGATATAGCGATGTTCGCGCTTCTCAATCATAAGATAACAGTTAATTCCCTGAAAATAGACAGGTTTACAGCCCATATCAAACGTTCAGGTCCTGACAGTTCTTTTAATTATTCCTTTATTATAAAGGCATTTACTGACACGGCTCAAAAACCGTCGAAAAAACAAGAAACTACGAAGTCAAAACCTTACAAAATTGCCGTGCACGGTATTTATCTTCATAATTTCTATATAACCTATGATGACCAACTGGAAGGCATGAATGCTTTGGCAAGGTTAGGAAAACTTGATGTCAATATCAGAAGTATGGACATTGATCATGAGTACTTTAATATCAGCAAAATAGATTTTGAAAATACCCTTGTGAAACTTGTGATTTCAAAGCAAAGCCCAGCAGATACTTCGAAATCAAAGCCCGATAATTATAATATCAGTGTCGATAATATTAAATTAGCAGGCGTCAATGCCCTGTACAGCAATACGGTAAGCGGGCAGGCATTTACTGCTTTTGTTGGCAGTTCATCCATTCTAAAATCTACAATGGAAATGGCTTCCCAAAAAATCAATATCGGGTCTGTATCGGTTGACGAAACTTTTGCATCAGTTGCGCTTAATGAAAATGCTCAAACCAATCCACAAAAACAACCTGTGCCTCAGCCAACATCATCAAATAGTCCAGGCTGGCAAATTGTGCTTGCCCGTTTAAAAATTGACAACACAAGTGCAAACTATGATGACCAATCGGCAAAGCATGTGAAAGAAGGAATGGATTTCAACCATCTTGGGTTCAAAGGAATCAATGTTCAGGCCAATACTATTTCTTATACAACCAATAAGACACAAGCAGACATCTCACAGTTAGGCGTAAAAGAAAGAAGCGGTTTTGCAGTTCGTACTTTCAGAACCAAAGTTCTTTTCGATAGTGTTGAAACCATCCTTTCCAATTTCGACATTAATACAGGAAATACCCATATTTCAAAATATATCGGTCTGCATTATACTTCTCTCTCGCAATTGTCAGCCGACCTTGGAAAGGTTGCCATTAAAGCCGATGTATCTGAAAGCATTATTGGATATCGGGATATTCTCTATTTCGTCCCTTCATTATCCAAAACCGCCCCTTTTTCAAAAGATCCTGACGGGGCAGCTCGAATTGCAGCTCAGATAAATGGACGCATTGGCAACCTGAACCTCAATAATATAACGGCCACGGCAGGTAAAGGCACATTGGTACAAGTGAATGGGAACATCAAAAACCTGCCAGACATGGACAAAGTCATTTTTGACCTGAAGATTCCTCAAATGAATACCATAAGGCAGGATGTTTCTTATTTCAGTCCGCCGAATACCATTCCATCAAACATCCATGTGCCTCAAAAAATCAGCACAAAAGGATATTATAAAGGCAGCATCCATGATTTTGCCGTTTATCTCGACACAAAGACATCCATGGGCAATGCAACTGCTTCTTTGAAAATGACATTACCTAAAAACACAAAGTACTCATCTTACAAAACTGATATAACCACAACTCGCCTGCAGCTTGGGGAGCTTCTCGGCCAGGAAAAAACACTGGGTCCTCTGACAATGCAAGCCAAAATAATCGGAAGCGGACTTTCATTACCGGATATGGACGAGAATATTACTGCTCATATTACGGAGGCAACCGCCATGAAATATCCTTACAGTAACATGAACATTGACGGCGCTTTTAAAAGCCAGGTATTTGATGGAATTGCCAATATCAAAGATTCCAATGTGAGACTCGATTTTAAAGGGCTTATAGGAATTGAACCTAATAATGAGAAATACAATTTTACTTTAAATGTTGAAGGAGCCGACTTGAAGGCCCTTCATTTAATGGATAGTGACTTCAGGTTCAAGGGGGTTATAAAGGCTAATATAACCGAAAACAAAGCGCGTGATATCAACGGGACAGCGGGCATAACCAATGTTGTAATTGTAAAAAACACCAAAACTTATCCGATACGGAATTTTGCTTTCTTTACTGCCACGCATGGAAACAATGACAGCATTAGCATCCGTTCTGATTTTATCAATGCTGATTTTACGGGTACGGTGCGGGTGAGCCAGTTGCCTACGGTTTTGGAAGCACATCTCAATAAATATTTCAAATTACCTAACACATCGTTAGAGGACTACACCGCCCAAAAATTCCGGTTTCATATCGACATCGGAAGAACAGACCTGATCACGGATGTCTTTTATCCCAAAATCCAAAAACTGGCCACCGGGCCAATAAATGGTTATTATGACAGCCGCGCGGGCATTATTAAATTAAATATCCAGATACCTGAAATAGAGTACGATAATGTTACATTCGATAGCCTTGTAGCAGATGTGATTTCCGATCCAACAAAACTAAATTACAACGTTAGCCTGAAGAAACTGAATGCCGGTATACTTCTCAAAAACATTGATTTAAAGGGGAAAATTCAGAATGATAGTGTAGGTACAACTATAAGTGTTAAAGATGATAGTGGTAAAACGGCATTTATGATGGCTGCAGTATTAAGGTCGATCAATGATGAAATTGATGTTAATCTTCTTCCAAAAGGCGTTATCATCAATTACGAGCCCTGGCCAGTGAGTGCAGACAACGTCATAAGGATCGGGAACGACATCAAGATTCATGATCTTGTTTTGTTACATAAAAAAAGCAGGCTCCTTATTAATTCCTCAGCATCCGGCAATGCAGGCTCTACCATGCATGTTGATTTCAAGGATTTTAACCTGGCTGATGTTACAGGCTGGCTGAAGAAAGATACACTTTTTGCAGGCGGCACGGTAAATGGGAATATCACACTAGAAAATGTAATGCAGGATTTAAAGTTTAATTTCAAGCTTGCCGTGAATGATTTTTCTTATAAAGCGGACAGCATTGGGAATGTAAACATTACTGCGGATAACAGTGGTAAAAACAGGTATGATGCTGCTATTGTCGTATCAGGGCATGGCAATGATGCGTCTCTAAAAGGCTATTATGGGACAGACAGCAAAAAACCGGATTTAAATTTTGAAACCGATATTAACAGCCTGACTATGAAAACAATTGCTCCTTTTGTTACTGGAGAGTTGAGTGACCTTGCAGGAAAATTAAAAGGGAAGCTTCTTTTGAGCGGGAATACGGATAACCTTAATATTACAGGCAGAATGCATTTTCAAGGGGCCGAATTTACTCTTGATTACCTCAACACCCATTATAAACTGGACGATAATAATATCCTCTTCAATACATCCAATATAGAATTCGATGATTTCAAAATTTCAGATTCTGCAAACAATAAGGCAATTGTAAACGGGTATATTTATACCAAATACTTTAGCAACTTTACATACAATTTAAGTGTAAAAACCGATCATTTCCTGGCGCTTAACAGCCCTGACAAGAAGGGATCTCTCTTTTATGGCAAGCTCATCGCCACAAGCCAGGTTTCTGTTAAAGGGAATTTAGGCGCACCTGTTATAGACGTAAATGCGCACCTTGAAAAGGGGACTTTTATGACTGTGGTGCTTCCGGGCAATGAGCCGGAATTAGAATCCACCAAAGGCATCTTGTTTTTTTCCGATATAAACCGCCCCCGAAATGCGATCCTCTACAAGCATAAGCGCCTTGATACCACGCAGCAAACTGAAATAAAAGGGATGGAAATGACGTCCAATATCGAAGTGGATAAAGATGCCCGCTTAAAAGTGATCGTAGATCCTGAAGCAGGTGATTACCTTGATGTAAAAGGCGCCGGAACCCTGAGCATGGGCATGCGCACCGATGGAACGCTTACCCTTACGGGAAGATATGAAATACTCGAAGGAAGTTACCAGCTTACTTTCTATGATTTTATAAAAAGAAGGTTCACCATCCAGCCGGGAGGAAGCATCACCTGGCTTGGCTCACCCATGGAAGCCGACATGAACCTGACCGCTATATATGAAACCAGGGCAGCCCCGCTTCCTATTCTCGAGCCTGAACTGACTTCACTTACCCCACAGGAGCGCAACCAATATCTCGAACAGCTCAGGTTCCAGGTATTGCTGAAAATGACCGGATCTATTAAAAAACCGGACCTGGATATGGATATTACGCTTAATGACCTGGATAAGGCTGCTTTTGCGGGGGCGGTGGTTGAAAGACTTACCGAAATGGAACTGGACAAATCTGAAGTCAACAAACAAGTCTTTGCATTGCTTGTTCTCGATCGTTTGATTGATGAGAACCCGTTTCAATCCGATCAGCCGAATATTGCTCAGTCCCTGGCATTTACAAGTGTAAGTGAGCTTATAAGCCAGCAGCTCAATAACCTTTCATCAAAATTATTAAAACACGGGTCATTGAGCTTTGATGTAAGGTCTTATGACGATTATTCAACGGGGAACCCTGTCCTTACCAATGAATTTAAAGCTACCCTGCAGCAACAATTTCTGAAAGACCGGCTGGCAGTGAACCTCGGAGGTCAGGTTGATGTGGTAGGCGTTGACAAATTACATCCGGAATCCACACCTTCAAACCAGGCGGTGAGCGACATTTCTATTGAATACATGCTTACCAAAGATGGCCGCTACAGAGTTACCGTTTTCAGGGATAATACATATGCCGGGCTCATTGAGGGTCAGATCGTACAAACAGGTGCGGGGCTTATTTTTGTAAAGGACTTTGACAGCTTTAACACCATGTTTGACAAACCAAAAAGCACAGCAAAAACCAATCCTGATCAACCTGTTATTCAACCGGGTCCAAAGTAGCGCAATTCATGTCATTAATTAAATCATCAAAAAATATCCATAACTTCTTTTACATAGGCTTTGCTGCTTGTTCCATATTGCTTGTATCGTGTAGCGGAACCAAGTACCTGCCAGCGGGGGAAAAACTCTATGTGGGTTCTGAAGTACATGTGATCCCTGATAGTGGCACCATGTCTTTCACAAAACAAAAGGCATTGCAGAATGAGCTTATTTTGGTTACAAGGCCAAAACCAAACACCAAGCTGCTTGGCATAGCCAGGGCAAAACTCTGGTTTTACAATATTGCCGCCACAAAAAAAGAAAAAGGATTAAAACACCTCATTAAAACCAGCCTGGGCGAACCGCCGGTTCTCTTTAGCAGGGTATCACCCAAAAACAACGAAGATATTTTGAAAAACCACCTCGAAAACAGGGGCTATTTCAATCCTGAAGTGTATTCAAAAATAATGGAACTGAAAGACCGCAAAGTAAGGATGGCATATTTTGTTAAAATAGACAGACCCTATAAATATCGCAAAATCGTCTTCCCGGCCAAAGATAGTTCTATCAATAAACTGGTATACAATACCAAAGATGAATCCATCATCCGGCCCGATATGCAGTACAATCTTGATTCATTGAAAAAAGAAAGAGAACGCATAAATATAGCCATGAAAGAGCAAGGCCTCTACTATTTTACACCCGAAGACATTATTTTTAAGGTGGACACAACAGCCGGCGATCACCAGGTTGACGTGTACGTCCAAATTAAAAAGCATGTGCCCCGTCAGGCAACGAGGATTTATACCCTAAATAATATTTATGTATATGCAAATCATGCCTTATTCCAGGACAGCTCAAAATACAGGACGGATACAGCCATTGTAGACGGTTATATTTATATAGGAAATCTTGAGACTTATAGACCTGACATTATTGTAAAATCTATATATCTCGAAAAGGATTCCGCCTATACATTTTCAGATTATGATATAACGCTAAACAGGCTCATGCGCATTGGGGCATACAAATTTGTCAATATCAAATTCAAGGCCCTGGATACTTTGAAAAAGACAGGGAAACTCGATACATATATTTATTTAACCCCCTTGCCCCAAAACTCTATACGGCCGGAATTTAAAATTGTATCAGAGTCTGATGGTTATGCCGGCCCCCTGTTCAATCTAAGTTTAAAGGACCGCAATGTTTTCAGAGGGGCTGAATCGCTGACTTTTAATCTCAACACTTCTGTGTTGGCCCGGTTCACAGGTCTTGTCAATGGCCAGGCGACCGTTACTTTTGGAGGAGATGTCACACTTGATATCCCTCGATTTATTACACCATTCATTATTTTGAACCCTCCTACGCGTTTTGTGCCAAAAACAGAAATAAAACTGGGATATCAAAAGCTTGCGGAGATCAATTATTACAATCTCAATACATTCAATTTTACGGCAGGCTACAAATGGAACCAGTCTGAAACAGTTTCGCATGTTTTAGACCCAATCGTTATCGATTATCTTAAACTCGGCCAGACTTCCAGGGCCTTTGACAGTCTTGAAAATGTATATACTTCATTAAAGAGAAGTTTTGCCACCCAGTTTGTAATAGGAAGCTATTATTCATACACATACAATACACAGGATTTGCCTGGCCGCAAATATGATATCTTCTTCAAGGGTTCTGCTGACGTTTCAGGCAATCTACTTGGCCTGGTACAATCTGGAATCGCTGCCCACGCTCCTACTTCTGAATATCCAAACGAAATAGCCGGTGTACCTTATTCTCAATACGCCCTGGGTACGCTGGAGCTTAGGCATTATGTCAATATTTCAGCAAAGGAAGAAAGACTTGTAACCCGCTTATTTGCCGGTATTGGGCTGCCTTATGGCAATTCAAGCTCGCTACCATATATAAAAGAGTTCTTTGCGGGTGGCAATAACAGTGTGCGTGCCTTTTTACCGGGATTCCTGGGTCCGGGAAGTTACCAGCTACCTGCTAATAACAATAGCTTGTTTATTGATCAGGTTGGAGATATTAAAATTGAGGGCAATATAGAATACCGTTTCCCAATCAGCGGCGTATTTAAGGGCGCCATTTTTACAGATGCAGGCAATATATGGCTTGTGAATAATGACACATCCCGCCCGGGCGGCAAGTTCAACATTAATACCTTTTACAAACAAATAGCCGTTGGCAGCGGTGTTGGTCTTCGGGTTGATGCCTCATATTTTGTGTTGCGTTTTGACATTGGTATCCCGTTCAGGAAGGCTTATCCAACCAATGGCAATTATTGGATCATTGATAAAATTGAACCGGGCAATTCATCATGGCGGACAAACAACCTTGTATTGAATATTGGGATTGGATATCCGTTTTAATGGAGAACTATCAGAATATTTGCTTCCGACTAAAAGTTCGGATGTTGAAAATCGCACAAGAGAGTACTCGCAAATTTCCCCTGACACTAAAGGGAACTATCTGAATAATTTGCAATTGTGAGTAAAAGCTACAATAATGAAACCAGCACAAATCGTAAGTCTCCTTTAGGAGATTTAGAGGCAAAAACTCGAGAGTAGTCCTGACCCCTTCGTATGCCTGGAACCATAAAAAAAAGCCCCGCATTGCTGCAGGGCTTTTATCAAATAAAAAGGTTTGTTTGTGATTATAATTATTGCTGAACGATCCTGTTAACAAACTGCTGTCCACCAACGATCATTTTCACAAAATAGATTCCAGGGTTTGGCCCGTTGAAAACATAATTGTGATTTCCTGCTGATTGCATGCTATTGTCAACATGAGCTACTGCCCTTCCATTCATGTCATAAACGTCAATTTGTACCATTGAACTTTCGTTCAGGTTGTATTGAACGTTTGTTTGCGTAGTAAATGGATTCGGGAATATATTGATGTTCAGATTTTCGCTGCTTACCTGACCAAAACCGCTCAGGATAATAATTTCAGAACTTGTTGTTGAAGTCACACATCCGTTAGCATTGATTGCAGTAAGGGTAATATTAAATTTACCATCTCTGCTGTACATGTGGTATCCATTATATCCAGTACCGAAAGTGCTGTCACCATAGCTCCATACATAAGTTGAACCTGTTGTGTCAACGGCTTTGAAACCAAGGCGTCTGTCACCTTCAGGAGTCACATTGAATGCACTTTTTGTAATCGGCAATACAACTACTGATTGAGAAGCAGTGGCATTGCAACCTGTAGAAGCAGCAACATTCAATTTTACATTATAACTGCCTGGTTTTGCATAATTGTGGGAGATGTTGGCACTAAATGATGTATCGCCATCACCGGTTGTCCAGGTATAAATCATATTACCTGAAGAAAGTGTAGACTGATTGTAGAAATTAATACCATTACCAAAGCAAACTGAATCTCTTGAAACAGAGAACATGGCGGCAGGAGTTGGATTGTCAGTAATACCAATGGTATCCATAGCTGTACATGTCACAGTTCCCTGAACCATTACTGCATAAAATCCTGTTTGGTTTACGATCAGGCTGTCACCTGTGGCACCGCTGATTGGTGAACCATCTTTCCACCATTGGAAAGAAGCAGCTTCGGTATCATTAACTGTAAGCATAATTGTGCTCTGGCAGAAAGTTGTAGCCGAAGGTCTGTTTATGGTAACTGTAGGATGTAGTGCTGCCGTTACAGAAACAGGAGATGAGGTAGCGCTGCAACCTACGCTGTTTGTAACAGTTACAGCATATGAGCCGGCCTGGCTTGTTGAAAAGGTATCACTTGAAGCACCAGCAATATAAGAACTTCCATTCTCCCATCTGTAGCTGTTGCCTGAAGCTGGGTCAGCCACAAGTAATACGCTGGCACCCGGACAAAGATTCTTGTTTCCCAGTGCAGCAATATTTGTTTGTGGTAATGCCAGTACGGTTACTGAAACAGGGGTAGACATGGCAGAACAGCCGGTAGAATCAAAAGTTACCAGTACGCTGTAATTACCTGTAGATTTCGCACCATAATAGTTGGAATCCGTACCGGCAATGGCAGTAGTACCATTATACCAGGTGTATGTAACACCTGTCTGCTGAGACGTATTCATTAATACATCCTGACCATCACAAATTGTGGTTTTTCCAGGAACGTTGAATGGCACATTCGGAATAGGATTAACCGTTACGGGTAAAGCTGTAGAAGTATTGGAACATGTTGTTACTGAAGATGTAACCGTCACCTGGTAAGCACCTGACTGTTTTGCAGAATACATGTACCCTGTGGCACCACTTATAGGGTTGCCATTGTTAGTCCACTGATATACATCATAAGAATCAAGTGGAGCAACCATTGGAACACTGTCACCCTGGCATTGTGTGGTAGCCTGAAGGGCTTTCACATTTGCACTTGGTAATGCATTCACGACAAGCGTGGCTACGTTCGACATATTGCTACAACCGGTACTGTTATCAGTAATATTAACCTGGTAAGCACCTCCGTTGGCCGTAATAACCCTGAATCCTGTTTGATTCTTTAAAACTGAGCCATTATAATACCATTTAAATACTTCGGTAGATGTCGTATTGTTAGCAACAACAACACCATTGGTACCTGCGCAAATGGCAGTAGTTGAAACATTTGCCACAGGAAGCGATGTGATGCCAATAGCAACAGAGTTCGAATTTGAGCATCCTGTAGAAGCATTGGTTTCCACCAAAGTATATGTTGTCGCTACAGCAGGACTTGCATTTGGATTTGCGATTGAAGAAGTAAATCCTGAAGGGCTGCTGGTCCAGGAATATAAACTTCCGGAAACAGGTGTACCACCTAATGAATAAGATGTACCCGCGCAGACAGAGGTCGCGGATGTACCGCCAATATAGGCTGCAGGTAATGCGTTAACTGTAACGGTTACAACATTTGTTGTTTTACATCCGGTAGAAGTAACAGTTTCAGTCATTGCATAAGTAGTAGTGCTTGCTGGTTTTGCTACTGGATTGAAGATCGTTGCTGAACTCAAACCGGTAGCAGGTGACCATGAATAGGTGCTACCAGAAACACCGGTTGTGGCTCCTGACCCTAGAGTCGTTGAATTTCCGAAACATAAAGCCTGGCTTACACCGGCATTACCCGCAGGGCTTGTATTTAATGTGAGCGTTACACTATTTGATTTGGAACAACCCGTGGCTGATATTTTTTCTGTTAATGTATAAGTCGTTGTTCCACCTAAAGTAACCGTAGGGTTAGATACGGTAGCGGAGTTCAAATAAGTATTTGGTGACCATGAATAGGTGTTGCCTGATACTGATGTACCGCCTATAGTTGTAGTGGGAGAACCTGAACATAGAGAAGCATTAGAGCCTGTATATGCAGCTGGCAGCGGATTCACAGTTATCAAAACTGAATTTGTATTTGAACAACCTGTAGAAGGATTGCTTTCTGTCACATAATATACTGTAGATGCCGTTGGGCTAACAGATGCAGTAGCAGCTGTTGAAGAATAACCCGAAGGAACACTTGTCCATGAATAATTATCACCGGCTACGGCCGTGGCGCCAATGGTTGCACCATTACCAGAACAAACCGCTGCATTTGATCCTGCGGCTGCAGCTGGAAGTGGGTTTACAGTGATGGTTACAGAAGCAGGTAAAGAAGCGCATGAAGTTGAAGTTGAGGTTGCAATAACACTATATGTTGTAGTGCCAGATGGCGAAACATATGCACTTGATGATGTAGAGCTGAAGCCTGAAGGACTGCTTGCCCATGAATAAGTTAAACCTGCAGATGAAGAAGCTCCTATCTTAATAGTATTACCGGCGCATATATTGGCATTACTGCCTGCACCTGGCGTCGCAGGAAGCGCAATAACTGTAAGTGTAAGTGAATTTGAAGCCTGGCATCCGTAAACACTCGTTTCAGTAATAGTATAAGTTGTTGTTGTTGTTGGACTGGCAGTTGGGTTTGCTAATGTAGATGTAAACCCTGAAGGACTGCTTATCCAGGAATAGGTACTGCCAGCCACAGCTGTTGCGCCTATAGATATCGGACTTCCCGAGCAAACCGTAGTGCTGGAAATGGTTGCCGCTGCAGGTAATGTTTGAACTAAAGTAACGCTATTTGAATTGGTACATCCATGACTACTGGTTTCCGTTAATGTGTAGGTTGTTGAAGTGGAACTTGGTGTAACCGATACTTTAGACAATGTAGAACTGAAGCCTGAAGGGCTACTGCTCCAGCTATAAGTGCTTCCTGCTACTGCCGCCGCCCCGATTGAATCTGATGATCCAGGGCAAATATTAGCTGATGATCCTGCATTGGCGGCAGGAAGTCCATAAACAGTTACAGTAACGCTTGTCGTATCGTTATTGTTATTACCATCAGTACCTCCATTCGGCTTGCTTGTCCATGCTTTGATAACTGCTGATCCTGCTTTAAAATTGAAACTTCCAAGATCAACGGTTAGATTACCGCTTGGAGCAATTTTGGCAGTAGAACTATCATTTGATTGTGAAACCCCGTTCACACTCCACAATATAGTGCACTTTCTCAAAGTATCTGTACCAAAGTCACTAAGTGTAACTTTTACATGATAAGATCCTGTACAAAATGCTGAAGCGGGAGCTGTAACAGCTGAAATACCTGCATCCCCGCTCACAGGTACAAACTCATTTGCACCAATACATGGTGGGTTATTCCTTGAATTTCCATTAATATCATCGGTTACTGCAGAAAATTTAATTCCTGCTTTAGCAAGCAACACATTAGTTGATTTAAGAATTGTATTACTGGTATAATTGGGATTAACACTGATTGAATGTGCATCAAACCCGGATCCTGATTGGTAAGCGGCTAATGTAGCATATTGGTTTGAACTACTGCTACCTCCAAAAAAGGTTAAATACGTAGCGTTTGTATAAAAATTATTATAATCGCTTGTAGTAATCCCTGAAATGGTTCCCGAGCCTGAAGCAGGATATTCCGCATCAATACAGTATCCGGTACCACCTGCAATGTCTAAATTATTGTCTTCTAAATTTACACTTGTGGCACTAAAGCTGGTATTAAAAAATATGCATGAGCTTTTGGCTAACGAAGATGTAACCAATATGTTATTAAATACGACGTCAACAGAGCTCGTGCCATAAAGCGCTAATGCTGTAGAAGCCGATGTTCCGCCACTGATCCAGATATAATTATCGGCAAGAAGATTTCTGTTACCACTTCCGTCTGCTGTGCAACTGTAAGGATTGATACTGCGAACGGTTGCAGCTGTAGCACTGGAATAAATCTTATTTTTTAGAATTTGAAATCCCTGGGCAGATACAATCCTGATACCATATGAAATCTGATGGGAAACACTGGATGGGAAGGCGCCCATGTTAAAGGTATTGCCTTTTATAAGCATATCAATTTCTGAATTTGCTGCATAGATTCCAGCTTGTCCTGAAGTGTCAAATATATTGTTTGTAATAGAATTGGAATATCCATAATTAGTACCTGCCATATCAATTCCATTTCCCCCGTTTTTGATCCTGTTTCCATTAAAGATGTCAAAAGAATCTGCCCCTGTAGAATTGATTGCGCCAATATTTCCGGTAACTGCACCGCTGGTATTTGGGTTTACAGTGCCACTGACCAGGTCACTTGTAAAACTACAGTATTTTGTATTGCCATCTAAAGCCACGGCTGTACCATAAGTAGCTGTTCCCGTCCGCGTGATTGTGATGTGGTCTACGATAACATATTTTGACCCATTTAACTCCAACGTATAATTTGTACTGCTTGATGAAGAAGAAGCACTGGTAAGGATTACTTGAGAGCTGTCACTTTGTCCTTTAAATGTAATGGTATTCGTTGCGCTGGCACCGGTAATACTACCGATAGAAACCTGCTCGGTATATGTTCCCGCGGATACTTTGAAAATAACTGCACCACTTACACCATTTGTTGAAAGAGCAGAGGCCGCTGCTGAAAAACTTGTATACGTACCGCTCGACCCTATAGTATAGGTACCAGACATGCCGCCGGCCATGGCAGAATGGGCGGAAAACAAGCAAATTGAGGCGATTAAAATCGACAATCGTTTTGAAGCCTTGAGTAGAAAATCCTTCATGATATTTTTTTTTAGAATGTAATTATTTGCGTATGTATTAGTACAGACGCGTCAAAAATAATGCTTTTTTCATAAAGTAAAAAGATTTAAAAAAAAAATCATGGTTAAATTTTTAGCCGGGCTGATTTTGAATCTTGTTGATTTTCAGCTTTTTCTTCCCTTCGCGACAAAAGAGCGCCTCTAAAAACAACCTTATACCCTTCTCTTTGCGGA
>JABDBQ010000022.1:27407-41324 GCA_013288555.1 Bacteroidota bacterium | reverse complement strand
TATAAGAGGGTTCCATCGGCCCAGCAAATTACCTGACGATTTATAATTGATAATTATCCTGGGTTTCATCCAGGAGCAAATTTGAGCTTGAAACTAAATCATCTGTGGATGATGCTTTTTAATTCGATTCCCTAATATCTACAATTCTATTGATACTAAAAGGGCGGCTTTTTGATAAAGCCGCCCTTTCGATTCAAAAAACCAATCTTATACTAAATCATTCAAATACTTTGTTTAATTAACTGCATCCAAGGCTATTGCCGCAGTTGAGGCATTTATAACATGTTCCATTACGAATGGTGATGTGGCCACAAACATCGCATGGCGGCGCATCACCCATCATTTTGCTCAGGTATTGCTGGCTTTGATCTTCAGCCCCCATTGCAGTTGCGTTTGCACCTGAAACAGATACGGGTTCTATATTCTTAATGGTAACATTTTCCATAATCTCCATTTTAGGTCTGGCAGGTGTTTCCATGTTAGCTTGTGCCGGAGCCTCATTATGCCTGAAAGAGGTCACCTGGTCTTCTGTTGGCTGTACCTGTACCAGGTCCGTCCGGTTCAGGTATTCAAATCCCAAAAGTTTAAAGATATAATCTACCATGGAAGTGGCTGACTTGATATTCGGATGATGTTCCACAAAACCAGAAGGCTCAAAACGGGTGAATACAAATTTATCTACATATTCTTCCAGTGGCACCCCGTATTGCAGACCAATAGATACCGCAATAGCGAAACAGTTCATCAAAGAACGGAATGCAGCGCCTTCTTTATGGATATCAATGAATATCTCACCAAGAGTTCCATCACCGTATTCGCCAGTTCTTACAAATATGGTTTGTCCGCCAACGGATGCTTTCTGGGTAAACCCGTTACGGCGGCCCGGAAGTTTTTTGCGTTCCACAATCCGGCTGAGTTCCCTTTTGAAACTGGTATCGCTTGTCCTGTTTATAATCATTTTAGCAGCTTCTAATACCATTTCAGGAGTAAGTTCTTCTGCTCTCAGTTCTGCTTTGCCCATGATGGCTTCTTCTACTACTGCTATTGTATGGCTTTCTTCCTTGTCTTCTTTCTTGTCTGACTTGTTTGAAAGCGGCTGGCTTAGTTTACACCCATCACGGTAAAGCGCATTTGCCTTCAACGCCAGTTTCCAGCTCATTTCATAACATTCCTGCACATCCTGTTGTGTAGCCTCGTTTGGAAGGTTGATGGTTTTGGATATAGCACCTGAAATAAATGGTTGCGCTGCGCCCATCATTCTGATATGGCCTTGTGCATGGATAAATCGGGTACCAATGGTTCCACATTTGTTGGCGCAATCAAATACCGGGAGATGTTCGTCTTTCAGATATGGTGCACCTTCAACGGTCATGGTTCCGCAAACATAAATATTGGCTTCGTTGATCTGGTCTTGTGTAAAGCCCAGTGCTTTCAAAAGCTTGAAGCCCGGATCCTGATATTCTTCAGGTTTAAATCCGAGGCGTTTCATACATGCTTCGCCCAGGGTAAACATGTTAAAGGCAAACTCAATATCAAATGCAGCATGTACCGCTTTGTCAATAGTTTCAATATCCGCCTGTTTGAAGCCTTTTGCTTTTAATGTATCATGATTGATATGTGGAGCACCGGCAAGGGTTCCTTTACCTTTGGCATAATCCACAATGGCTTCTGCTTCATGCGGGGCATAACCCAGGCTTTTCAATGCCATTGGGATAGACTGGTTGATGATCTTGAAATAACCACCACCAGATAATTTTTTGAATTTTACCAATGCGAAATCCGGTTCCACACCGGTGGTATCGCAATCCATGATCAAACCGATGGTACCTGTTGGTGCAAGTACGGTTGCCTGTGCGTTGCGATATCCATATTGTTCTCCTGTCTGCAATGCTTTGTCCCATGCATTGCAAGCGGCTGAAAGCAGGTAGTCAGGGCAATATTTGGCGCTGATACCTTGTGGCGCTATTTCCAGGCCTTCATAAGCATCAGTGGCGTTATAGGCAGCATACCTGTGGTTGCGGATTACGCGCAGCATATGCTCTTTATTTTTTTCGTATTGTTTGAATGGTCCAAAATATTTGGCCATCTCAGCTGAAGTAGCATAAGAGATACCGGTCATGATTGCCGTAATGGCACCACCCAGGGCAAATGCTTTTTCGCTGTCATAAGGAATACCGGCTACCATCAATACAGAACCCAGGTTGGCATAACCCAAACCAAGCGTACGATATTCGTATGATAATTTGGCTACTTCTTTTGATGGGAATTGTGCCATCAATACTGATATTTCAAGTACTACGGTCCAAACACGGGTAGCATGTTCCAATGCTTCCACATTTATGGTAAGCGTGTCTTCATTGAAAAATTTCCTAAGGTTCATAGATGCCAGGTTACAGGCTGTGTCATCCAGGAACATATATTCTGAACATGGATTAGATGCCCTGATGCGTCCGCCTTCGGGACAGGTATGCCATTCATTTATTGTAGTATCGAACTGGATACCAGGATCTGCACATGCCCATGCACCGTAACTGATATCATTCCAGAGTTTACGTGCCGGAATGCTTTTCATGGTTTCGCCGGTAGTCCTGGCTTTCAAATCCCAATTGGTATCATTTTCAACGGCTTTCAGGAAAGCATTCGGCACCCTTACGGAGTTATTTGAATTCTGCCCGCTCACTGTCCTGTATGCTTCACCTTCATAGTCTGAAGCATAGCCTGCAGCAATCAATACAGCTACTTTTTTCTCTTCTTCAACTTTCCAGTTGATAAATTCTTCAATTTCAGGATGGTCCATATCCAATACCACCATTTTGGCAGCACGGCGTGTGGTCCCACCTGATTTAATGGCACCTGCCGCACGGTCTCCCACTTTAAGGAATGACATCAAACCTGAAGAATGGCCGCCACCTGATAGGTTTTCCTTAGCGCCCCTGATGTTAGAATAGTTGGTTCCTACTCCGGATCCATATTTAAAGATACGGGCTTCCCTTACCCACAGATCCATAATACCACCATCCCCAACCAGATCATCGGCAACGGATAATATAAAGCAGGCATGTGGCTGTGGACGCTCGTATGCTGAAGTGGACTTGGTAAGTTTTTCTGTTTTGGGATCTACATAATAATGGCCTTGCGGTTTCCCTGTGATACCATAAGAACTATGCAGCCCGGTATTGAACCATTGTGGTGAATTCGGGGCCGCATGCTGCCCGAGAATCATGTATACCAACTCATCATAAAACACTTTCGCGTCTTTATCTGAATTGAAATATGCATTGTCTTTTCCCCATTGCATCCAGCAGTCTGCCATACGGTGTGCCACTTCCTTTATAGAGGTCTCACCGGCTACAGTTCCGTCTGGTTTCGGCACACCAGTACGCCTGAAATATTTTTGGGCTAGGATATCTGTAGCCACCTGGCTCCAGTCTTTAGGAACTTCTACGTCCTGCATGTTAAACACCTCATCACCATTGGGGTTACGAATGATTGAGCTCCTTTTTTCGTACTGAAAAAGGTCGAATGGGCTTTGGTTTTCCTTTGTAAAGAAGCGACTAAACTTTAGCCCCTTGTCTTGTTGGGTTTTCATATTCATTATCTTAACTATTTATTTTTGTCCAGCTTTCCCGAATTGGGATCCTCTCTCCTCCTGGCTAAAGAAGGTGAAGCCAAAGGTAGATGATTATTTATGCAGCCGACAAATTTTCCTATCTTTAAATATCCACTAAAGGTGGATAATTATTTACAATCTATTAACATTAAATTTCATCTGTCTTAATACAAGGATTGTTATTATTTTCTGAAATCTTTCCGGTACTTATATCAATTATCTAAAATGCCCTTTTTCTTAAGTCTATGCTTATTATTTTTATATTTGCATCGATTAGTGTTCCGAACCCGTATCATAACTAATATATTCCGGTAAACATGACCATTTATCAGCAGATATCACAACAAAGCCAACAAGGAAAAAAACTGTTTGCATGGCTGGTAGATCCTGATAAATACACAGATGCCTATCTTGAACATACTTTATCTATTGCCGTAAAATCAGGCGTCGACCTCGTTTTTATAGGGGGCAGCCTCCTTGTGGATAACCGTGTTGATAACTGCATACACATAATCAAAAACAATTCAGATTTGCCGATAGTTCTGTTTCCGGGCAGCCCGATACAGGTTTATAACACCGCTGACGCAATTCTCCTATTATCCTTAATTTCAGGACGTAATGCAGATCTACTTATCGGAAGACACGTAGAATCAGCCCCTTTTATCAAAAAAAGCGGGCTCGAGGTCATCCCAACCGGCTATATGCTGGTGGACTGCGGCAAACCCACGACAGCCTCTTATATAAGTAATACTTTCCCTATTCCATACGACAAGCCGGATATCGCTGCTTGCACAGCCATGGCCGGGGAGTTATTAGGCCTCAAAACCATCTATCTTGATGGTGGCAGCGGCGCCTCCAAACCAATATCAGTCAATATGATAGAAACCGTTCGCCGGAGCGTGGATATACCAATTATTGTCGGTGGCGGCATGCGTACCAAAGAACAGATCAACCTGGCCTGCCAGGCCGGAGCGGATGTAGTCGTCGTAGGCAACGCCATCGAAACAGACCCCGAACTGCTTTACCATTTTGGGGAAGTGGTGGGCAGTCATCAGTGAACAGTTAGCAGTGAACAGTAATGGTGATGAAGAAATGAAAAATGCATTGTCAATTTTCTTTACTCTCATCCTAAGTATAAAAGTGTTTTCTTACTTTGAAAAATAAATCAATGAGGGTAATTTCTTTTATTCTATTTAGCTGCATTCTTTTTAACAACTCGCCCCCAAAAAACACATGCACATTACCTCCAAAAAACAAAGACATCCATGGAATATGGCAATTAAATTACTACCCTGATTCAATCCTCATTAAAAAAAGCATTAACAATTGCTCCAAATGGTCATCGGACTACGCTATTAATATTTGGATCAGAGGTGACAGTTGCGGATTCTTCGGATGGAACGATAGGGATTGGTGGCTGAAAATGACCAAAATAAATAATCATGAATACGTCATTGGAGACTCTACAAGTCAACAATATTTTGAATTCCTGGTTGCCAAGAACAAAATACTTGAAATGAGACAGATATCAAACCGGAAAAAAGCACATAAAATACAATTTGGCTCATATTATCCTTATCATCGTGTTAAGGCGTTATTATCAGAGAATGAACTGAAGAAAAAAATAACAAGAGAGTGGTTCGCTGGAAAGTATAAACTTATTTACAATGATACTTTTACATGCGATAGAAATATAGTTCTGGACACGGAATATGCCATTTCAGGCATTCACGGTATTTCGAGTTATAATTTCGAAAGTATTATTGATATTGACTTTCCCTTAGACAATATTTTCGAACTAAACACAATAAAAGATCCTAAAGATAGTGTAAAATACTGGAATAAACCGCTTTCCTTTCAGTTTAAAGGTGATACTTTAATATTAAATAATTATAAGGTACAATACCGGGATGGAGGAGATGTTGGCGGATATCTTGTTACTCGTCCCAGAATAAAGATGGTTAAAATATCGAGATAAACGATCCGATATCATAGAAACCCAATGCTTGCGTCTCGGCTAAGAGAACTCACAGAATTTTTATTTCCTGCTCGAATTGGATAATGTTCTTCTGATAAGACGCAAGCATTGCATCTCTGCAAAGGGAAAATATTCTGAATCAGGATTTACAAGATGCAAGGATTAACAGGATACTTAGAAATCCTATAATCCGGAAATTCTGTAAATCCTGATTCAGAACAAAAGCAGACAAAAAAACGTCCTAAGCTCGTCATCCTATGTTTGCAAAGTTCTTTGCAAACATAGGATGACGAGCTTTTTGATCATTTTTTATTCAGCTTATCCGCGTTCTCCCCGGCATCCGTTTCATCTGTGATTCAGACAAAAGCGACACCCTACGGTATATTCAATGCAGAAGTCTGACACTGCAATATGGTCACAGAATAGCTGTTATCCGTTGATCCATTGAGTTGAATCGCTTCAACAAGGGCATTCCCTACGGGTAGTATCTCTGTAGCATATTGATTATATCCCAGATTATTGATCCATACCTGGCCATTTACTTTTATTTCATAAGGGTTCTGGCCCGGACTGGTATTGGTTACTTTGAGTGTGCCATAACCGGTGAGTACCACATTTATACTGTTAGTAGTATGCGGATTGAGCGGCCCGTTCGTTGTTTGAGAATTCCAGTTTAGGAGACAATTATAAGTATCCTGGCACCATAGATAATACTGTTGCGGCCCAAGTCCTACCAGCGAAACATTACCATTGGCATCTGTTGTTTCAGAATAAACAGGGTTGGTATTGTTGAGCCAGTCTGAATAAGTGGCATACACAAAAACAGCTGCACCCGGGTCTGGATTTCCAAATCCGTCAATGCAGTGAATGTCAAGTATTGTTGGAGCATTATTGTCATTCTTCGCACAGGCCATGCAAAGAAGGACCAAAACAGATATAAGAATTTTTGATTTCCACATTTTTTTCAGGGTTTTTTCTTTGACAAAGCTAAACATAACATTTGAAATCAAAAATATTTCAACAATGCTCCATCACGTATTCCATAGTAATTCCGCATTAATCAATGTCGTTTCAAACAAGCCGTAAAGCAATACTAACTTAGTAGTTAACAATATTGTACAGATTATTCAATTGCGGAGATAAAACGATCTCCGTTCTGCGGTTGGCCTGGCGTCCCTCAGGGGTATCGTTCGTTTGCACCGGATGATATTGACCCTGGCCAGATGCCGTAACCCTGTTAGGGTCCATATTATAGCCATCTATCAATACCCTCGCAATGGCAGTGGACCTGGCAACGCTTAATGCCCAGTTATCTTCAAATTTTGCGGTCTTTATCGGAACATTATCCGTGTAGCCCTCTATTTCTACATTAATATTTTTCGCATTGGTATTGAGTACATTGGCGAGTTTGCCAATCGCCAATTTGCCTTTTGGATCCACGACAGCGCTACCGGATTTGAATAACAGCTTTTCTTCAAGCAAAACATAAATTTTACCGTCTTTTACATAAACCGTCAATTCATCAGGAGCAAAATCTACCAGAGCTTTTGCGATAGACTCCTTCAATTTGTTCATGGTATCTCTTTGAGACTGGATCATATTCTGGAAATCCTGAAGCCTTTTTGCCTGCTGTGCAATGGTCATTTTGGAAGTAGATGAAACCCGGTTCAATTCATTGATCGCATCTTCATTCTGTTTTTCCAATTCGCTTTTTTCGTTTAGAAGATTTCCCTTGTCGTTCTGCAGCCCCGTTAATGTTGCATTACACTGTCCCAGTTTTGCATGCGTATCCAAACTGTCGTCATGAAGTCTGTCTGCATGGTCAAGTGCCGCGTGGTATTTCTTTTTGGACACACAGGATGCCGAAAGGAATATAGTTAAAACAAGCAAGGAAAAGAATAAGAATGACTTTTTCATAATAGTTGTATTCAGGTTTAATTCAATTTATAAAAGGTATAACAACCATAGCGCAAAACTGTTGCAGGTTTCCTGAAATGATTTTCAGGAATAGTTCTGTTTTAATCAGATATCCTCTAATACGTTCACAGAAACCAATAGAACATAAAGATTTGACATTCAGTTAAATTACTACTTTTTTGTGATTTTTTGGGAAAGAACTGCTTTGGAATTTTGTCAAAAATTACCATAAAAGCTAAAATCATGAAAAATTCTGTAAAATTAAAACTCGTTTTTGCGGCCCTTGGCATTTTGTTGTGGCAAAATCTCAAAGCCCAGACCGAAGAAATCTATTTCAAAAAAAGTGAACCTGAGCGTGTAAAACTAATCATCCAGGCCAAATTGTTTGATTTAGAATGTTCAGCATTAGATCCCATGCGGATAGGAGTGGGCCTGGCGGGTGATTATATGATGTCAAGCCTACTCTCATTTCATGCCGATATGAATACATCATTGTTCCAGGTGAGCACCTCCAGCGCACAAATATTTAATACCAATCTTAATCCGATTGCTGAATATACGAAAGCTGAGGGATGTGTTCGTTTGCAGCTGATGGATAAAATCGGTACTCAAAAAATCAAAATTTACCAGAGCAGTGAAGTTCATGGAGATATAAGAACAACGCATTACCTGGAAATCCCCTACCCTGCCCGTAAAATATTCGGCCTAAGAGGAGGATTATATACGAGTGTTGAACCCGTAAACACTGATGAAAACCTACTCAATTCCCCGTCAAAAGATAAAAAAGAAGTTCAATCAACTCATGGCAAGCTTTGGGGAAGTGCGGGTGTTCCCGTATACACAAATATGAATATTTTCGGATTTTATGGAGGTCTGTCATTTATTAGCATTGTTAACGCCACTTACAGTTATAGCGAGGATGGGTCATATGGCAGATTAAAACGGTGGTTCAGAGAAACTTATTTAGATGTCATGTATGCCCCTGCAGTGAGTTTTGGAGATATCAAAACATCAGGTGGCACGTCAAAAATCGTTGGTAATGATCCGGGAAGTTTCAAAATATCAAATCTTGGCGGGAGAATCGGACAAACCATTATTACTCCAAAGAATTTTGGAACGGCATTTTCCATTGAGGCTGGGTATCGGCCGGGAATTATGGGAACGGGGTATTATTTCGGAGGCAAATTTTCACTCGTTTTCTGCAACAAAAACCACGATTTCCGAGTAAAAACAAAAAAATAATTCAATCCTCATTCAAGGGAAAGATCTATGGTATTTATTGAACGGGATGGTGTCCTATCCAATGCTCACGCCCTCCCTTACCGGGAGGGCTGTGATGCATTTATTTCACCATAAAGATCATATTCCATCGCATCAATGATCTTTACATTGTAAAAATCGCCAATGCGCATGTAATTATCATCTGTAGCAGTAATTAATACTTCGTTATCTACTTCAGGAGAATCAAATTCGGTACGGCCTACCCAATAGCCACCTTCTTTGCGATCTATAAGGACTTTATAATCTTTACCTATTTTTTCAAGGTTTTTCCTCATAGATATATCGCGCTGCACATCCATAAGTCGTTCGGCCCGTTCTTCTTTTACTTCGGCCGGGACATCATCTATCAAACTACCGGCATGTGTGTTTTCTTCGTGAGAATATTGAAACACACCCAGCCTGTCGAATTTTGTTTGCTCTACAAATGAAACCAGCTTTTCAAAATCTTCCTCGGTTTCACCGGGATGGCCAACCAGCATGGTGGTTCGCAGGCATAATTCAGGTAGCTTCTGGCGGATCTGATCAATGAGTTCAATGGTCTTCCTGGCAGAAATTCCCCTGCGCATGGATTTAAGCACATTATCACTGATATGCTGCAAAGGCATATCCAGGTAGTTACAGATATTGTCTCTTTCTTTGATGACATCAATGATGTCCAATGGAAACTGGGTTGGATAGGCATATTGCAACCTTATCCATTCAATGCCATTTACATCGCTTAAGGCTCTGAGCAAATCATCAAGCCTCCGTTTTCCATATAGGTCAAGGCCATAATAAGTCAACTCCTGAGCGATAAGAATCAACTCTTTGGTGCCGTTTTTCGCAAGATACTCAGCGTTCTTTACCAGTTCTTCTATCGGGGTAGATACATGATTGCCCCGCATTAAAGGTATCGCGCAAAATGAACAAGGCCGGTTACAGCCTTCGGCTATTTTGAAATAAGCATAATGACTTGGTGTACTTAAAAGCCGCTCGCCGATGAGCTCATGTTTATAATCTGCGCCCAGGCTTTTCAAAACCGATGGTAGTTCGCGTGTACCAAAAAATGCATCTACATGGGGCATTTCCAGTTGCAGTTCTTCTTTATATCTTTCAGACAGGCAGCCCATCACCACAAGTTTGGCTATCTTGCCTTTTTGTTTGGCTTCAGACCATTCCAGGATGGTATCAATGGATTCCTGCTTGGCCCTATCTATAAATCCACAGGTATTAATCACAACCGTATCACCCTTAGATACTTTTGATTCATGCATTACCGGCATATTGCTTGCCTTCAACTGTCCCATCAAAACCTCAGAATCCCAGGTGTTTTTGGAGCATCCAAGGGTAATGACATTGATTTTTGAGGATTTTGTGGGTTTTGTACGCATGTTTTCAGTTTACAGGGATCAGTTAGCAGTTAACAACAAATAATAGAATTAATTCAAAAATATCAGGCAATAGATTCTTCAATTTCGGGATAAGATGCGTTTTCATCTTCCTGGTTGTAGCCTACTACTTTATTGAAGATCGCTTCATAATTCTTAAACTCAGTTCCCAACCACCGGTCCCACCAGCTGAAATATAGTCCATAATTACCATTAAAAGCAGAATGATGCAGGTTATGATGTGTAGATGAATTGAATATCTTATTCCAGCCCGTCTGCATAAATTTCTTGGGATATATCTCATATCCGAGGTGGCCCGTTACATTAAATGTGATCTGCCAGATCATAAATGCTGCAAGAACCACCGGGTGAAGTGGCATAATGAACACGAGTACAGGAAATATACCTGCCTCAGTTATACCTTCAATCGGGTGGAATGAATATGCTGCCCATGGTGTCGGGTTTTTGGATAAGTGATGGACTTTGTGGATGTATTTGAATACGCTTTTGTGATGTATGGCACGGTGCATCCAGTAAAAATAGGCATCGTGAATGATGATTGTTGCAAAAAAACTGAAAACCAGGTACGCATAACCATACTTCGAAATGTCCTTGTATATAAGCGTATAGCCATGCCTGAAAGCGATAAAGAGGCCTAGGGCCACAAAAGCAAAAATGAGGGAAGTCAAAATAGAATAAACGATCTCAGTAGTTATATTTTTAGAGGTCGGAGGTTTCTTCTGAATTTTTCGGTTCGCATACGATTTTCGCCTGATAATATAAAAAATGAGATAAGCGATACCGGCAAACACGAAATACCGGCCTCCCTGGAGATAAAAACTGATGAGATAATGTTTAAGCAATTCGCCCGTGGTCATTGTTTTATTCTAACTATTCAAATGCACACATAAGTTCCACTTTTTGAAAAAGTGGAACTTATTATCAATCTTTAAACAACGAATTAATAAAAGCCACCTTATCAAATGGCTTCAGGTCTTCCATTTTTTCGCCGAGGCCAATATACTTTACCGGTATTTTAAACTGGTCTGCAATGCCGATCACAACCCCACCTTTCGCTGTACCGTCCAGTTTGGTAAGGGCTATTGCATTTACATCCGTGGCTGAAATGAACTGTTTGGCCTGCTCTATGGCATTCTGCCCGGTGGAAGCATCCAGCACGAGTAATATTTCATGCGGGGCGCCCGGAATCACCTTCTGCATCACATTACGGATCTTGGTGAGTTCATTCATCAGGCCTATTTTATTATGAAGCCTTCCAGCCGTATCAATTATAGCAACGTCCATGTTTTTTGCCACAGCTGACTGAACAGTATCATAGGCAACAGCAGCAGGATCTGCTCCCATACCCCTGGATACGATCGGCACATCCACCCGTTGGCTCCAGATGGTCAGCTGATCCACTGCAGCCGCCCTGAAGGTATCTGCGGCACCCAGCATCACCTGCTTGCCATGCTTCTTAAACTGGTAGGCCAGCTTGCCAATGGTCGTGGTCTTGCCTACTCCATTTACGCCTACTACCATGATCACATAAGGCAATCCTTTACCATCGGGATTAAAATCAGCTACTTTCTGCTGACCGTTTTCTTCCAGCAGGGTTATAATTTCATCCCGAATGATGCGGTTCAGTTCGGCAGTATTGATATATTTATCCCTTGCAACACGGGCTTCAAGGCGGTCTATGATCTTAACAGTTGTTTGTACCCCTACATCGGCTGAAACCAGGGCTTGCTCCAGATCATCGAGAAATGATTCGTCAACGGTAGTTTTGCCAGCTATAGATTTAGCCAGCTTGCCAAAAAAACCCGTTTTTGTCTTCTCAAGGCTTTCATCGAGGGTGGTTTCGGGACCCTCACCAGGTTCCGGCGCTTCTTTGACAGGAAGAGCGGGATCTTCTTCTGTTGTTTTCTTTTTGAAGATGTCAAAAATAGCCATGGGAAATTGGTGAATTGGTGAATTAGTGAATTGGTGGTTGATTTTACTTACGCCTTATGCCTAACCCCTTACGCCTTTTGCTTGATCTAAAATAAAAAAAAGCCTTCCAATAAACCTGGAAAGCTTTTTCTTTGAATATGCCAGGAACATTATTTCCTTTTCAATGCGTCTTGAAGCTGGTCTTTTGGAACCATCTCCTCGCGAAATGAATAATGGCCGGTTTTGGGTGACTTTATAGCCCGTATCAATTTTACCTGGTCTTTTGCCTTACGTAGCGTTGCAACAACTTTCTTTGCCATTTTATGCTATCTTTTATCTGTTTATTTAATTTCCCGGTGAACGGTCATTTTTTTCATGATCGGGTTGTACTTCTTCAGTTCGAGACGTTCAGAAGTATTTTTCTTGTTTTTGGTAGTAATATACCTTGAAGTACCGGGCAAACCACTCTCTTTATGCTCTGTGCATTCCATGATTACCTGTACCCTGCTGCCTTTTTTTGCCATTGTTATGCTATTTTATAACCTTGCTTCTTTTCTACTTCCCTGATAAAATTGTAAATGCCTTTCTTGTTGATGGTCCTGATGGCGGAAGTGGATACCTTCAGTTTCACCCATAGGTTGAGCTCAGGCACGAAAAAGCGTTTTTCCTGGAGATTAGGATAAAACTTCCTTTTGGTCCTGGCGTTAGAATGCGATACGTTATTACCGCTTATCGTTCTTTTTCCTGTTAATTGACAGATTCTTGACATGGTTCAAATTTTGGAAGTGCAAAGATACGGCGTTTTTTTATTCCGTAATAAGAATTTTTGGAAAAAAGGGGGAAATCCCGAATAAGTCGGGACAAGTTGTGCAAATATGTTAATGTGCAAATATGCAAATTGGCTGACGCCAGAGCCTTAGTTCGCAATATAACGTGGCAAATATAGCAAATTCTAATGATCTTCATGTAGAGACAGTGGCACTGTCCTGTCTCCCTTCCTTAATTTACTATCTCTTTCATGTACATCATGAAAGCATCCGTTAACCACGCTGATAAGAACAGCACACCAAAGAAATAATGAAAGTTATTAAAGGGGCAGGCATTGGTTTAAATCTAAATTTCGTTATATTTACAGCGAATCATAAATTAATAACCAATGAATAGATTGTTAAAATTATCAGGAATAGCATTAGTTGTTATTCTTGCAAGTATGCATATAGAAAGTTGTACTAAATCTAAAACAAGTTCGAATTCAAGTACTGCACCGGGAACTGCAATGTTTTGGATGTCTGATAACCACTTCGTTTCTACCCCGGTACTGATAGTAGTACAGGGTGTTAAAGATACACAATCCATTACACAAATTTATCATGTTCAACCTGCCTGTTCTGCAGCTGGTTGTGTAGAATTGACTCTTAATCCTGGAACTTATAATTGGAGTTGGGTGGACCATGGAGGTGCCATAAAATCGGGTGTCGTCATTGTAAATTCCAATCAATGCAACCCAATTCAGGTAAATTGATCGGGGAAATATTTTCCCTGACCCTAAAGGGAACTATCCGAATATTCGAATCAGATTAAATGTGACAATGATGAAAGTGTCACAAATCGTAAGTCTCCTTTAGGAGATTTAGAGGCCTATTCCGATTAGCCCTGACCCTAAAGGGAACTGTCCGAGTATTAGCAGCGGATCTCGCTGTAATTGGGGATTGGCTCTCATTCCCCGGTCTGTCAGGAGACAGACCGGAATGCGCTGATAAACAATTATTTTCTACTCTTAAACTTATCCTTTGCATTTTTGAACAGCGAAATAATTGCTTCATTTTTAGCAC
>JABDBQ010000022.1:0-27307 GCA_013288555.1 Bacteroidota bacterium | reverse complement strand
GACAGACCGGAATGCGCTGATAAACAATTATTTTCTACTCTTAAACTTATCCTTTGCATTTTTGAACAGCGAAATAATTGCTTCATTTTTAGCACGTTACTTTAACAGAACTTCCGGTCTGTCAGGAGACAGACCGGGGAAGAAAGGATCTCGCTGTACCTGGGGTTCGGCTCTGTGATGTTATTTCAAAAAGTCATCCAGGTAGCCAAATATTGTTTTGGTCTGCATCATCAGGCTTATATGCCCCTGCGAAGGGACAACGGCCAAATGCGATTTTGGCATCGTTCCCAAATCTGCAGATACACCACCTCCGAGTAATTGATATGTTTTCATCAGCTCTACTTTATCAAGTCCATCATTATCGCCCGAGATGATCAATACCGGAGCAGAAATTTTGGCAATATTGGCGTCGCCGAAGTCGAACGACTGCCCGGCAAAGACAATCATCTGATCTACAAACTTTGTCCATTTTGTTTTATCAGGCGCCACTGCATCATATCCATCTTTCAGAGGTCCATTCACAAAATATTCCGGCTTCAATGCTTTCAACGAGTTGTTTACTTCAGGCAGCCAACCGCTGCTTTTATAAGTAGAAGAAATGATGACCAGTTTTCTTAACCTTTTTGGGCTTTGTATCGCAAACTTGTAGGCAACAGCGCCGCCCATACTATATCCCACAACATCGGCACTGTCAATTTTCAGGTAATCCATTACACCTTCTACATCACTTGCCAAAGTAGCCTGCGACATTTTTCTATCAGAATACGGCGTGTGTCCATGTCCCTGAAATTCAATGGCGATTACTTTCCTGGTTTTTGACAACTCAGGGATCAATTGGCCCCAGTTGCTTTCAATGGTCATAAAAGCGCCATGCAGTAAAACCAGTGGCCTGCCGTCGCCATATACCTCATAATAAACTTTAATACCATTTACAGGTGCGTAGCCGCTGGCAGAAGGTTTGATTTGCTGTCCGCTGGTATACATTATGTTAAAAACAAGAAGTGCAATGATCAATACCGGGCTGGAGACATTAGCTCTTTGAAATACGCTTTGCATGATTGGTTATTTAGATTATTCTGATTCTATTTATTCTGCAAAGAACGCTGAAATCTCTGGATTTTAAAGGGTGTAAAACTGCCATTTCAGGGGGAGATTGCGGCAATTTTTGCTTCCCCCCACTGGCGCAAGCGTCCGCTTCCTCCTACATTCCCCGGTCTGTCTCCTGACAGACCGGAATGCGCTGATAAACAATTATTTTCTACTCTTAAACTTATCCTTTGCATTTTTGAACAGCGAAATAATTGCTTCATTTTTAGCACGTTACTTTAACAGAACTTCCGGTCTGTCAGGAGACAGACCGGGGAAGGGGGAAGTCAGTTAAGCTGGGATTTTTCATTGCTAATTTATTTTATTTCGAACTTCGTAACTTTGCAGGGATTAATAACACAGATAAAATAATTTACTATGTCAGCGAAGGATGATAAGTTGAACCAGTTTGTTTCTGCAATGGTCGGCCTGGCCGGTGCCATAAAAAGCGAATCGGAGCTTTGCTGCGAAATATGTGGCGAAATAAATGAAAAGGAACTGGCTATTTTAGGTTTTGTAGGAGACCATAAAAGTGCAAAAATGAGAGAGATAGCCGATTATTTAAATGCACCGTTAAGCACACTTACAAGTATTGCAGATAAACTCGTGGCTCTAAAATTCCTGGTGCGTTTTAATTCTGATGAAGACAGGCGCGTAGTGAAAGTTGCTCTTGGTGAAAAAGGCATGGAATCTTACAAGGCGTTTTTAACCCGAAGGAAAGCAATGACAAAAAAAGTCCTTTCCAAATTTACTGATAATGAGCAAAATACATTGATAAACTACATCAATAAACTTGCTGCCGCAATGGTATCTTAAAAATAAAAGTAAAAAAATTTGACCATTTAGTACGAATATCGTAATATTGCAATGTCGTACTAAAATACCCGGAGTGATTACCGTTTACTTTTAAATGAAGAAGCGCTTAAAAACTAACAGAAGGCAGAAAAAACAATACCTATAAAGAACTATAATTAAACAACCTGAAAAGGACAAAAAAATGAACGAAACTATATTAATAACCGGAGCAAATACCGGGCTTGGGAAGGAGACTGCCCGACAGTTAGCCCTGAAAAAAGAAACAAAAAAGATAATTCTTTTCTGCAGAAATCAATCGAAAGCCGAGGCAGCAAAAAAAGGCCTTGAGGAGCAAACGGGAAAAAAGATTTTTGAAATTGTAATTGGGGATGTTTCGGATGCAAATTCTGTAAGAAAAGCAGTAGAAAATATAAAACAACCTATTGATGCCATCATTTTAAATGCAGGAGGAATGGTAGGAAAAACGGCCGGGAAAATGACGCCTTCCGGTATGAATGAATTAGCTGCTACCAATATATTAGGTCACGTAATTCTGGTAGAGGAATTAATAAAACATGATAAGTTAAAAAAAGCAGTACTATCAGTGAGTGCGGAAGCGGTACCAGGTGTAAAGATGCTGGGAATGAAACCAGTTGCGATGAAGACTTCTTCAGTAGATGAGTTTGCTGCTGTTTTGGATGGATCTTATTTTGGTAATAAATTCGATCCCATGCAGGCATACGGATACGTTAAATATGCAGTAACCATGTGGGCATTGTCAATGGCAAGAAAATATCCTCACATCAAATTTGTAGTTATGAGTCCGGGGAACACGGGCGGAACTAACGCACCGGATAATTTGCCCCCGGCAATGAAATTTATGTTGAAGTATTTGATGATGCCTATTGTCATGCCATTGATGGGAATGGTGCATAAGCTGGAGGTAGGTGCAAAACGCTTTGTAGATGGCATCTCGGATGAGCAATATAAAAGCGGCGTTTTTTATGCAAGTAAAGAAGGTAAATTATCAGGGGACGTGGTTGACCAGAGTACTTTTTACACCGATTTGAAAAATATCTCATTTCAGGATAACGCTGATAAAGCAATTCACCGGTTTATATAACAGGCTTGAAAATGCCCTTCGCTGTCCCTCGCCTCTGGTCCAGAGTGTTCGTGATCAGTCACTGGGGCCTCTGGTCATTAGTTGCAATTACATTCGGCGGGACGCCGCAGTAACCCATTCCCCGGTCTGTCTCCCGACAGACCGGAATATGCTGATAAACAATTATTTCTTACTCTTAAACTTACCCTTTGCATTTTGGAATAGCGAAGTAATTGCTTCATTTTGAACACATTACTTTAACAGAACTTCCGGTCTGTCAGGAGACAGACCGGGGAAGATGTACTAAAACCCAAGTCTGAAAGCGCCCTTGCTACCTCATATTCCAATGGAATACTTGACGAAAGCAGTCTGCTTTTCCATTTTTTTGTTTCAGTCATCCTTCCATTTTCAATTTATTTCTGAATATCTTAGCCCATAACTTCAAATTTAGTAATTAGTTTTATACGAAGCAAGCAGTCATATTGACACAAAAACCGTACTAGTTATTGAGGACTACCAATCCATATTTACCCAGCTATACGTAGCCCCAGCTATACGTATGAGCCGCAAGGCTATGTATGACAAAGCTTCCAGCCTCCGGGCTGGCCCTCCTAACCCCATTTTCCCGATACTCTTGCTTTTTTGTATTTTTCTGGTATTTTTGGTTGGTGTAAATTCATACCGGAATTCAAAATACAAGCCATGAAAAGTCCTGCCCTCATTCTATCCATACCAACGCCCTGTCATGAAGACTGGAATAAGATGAATCCTGATGAGCGGGGCAGGTTTTGCAGTGCCTGCCATAAATCTATCATTGACTTCAGCCAATTATCTGATGAGGGTATTATTGAGATACTGAAAAGGGAAAAGCAAACCTGTGGTAGATTCTATCATTCACAACTCAACAGACCGGTATCTGTTATGCCAAATTTATATCAACCCAGAACAATTCCCTGGTGGAAGTCGCTCATGATTGCAGCCACTGTTTTTCTTTTTAGATCACCCGTAGCTTCTGCATTCAAACCAAACACAACTACAACAGAAACAGCAATATATCCGCAATCCAAAACAGAAAACCTGTTGACTCCGGATTCAGAGAAAATCGTATTGAAAGGCAATGTACATGATGCCAAAACAGGAGAAGACCTGCTTGGCGCATCCATAGCAGTTTATGATGATCATGGCAGAAAAATCGGAGGTGCGGCAACGGATATTGATGGGAATTTTCAAATAACAGTACCTAAAATCCCTGATCTTACATTAAAGTGTTTTTTTCTTGGCTATGATACTTTTGTGGTTCAAAATATCAAGGAGAGCAATGCCAATATTCAAATTGGATTGCATGTTCCGGAGGGAGACTTCGTGGTTGGTATGATAATTTATAAAACAGATAACGAAGACTTCGGGATCGTGAGAAAATATCTTGACCGGTAGGAAGATTTTTTTAACCGCAAAGGGCGCAAGGGTATCGCAGAGAGCGCTAAGTTGCTTCAAAGATTCCAAAGTATTTCTTTGCTACCTCTGCGAAGCCTTTGGGGGCTTTGCGGTTTGATTTGGTCGAAGGTTTTCGCTATCAATTAGCAGACAATGTATGTGTTATAAGGTTAATAAAGCACGTCAACCGATCTCAAAAGTGGCAACAAATTCACTCCTAATTTGGCTTTAAAAACCCAAATTATCATTACCTTTGTATCATGAAAGTTCGCAAAACAAGCCCAAAAAAAGCAACGCCGCTGAGAGAGGAAATATTAAAATCTATGCTTGCTTCATTTAAGATTGAGGGCATCATCATCTCGCCTGAACTTGCAATAAAAGCCCTTAAGAAGGTTGAATTCAGCCTGGAAAAACAGAACCTATAAGCTCAATCATCAGGCTATAGTCTTTGGCTGAAGCCTTTTGAACCGCAGCAATATAAAAATCCATCCCTTTTTTATCAATTTTGTCAAACTGTAAAGCGCCATAGCCTTGCTTTCTTGACATCAGGTTTGCCAGAATTCTTGCGGTACGTCCGTTACCCTCCCGAAATGGATGAATTACCAGTAGTTCTGCATGGACGGTTGCTATATCCTTGATGAGCAATTCAATTCCGGTATACTTATCAGGCAGTTTTACAAGTATTTCATCCTCAAATACCTTCATTGTTTCTGGCAGGAATCTCGCTGGGCAAACGGGAAACCACCTTTGGAGATATTTACATTCCGGTATTTCCCTGCAAAAACATATAATTCATCCAGGGCAAGTTTATGGATATGCAATATGTATTTTAGATCAAATTTTGTTTTATGATTTAATGCCTCGGTTAATACTATTTCGGCTTTAAGAAATCCTTCAAACTCCGCCATGGCAATTTCTGAAGTTGATTTAAAACCCGGAATGTTTGGAAGGATTTCATTTTCCCTTTCTGGTAAATCATATTTCATATCAGCAAAGATAATGTTCTTAAACTTTTATAAACTGCCTCCAAGCTCTGCAAGATTTGTAATCCGGTTTTCACGAATCATACGAATACTTGGTAAGATTATTGGCTCTAAAATCTATAAGGTTTTTGAAAACTTACAGGTTTGGCTGACAAAAACTGAAACATTTTCAAAAATATTTTCGCTTGTAACGCATTGAAATAATATAAGTTAAAAAATATTTTTTGCAACTACCCACCCATTTGGGCAGTTCACTATATATGTAGATAAAAGGCGTTAGGGGTTAGGAGTCAGGAAAGCAATTTGGAGATTTGGAGATTTGAAAATTTGAAAATAGGCTGACGCAAGAAAATCACAAAAATCACATAAATCACAAAAATCACAGTTCAGACAATTATTCGGGAGGCGAAATGCAGTGTTCGATTCCGACCAAATCCCCCAGCCCCCTTTGGAAGGGGGAATCCCGACTATCAACATTGGTGAATTAACAAAGAAAATAGCATTACCAACATATGAACACTAAAACAACTGAAAACAAACATGTTACCAAATACAATAATCAAGTGTATATGCAAAACGGCAGAAATGTACACCGAAGTGTGACACTTATGTTATTTATTATCAATAATTTAAGCATAAAAAAGAAGAAAAAAACAGGAAAATGTACAGTATAGTGAACAGTTATGGTATTGGGGATCAGGGGTTCAAAGGAAGTCTGGTGGTAATCCACCGAACCACCCCGGCCTTCGGCCACCCCTCCTTAAATGGAAGGAGGGGAATTGCGCAACTATCAGCATTATCAGTATCGGATCGTGCTTCGAATGCTTCGTCAAGCTCAGCAACCGAAGCTCTGGGATCACGCAACTATCAGCATTCCCCAACTCACCAACTCACTAATTCACCAATTCACTAACTTCCCCATCACCAACTCAACTTCACATGCATCCAGACATCAACCGGGTCGTTTCCGGGATCCATCGATCCTCCACCACCGCCGCCTCCGTGACCACCACCGCCACGCATACCGCCTCCACCCATGCCACCACCGGCACCAGGCAATGAGCCGTCACCTCCGCCACTGTGCCCGCCTTTTTCTCCGGCCGGTTTGGTTTCTTCTTTATTGGTGGTAAGCGCTATTGTCAATGGTTTGGATTTGGGTCCTGTATGCAGGGCAGGATTATAATGCATAACCGCAAAAGGAATGATGGCATGATACTGCAGGGCGCCGTTGCTATCCACCAGCAGCGCAACACTGATACCGCCCTTTTTGGAAATGGCCGGTACCCGTACCGCATTTTTGCCCTGGTACCCAATTAGGTCCATTTCAAGCATGGTAAGTATTTTCTGGCGTTTGGCATCTATCTGGTAGTTTCTGTCCTTGTAGGCCGCCATGTCATCCTGCTCATTATCTCTGCCTTTCTTGCTGCCACTCTGGTCTTTTTTATGTTCTTTGGAAGGCAGCGGATAGGCCACTCCGAGGGTCTGTTTCTTACCCCCTGTTGTATCAATCCATAGTGTAAAGCCATTGCGGAGCACCTTGTTCTGGGTCCGGGGATCAGCAATCATGAGGGTCACATATAAATTGGAAGCGTCATTGCTGATACTGTACAGCACATTCTGCTCGCCGTGTACAATCCGGGAAGTGTCTCCTATTAGGTCGGTCATATCGTTCACGTTGTACTGATCTTTCTGACGGCCGCTTTGAATAGAGGAAACCGGGGCACAGGAAGCGCAAAACAGGGCAATGGCTGCAAAAGCCAGGAGACTTGGGGTATGTTTCATGTAAGAAGGGATAAAAGTTTTTATGTTAACAAAAATGGAGCCTTTCTTCGCGATCACACTTTTATCCGGGATTAGGGAACAAATTTAAGATATATTTTGATTGGGTACTGTATCTTGCGTGCCGGTTCGCCCGGCAACAAACCCTTATAAAGAATAAAAATTATGGAACCTACAAATCATAAAACAGAAACGGCCACATTTGGTGAAGGATGTTTCTGGTGCACGGAGGCTGTGTATACCCGGCTGAAAGGCGTCATTTCAGTAACTTCAGGCTACGCCGGAGGCAAAGTGGCCAACCCGACTTACGAGGCAGTCTGCACTGGAACCACGGGCCATGCCGAAGTGACGCAGATCGTTTTCGAGCCAGATGTTATTTCTTTTGAAGAACTGCTGGATGTATTCTGGCACAGTCACGACCCCACCACCCTCAACCGACAGGGCAATGATATCGGCACACAATACCGTTCGGCCATATTTTATCATAATGAAGCCCAGAAAGCCGCTGCCGAAAAGGCAAAAATGGAACTGAATGATTCCGGAGAATTCAACCACCCTATTGTGACCGAAATAGTACCTTTTACCAATTTCTACCCTGCCGAAGATTATCATCAGGACTATTTCAGACTTCATGGCAGTGCGCCTTATTGCCAGATGGTCGTAAAGCCCAAAGTGGACAAATTCGAGAAGCATTTCAAAGACAAACTGAAATAGAATAACCCTTGTTCGATTTTATTTGAAGGATCGGCCTTTGAAAAAAATGGTTCAAAAGCAGTTGCAATGAGCGTTTAAAACAAAACAGAGTCGCAGGAAAGCCTGAATCCTATATCAAACGCGGAAGCGACCTTGTTTTGTTCAGCGAATGAAATGCAGTCCCGAGTGCTCGGGACCAATTTTTTCAACAGCCTTGAATTTTTGGTCCTTTTGTTTCAAGACAACGGCCCCGCCCTCACGAACACTTAATTTTAATAATTAAAAATAGTGAGTAAAAGGACAAAAGAGATGCTTATTTCATCTCTTTAAATGCCCCTTTAAAAGCTTCCAACATGTGCTCACGGTTGTTCATAAATGATTCCAGCATCTGCGATTTGTAAGGCATCGTATTTACAAATGCGGTATCCGCTGCGAGGGTATTGGCGGGAAGGATATAATAGGCCTTCGGGTTTGGCCTGATATAAACCCAGGTGGGCAGGAATGATGGATCAATTATCGTTATGGCTTTGGTGAAGCGGTTCTTTTTAACAGAGAAAGTAAAAATAATCCCGCCATCGGTATATTTATCGCGTTGGTTGGATACAAAATTGCCCAATGAATACAAAACGAGTCCTTGCCGGTCTGCTGTATCTCCTTGCCGGCGATAAGAACCCCAATAGGCCGGCTGTACCACATGCGGGTGCGAACCGATAACCACATCGATACCATTCATCAGGCAAAACCGGGCTATTTTTTTCTGTTCCTCATTTGGCAACCTTTGGTATTCGATGCCCCAGTGCATAAATGCGATGATCACTTCGGCCTTTTGAGTTCTCGCTTTATTAATGTCTTCTTTTATCTGAACCGTATCGATATAATTAATGATTGTAGGAGGATTGATCTTTAGATTATTGGTGCCGTAAGTATAGTTCAGAAAAGCCAGCCTGATGCCGTTTTTATCTATAATATAAGGGTATTTTTTGGCCCGCTCGGCTGAATCCTTAAATATACCCATGTGCGCCAGTCCGTATTTGTTAAGTCCCCTGATCGTTCCCAGAACACCGCGTTCGCCTCTGTCGGCGGCATGGTTGTTGGCATCCCCAATAAGGTTGAAACCGGCATTTTTGAGAAACCAGGCCAGGGTATCCGGCGCCGAAAATTGTGGATAGCCCATGAATGGTTTGCCACCAAAGGTTGTTTCGAGGTTTACGACGGAAATATCGGCTTTTTTAATAACTGAACTTACATATTGGAACTCCGGACTGAAATCAAAATGATCAAAAGAATCTGTTCTCGCTGCCTGGATCTGGGGCAGATGAGCCATAACATCGCCAGCGAATAGGAGTTTGACTTCCTCAAAGCTGTCTCTTTTAATTGGGGCTGAGATTTTAGATTTGGAATAGGACCTGGTGACGTCAAATACCGATCTTGAATATAAAAAGAACAGAAATATTGCAGCGATGCATGCCGGAATGAAAACCCGCTTGAGATTATTAATACTGGAGAAAAACGGTTTCATTTATATAATATGAGGACATTAATGCATGTTTAAGACGATGCCCGCCATCTCTAAAAAAAACGGCGGGCGATGTCGGAGTGGCGAGATTCGAACTCGCGACCTCTGACTCCCGAAGCCAGCACGCTACCAACTGCGCTACACCCCGAATTTTCAGTAAAGAGAGCGAAGAAAGAGAAAGAGGGAAACGCCTTCAGCCATTTGTCTTCTTTCTCATTCTGTTTCTCTTTCTCAACTCATCGGTCTGCCTTCGTCCGATAACTCGGGACTTCGGCGGACAATGTCGGAGTGGCGAGACTCGAACTCGCGGCCCCCAGCACCCCATGCTGATACGCTACCAACTGCGCCACACCCCGAAAATACAGTTATGACAGCGAAGAAAGAGAAAGAGGGAAATACAATTCAGCCTTTTCTTCTCTTTCTCTTTCCCTTGCTCTTTCTGTCCATAATGGGGCTTCAAATTTAAAGAATAATCATTTGGATTTTGAAATAGATGTACTCAATATGCCTAAATATTCAAATTATATCTTAAGCCTAAAAGCAAAATAGCTGATTCGTTTTTCACCTGGGGGAAAACATTTGAAGGAGAAGCAATATTGATCAAGCCATAATTTATATGCCCTTCGATTTCCAGGTTTAATCTTTTGTTCAATTTGATACCAAGACCCAGGCCTCCAACAAGACCGAAATCGAGGCGACTGTAATCTTTAATGGAATTGTAATAATGGTTCATCGGATTTGCCGAAGTGTCGAAATCATTCACGGAATTGTTAGCGCTTAAAAGATAACCGACATAGAATCCGCCATTAATAAGCAAATAGAGATGGTTTCTGGTAAAAACAGCTTTAGCCAGAACGGGAACAACCAGGTAGTTTAGATTCGTGAATGAAAAGGTGTCATTTTTGATGGATTTCACTAATCCGTTAGGGGTTCCGGGCAGGCCATAATCGTGTTCAAATCCTTTTCCTTCTACACCGATTCCTGTCTTTATAGAAAAGTGTTCATTAATATTGTATTGGCCGGCAAGTCCAAAGAAAAGGTTATTTAAGCTGCTAAGGGTATGATATACCTTTGAAGTGCTTATATCGAAAGTTCTGGCATCGGCATTAGAGGGTCCGCCTTCAATGCCAATTTCAAATTTAGGTCTCGGCATTAGTGAGTCCGGGATGATCTGTGCATTTGAGATCATAAATCCGAAAAGAAAAAGAATGAGAATAAATAGGTATTTCATTCGCGCTGGTTTGTTTTCATGTATAACGGGATAATTCTGAAAATCTTATTCCTTCTCAAATTTACCTATACTATAAACCCCTGCTTTATCGGATAATCTATACATATATAGCCCCTTACTCAAACAACTAACTTCTACTTTGTTTGAACCTGGACTTAATATTGGCATTGTAATAACTCTATTTCCCCAACTTTCAAAAACATCTAAACTTATGTTGGAATTTGTGTTTGGTATGTTGAAATATAAAATATCTTTTGCAGGGTCGGGATAGACTGAAATACGGTTGTTTGACAATGAATTGCCTATGCCTGCATAGTCTGTTTTGGCAAGGTTTCCATTGCTGTCAAGTTTTATGGCCACCATATCGGATGGTTCTCCGCGATCAAATATAAGTGATCTTGAAGCGGTAAGCAAAAGTCCATTGTCCAATGTCCTAATGATACTTCCTGCATCATTATAATAGCTACTTGCACCATCAAAATCCTTGGACCAAATCTGGTTAAACCCTGTGTCATATTTTATCAGGGTTAGAGGCCCTGCATCAATGTCAAAGCTGGTTACTACAAAAATAGAATCCCCATCAGGGATAATCCCACCAATACCATTGATGAACGTGCCATCAAATTCCCATCTTTTTTTAGTATTACCGGAACTATCTGCCAGCGTAAAATACATTTCATAAAAAGCATCCCCGCTTGATTCTACGATAATATTACCATTTGGAAATTGTTGAATGTGATCAACCTGCTCACTACTATCAATGTTATACGGATATTTTACATAATTTATTTTTTTTCCGTTTGTATCAAGAAGTAGTAAAAATGAAAATTTATTGTAAACACCCCCGCCCCCGGCAAGCCCTCCTATAATAATTTTATGATCATGTGTTATAAGCATAGGGCCGCCATAACCTGATGTAAATTTAGCATAGCTGAAGGTATCTGACCATATCAATTGATGTTGATAATTGTATTTTTGCATGACCATATTTGATGATTGCGGGTTGATTAAACTGTTGGCAAGATATCCCTGTGTAATGTAGTTCCCCCCACTTAACGGCAAAATTCCTGTAATAGCGTATTTGTCGCTCTCCTGACTTCCTCTTTCTGACCATAAAACCTTTCCATTCTCGTCAAAATCGACAATGTTCCACTCATTGTTAATTCCGCTTCCATAAGCAGCTATTGAAAACAAAGAGGGAGTCTTTTTAACAAAAAAATCCGCCCCTTCCATAGTATCAATGATCTTTCTCCATTGAAAATTGCCATTTTTGTCCAATTTTACAAGCCATAATGCCCCACTACTGTCAGTCCCTATGCTTGTAGGGATAAGATAACCACTATCAGCGGCTTCAATTGCTATTCCGCCGCCGGTGGACTCATCAAAATGAAACTGTTTTTCCCATGTAATAGATTGGCATATGTATTAATAACGCCTCCCGAAAAAAGGGAAAAAACTAATAAATATTTCTGAATGGCTTGGATGGTTAGTTATTTAGAATAACAAAGATAAGTTTTCCGAATAAACAAAAGATAAAGTACTATATAACAACTTTAAGGAAAATACAAACTTACCCCTGATTTCTTACCTCATTCAGCCTCATCCATATCTCATACCATTGATCCCAGTCTTCGCGGTGGAGACGAATGGTATGGTCAATATAATTGATAAAAATAGTATCCCGTTCCATGGTGGCATTGGCATACGCCAGGGGATAATATTTCAGGTTTTGTTTATAAGCGATTTCATAAGCGCTCCTTAGATAAAAATGATCATCGGCAAATCCGATTTCGAGATAGCTGGACCGGGCATTGATTTTGCCGAAAAAATTACTGAGCAAAGCCAGGACAATTCCCCCGATAATACCATACCAAAGCAGGGGTATGCGCCAGGCCATCAGGTAGATGATCATGCCGCAATAAATGGCCAGCAAAATAAGCAATGGCTGCAAAGCATATTCCTGCAACATGCCGAAAGCATTGAAGGATGAAGTGTGGTTTTTGTGCCGGTAAACAAACATTTGGGAAAGATAAACAATTGTTTGATGCAAACTATTTCTAATTTCGCCACTAATTTCGAAATCCAGATTATGAATAAAAACTCAGATAAAGAAAACCTGATCAACTATAATGGGACGCTCATCTCTGCCAATGTACCTGTTTTTGCTATAGATAACCGCGCATTCCGCTACGGTGACGGGCTTTTTGAAAGCATCAGGATCATTGATGGAGCCATTCCATTATTCCATTTGCATTATCCACGCCTAGTGCATGCCTGCGAAATGCTCAAGCTGCAACTGGACAAAAAATTCAATGCTACTTATTTCAAAAACCAGATCCTGAAAACGGCCAAAGCAAAAGGACTGGATGAAAATTCAAGGGCAAGACTGAGTATTTTTAGAACTGCAGGGGGATATTATCTGCCCAAGAGCTCAAAAGCAGAATATATTATTGAAATTAGGCCATTAACCGAAAATGGTTTTGAATTGAATCAGAAAGGCTTCAAGATAGACCTCTATGCCGATATAGAAAAGCCGGTAAGCAAACTTTCTTCTTTTAAAACCTGTAATGCCCTTATTTATGTTCTGGCTTCTCTTTATCGTAAAGAACATGGCCTGGACGATTGCATGCTTATCAACTGGAAAAGCAGGATCATTGAATCCATTGATTCCAATATTTTTATTGTGAAAAACGGCGTTGTACATACTCCACCGTTGGCTGAAGGATGCGTGGCAGGGGTGATGCGCGACTATGTATTGCATTTGCTCGAAAAACTGAATATCGAGTTTATCGAATCGCCTTTATCACTGGAAGAAATATTCACAGCCGATGAAATGTTTCTAACGAATGCCATACACGGATTGAAATGGGTGGGGGAATACAAAAGCAAAAAATATGAGCTCAACATGGCCAAAACCCTTAGCGAAGCATTGAATAAAGATCTGCTAAAAGTATGGTAGGCTAAGGCGTTAAGAAACAATTAACTTAATTATTCTCCTAATTCCAAACTGGCTTTAGTAGATTTGCAGATTAACTTTGTCAATAGTTTCTGTAACGAACATCTTAGTATTTAAAAAGGTCGGGTTTTTATGAGCCTGATAACTCTGAATAAAATCATCGTTACATAAATTAATGGGGCAGAATCAAATATTATATAAAACAATTAATTTAAAAATGAAGCAAAAGAACATCAGGTTGGCGGTATTGGCGGTGGTATCACTGTCATTCATCTTATTACTTACCTTCTGCAAAAACAAAGAAAAAAGTAACCAGGTGAAAGCCACAGACAATTTTTTCATGTTTGCAAATGGTGATTGGATTAAAAACAATCCGATACCACCAACGGAAAGCATGTGGGGAAGTTTCAATATTTTGAGAGATAATAACCGCAAACTCCTGCACAGGATACTCGATAGCGCATCGAACCTGAAAGACCTTAAAAAAGGCAGCAATGCGCAACTTATCGGCGATTTTTATGCCAGTGGCATGGATTCGGCTCAAATAGAAAGCCTGGGAATTAAACCTTTGCAACCCATGCTGGATAAGATCAACAATATCAAAAATTCCAAAGACCTGCTGGATGTTATTGCTTATATGCAGCGTTATGGCATATATCCATTATTCGGAATCATGGTGGATCAGGATGCACGACAGAGCGATCAATATGCATTGTACGCAAGCCAGGGTGGACTTGGCCTGCCTAATAAAGGTTATTACCTGAAAAAGGACGGAAAATCTGACACTGTTCGCCAGGAATATGTGGCCCACGTAACCAAAATGTTCCAATTGATGGGCGAGAACGAAGCCCAGGCAGGTAAAGACGCTAAAACAGTAATGAGTATCGAAACGGGTCTTGCTGAAGCATCTCTGAGTCCGGTAGAACTGAGAGACCCAATCAAAACATATAATAAACTAACCATGAAACAGGTAATGGATACCACACCTGACCTGGACTGGAAAAGTTATTTTGTAAGTGCTACCATCCCTGATGTACCAACGATGATCGTCAGCGAACCTAAATTTTTCAAAAAAGTAAATGCTGACCTCAAATCCGTATCGATGGATGACTGGAAAGTATACTTGCGCTGGCACCTCGTTCATAACACTGCCAGGTTCCTGAGCAGCAATTTTGTAAATGAAAGCTTTGATTTTTACAGCAAAAAACTCAATGGCATCAAGGTTCTTGAGCCTCGCTGGAAACGCATTCAAAGCATGACAGACAATGAACTGGGCGATGCACTGGGACAGGAATACGTTAGAGTAGCTTTCAGTCCTGAAGCCAAGAAAAAAGTGTTGGACATGATTCATAACCTTATCGCATCATTAAGAGAACGCATCAATGCGCTCGACTGGATGAGCGCAGGTACAAAAGTGCAGGCAAATGAAAAACTGAATACCCTGATGATCAAAATCGGTTATCCTGATAAGTGGAAAGATTATGCCGGTTTGAATATCGACCGCAAATCTTATGTGGTGAATGTAATGCGTGCCGATTCTTTTGAATATCAAAGAAATGTACATAAGCTGGGCAAACCGGTTGACCGTACCGAATGGGGGATGACTCCTCCAACGATCAATGCTTATTACAATCCTTCACTTAATGAAATTGTATTCCCTGCCGGTATTTTGCAGCCGCCATTTTATGATCCAAACGCTGATGATGCCGTTAATTATGGCGGTATCGGTGCTGTTATCGGTCATGAACTTACACATGGATTTGACGACCAGGGCAGACTATATGACGCCAAAGGTGATCTGAAAAACTGGTGGACCAAAGATGATTCTGCTAATTTCATGAAAAGAGCAGAGGTTATTATACATCAATTCAATCATTATGAAGTGAATGGTCTGCATATAAACGGAGAACTTACAGAAGGTGAAAACCTTGCCGACCTTGGAGGACTTACCATTGCATATAATGCCTTCAAAAAAGCACAGCAAGGCAAACCTGATCCGGGCCTTATCGATGGTTATACACCTGATCAAAGGTTTTTTCTGGGCTGGGCACACGTATGGAGCTCCAATCAGAGGCCAGAGGCTTTGCGGCAGCAGATTCTTACCAATCCGCACTCTCCAAGCCGTTTCAGGGTCAATGGTCCGTTGTCTAATAACGAAGCATTTTATAAAGCATTTAATGTGCAGCCTGGCGATTCCATGATGGCGCCAGACAGCCTTCGTGCTAAAATATGGTAGTTTATTGAAGTAAACATAATTCTTGTTTCTATAAACAGGCGGCCTTATCAGCCGCCTGTTTTGTTTTGTGGGGTTGGCAAAACTCAAAATAACTACAAAAGATATTACCTTTTGAAAAATAAGACGACCTTTTAAAAATCTCAATTTCCAAATCAAATCAATAACTTTGATTCAGGATATGAAATACATTTTCTTTATACTTTGCTCTTTTACTTTGGTTAGCTGTGCGCCGTTTTATTACATTCCGAATCAGCTAAACATGCCGCTTGCGAATGAGGCGAAAGACTCTAAAATTGCACTTTACACCGGTACAGGTGGCTGGGGAGGAGAAGCATCTTATGCTCTTAACAGCCATATGTTAATACTGGCAAATGGAATTTATAACAACTTCTCAACAATAGGTCGAAATCAGACTTTTTCATATGACGCCGGAGGTGGTTATTATCGAACCCTTGAATATAACTTGAATCTGGAGGTTATTGGAGGGATTGGATATGGCCGGACGGATGCAGATATTAAGATCGCTCCTTTTTTCAGCGCCGGGGGTGAAAATGAGGAAGATATACTCCATAGTTCATATACAAGATGCTTTTTTCAGGTTGATTTATCAAGAACTAACTGGAAAGGTGTCGTAATAGGATATGGCCTTAGGATTGGGGCTATCTTTCCCGAAGATTTTTCTTACCGACAAATACTTTCAACTACTCACTTTGTAGGTAATGGCGGACAGTCTCCAACGACTATTATTTCTGATAACACAATAAACAGTGCTGAAATCGGTTTTTTTGCAGAACCTGCCATACAGTTTAGTAAATATGTTGGAACCCATACTTATTTCCATTCCTCCATAGGCATTTCGTATTGTACAAATCAAAATATGGTTTATGGTTATACATCTAATATTATTACCTGGCCATTAATGGCAACTTTGGGATTTACCTTTGTTTTTTGATTGTTTAAAAGATTAATTCCCTAAATCCGCTCACCACTAGTTTTGAACCCGGCAGGATAATTGCGCGTATATAAAATTATTTAATGAACTCCATAGTTTTGAATAGGCTCCATTATGCACTTGTTGTTTTGGCAATGTGTTGCTCCTTATCTGCATATGCACAAAAAGATTCTTTCTCTTATATCAGAGTTAAAGCAGGAATTATACCCCCTGATATTGGACCCATTAATAAGGATTTTGCAACCAACCTTAGCGAAAGCGTTCAATTCCAAACTATTTCAGGCCCGGGCGGATCTGTCGGAATGCATAAAGCTGATTTTACAAGTTTATTGAATTTCCTGGATGAAAAATTCCCGCTCATCCGAAAAAATCTGACCAAGAATATTATTGATACATTCAGCCTTTTATATACCTGGAAAGGTCAAAACCCAAAACTCGAACCAATCCTGCTCATCGCCCACATGGATGTGGTCCCTATTGATTCTTCCGGAGAAAAAAAATGGACGGAGCCGCCATTCAGCGGAAAAATAAAAGACGGATACATTTGGGGTCGCGGATCCATGGATGATAAGGTGAGTGTCATGGGCATTATGGAAGCTATTGAAACCCTGTTGAAAAATGGATACAAACCACAGCGGGACATATATGTTGCTTTTGGTCATGATGAGGAAATAAACGGAACCGGAGCCGCAGCCATCAGCTCGATCCTTAAATCAAGAGGATTGCATTTTCAATATATCCTTGATGAAGGCGGCGGTATTATTGATGGCGCCATTCCTTATGTCAATCAACCGGTAGCATTTATTGGCATTGCCGAAAAAGGATATCTAACCCTTCATCTCAATGTAAAAGGTGTGGGAGGCACATCATCTGTACCCATGGATGAAGGAGCCGTTGGAATATTAGGAAAAGCCATCTATCGGTTACAGGACCAGCCATTTCCAACCCGACTTACTACACCTGTGCGCCAGATGTTCCGGGAATTGGGAAAATATATGCCGGGGATCAATGGTTTCATTGCCACCAACCCCGGCCTTTTTGCGGGAATTATTAAAAAAGAAATGAGTGCGAATCCTATTTCAAACTCATTGGTACAGACTACTATTGCTCCAACCATGATGACCTCTGGTGTCCAGGAAAACATGATGCCCACAACTGCAACCATGACTGTCAATTTCAGGATATTACCCGGTGAAACGGTCATTTCGGTCGTTGCCAGGGTAAAAAGAATCATTCATGATAAAAGGATCGCCATAAATGTGGTTGAGGAATGGAATCCTTCCAAAATTGCCCTTATCAAGAGCAAAGGGTATAAAGTTCTCAAACATTCTATCGAAGATGTTTTTCCCAAAACAGGTGTAGCGCCCACATTGAATGTGAGCATTTCCGATTCAAGAAACTATTCAAAACTGAGCAACACGATCCTGCATTTTGCCCCAATTATCATGAAACAGGGAGATGCTGATCGCATTCATGGCGTCAACGAACGCCTTTCCGTTTCAAATTATAAGAACAGTATAGTTTTTTACTATCATTTAATTGTGAACACCGATCTTGAATTATGATTCATAACCCAATACTGAACTTTTTGAATGATTCAAAACACAAACAGGTATCTTTGTAAAAGAATCCCGGGAAAGAGTAAAATAAATTGACATCGCTGCAGCTGTTCTGTTTCATTGTATTTATCATCAGCACTTTATGCCTGATGCATTCTTACGTATTTTTTCCGTTGATCCTTGATTTACTTTCCAGTAGTAAGGAACTTATTGATCCCGTTTTTGAAGAAACTGATGAAAACCTTCCAACAATATCTATACTGCTAGCTGTATATAATGAGGAAAAAGTAATAGAGGAGAAACTCAGATCTACTTTCAAAACCTCCTACCCTATTCATAAAATAGAATTCCTGATCGGATCAGATGCGTCAACAGATCAAAGCAATGAAATTATCAGAAAATATGCTGCGATTTTACCACAGGTGAAACTTATTGAATTTGAGGGCCGCACAGGAAAATCAGGAATTATTAACAGGCTCGCTGAACTGGCCAAAAATGAAATTTTCGTATTAACCGATGCCAATGTTTTTTTTAAAGAATCTACCTTGTATCAATTGGTAAAGCGATATAAAAACCCTGAAATCGCGCTCGTAGGAGGCAATATCCTCAACAGGCGTTTCAAAAAAGACGGGATATCGCTTCAGGAAAAGAGCTATCTGAGCCGTGAAAACAAAATAAAATACCAGGAAGGTCTTTTATGGGGAGCCATGATCGGTGCCTTTGGAGGATGCTATTCCATAAGAGCATCTTATTTTGCACCGGTGCCAAGAAATTTTTTCATGGATGATTTTTACATCACCATGCATGCCCTTGAAAATGGCGGAAAAACTTTGAACGAACTGGATGCCCTTTGTTATGAAGATGTTTCCAATAAAATCAGTGAGGAATTCCGCCGTAAAGTACGCATCTCAATAGGGAATTTTCAAAATTTCGGACGATATGCCCGGTTATTGTGGCCGCCATGGAACGGAAGGGCATTTGCCTTCTGGTCGCATAAGGTATTCAGATGGCTTGGGCCGTTTTTCTTATTGCTTATGCTTGCTTCAAGTGGATATCTGGGTATGAAAACTTTTTTCTTCATGCTGCTGTTCCTTGGGCAGGTATTGTTGATGCTCTTACCAATAGTGGATACAATGCTGAAAAAACTTAACATACACGTATCTTTGCTGCGGTTTATCAGCCATTTTTACCTGATGAACCTGGCACTGTTAATTGGATTTATCAAATATGCTAAAGGCGTCGAATCAAATGTCTGGAAACCAACCCAACGATATCAATAACTATCAATTCAATACTGTAGAAGAGGCTATCGAGGATATAAAAAATGGCAAACTCGTTATTGTTGTAGATGACGAAGACCGCGAAAATGAAGGCGACTTTGTGACAGCGGCAAGAAATGCTACTCCTGAGATCATCAATTTTATGTCTAAATATGGCAGAGGCCTTATTTGTGCACCCATTGTTGAAGAGCGTTGCGAAGAACTGGGACTTGACCTGATGGTGGATGAAAACACTTCTTCGCATGAAACGCCATTTACCATCAGTATCGATCTTAAAGGACACGGATGTACAACAGGTATATCGGCTCAAGACAGGTCTAAAACGGTTCTTGCCATTATAGATCCCGAAACAAAAATCGAAGATTTTGGGAAGCCAGGTCATATATTTCCGCTCAAAGCAAAATCGGGTGGTGTATTGCGGCGCGCCGGACATACCGAAGCCACTATTGATCTTGCGAGGCTTGCCGGATTTGAACCTGCAGGTATTTGCGTGGAAATTATGAACGATGATGGTACTATGGCGAGGGTTCCGGAATTATTTGAAATAGCCAAGCAGTTTGACCTCAAATTTATAACCATAAAAGACCTGATTGAATACCGGATGGCGCAGGAATCGTTGATTGAAAGAATGATCGAAGTGGATATGCCCACCGAATGGGGACATTTTATCCTGAGGGCTTACCGCCAAACCACGTCAGGAGAGATTCACCTCGCCCTGATTAAAGGCGAATGGGAGGACAAGGAACCGGTTCTTGTACGGGTTCACTCATCATGCGCCACGGGAGACATTTTCGGTTCCTGCAGATGCGATTGCGGCAAACAACTCCATGATGCCATGACGATGATAGAGCGTGAAGGCAAAGGTGTTGTATTATACATGAAACAGGAAGGCCGCGGCATTGGGTTATTGAACAAACTTAAAGCTTATAAACTGCAGGAACAAGGTATGGATACCGTTGAAGCAAATATTTCGCTCGGTTTCCAGGGAGACCAGCGCGATTACGGCGTAGGGGCTCAGATTATCAGGGACCTGGGCATTACTCATATGCGGCTTATAACCAATAACCCTGCAAAACGAACAGCGATTCAGGGCTATGGACTTGAAATAACTGAAAAAGTGCCATTGATAACCCCTGTTAATAAATATAACCGAAAATACATGAATACCAAAAGGGATAAAATGGGACACGAGCTTGGAGAAATGGAAGGATAAAAACTTAATTAATCTTGCGGGGGATAACCTTCATTAAAGATTTCTTTTCTTCCCATATTCTTTTTGAAAATCTGTATTATTATTTGGTTTTTAGAAAAATTAATTCTATTTTTGTTAATTGAAAAGGCAAAGTAACGTAAATAAACCTGAATAAGCCTATGAAGCAACCCTTACGCGCTCTATTTGTAATTGGTTTTACCTTATTTTCTTTTTCAGTTGTTAATGCTTTCGGAAATATTGCAGATGAAGGATGTATTCCGGTTGCAACAAACACTATTAACGCTGACAATCCGCAAGGCGATATCCCACAAAGTGCTGAAAATGACATCAACAGTGTTGTATTCTTTCCAAATCCTGTAAAAAGCTTTTTAACAGTACGCTTTCCGAGGAAAGGAAATTTTTCAGTTACTATTTATAATATAATCGGAGATAAGGTTCTCACAAAAACCAGTATGGATGACAATGAGATTCATCTGGATGTTTCTGATCTTCAAAATGGTCTCTATTTTATCAGTTACGAATTTGGAGGCAAGGTTTTAACTAAAAGATTCTCTAAAATTTCTTAATTCTGATATTTAAAATATCAATCAAATAAAAAAGGCAGATTATTGTATAATCTGCCTTTTTTATTTGATAACGGATCAGAAATTTATATCAGAATCGGGTGGAATAAGTCAGCATCAGATTGCCCTTTGTAGTAGTGATATTGGCACTTGGTGCAGTACTATACTGTGCAATATCAGCAGGGCTGCTAATGGTATATGGGGTATATGTGCTGTAGTTGGTTACAACCTGATAAGTCAGATCCAGTCCCATCCTTTTCGCTCTGAAACCAACACCGAAAGATAATATGTTATAAGTATCTCCAAAATTGGCATCCGTAAGGCCAGATTTGTAAGGGGTGGATATATAATTATATCCTGCCCTTAAAGCAAATGCATCAATGCGGTATTCACAACCAACCCTTACAGTATTAACGCCCTGAAGAGTCTGCTGTACTGACTGGTTGATATCAGAATAATTGTTGCCATTGGAATTATTAAGTCTTGCCTGGGAATAATCACAGTATTCATAATCAGCAGATAAAAACCCGTTTTTTGCAAAAAATATCGCCGCACTTAATGTTGCCCTGGCGGGTGTAACAATAGTATATTGAAACCCAGTTGGGTTTGAGGCAGTCACGGAAACGTCGCCATTATATTGTTCGCCTGGCTGCGCCTGTGCCGTATTGCCAATCATTGTCGTAGAAAATACATCTGTCAGAGAATAAATGGTTGGAACCTGCAGCGAAAGACCGATTCTGAACATATCATTAAACTTATATATCCCCCCTAAAGCAACATTGATTCCGACCCCGGTAGTAGTAAGTGATTCATTTAAGGAAGAACTTATATATTGACCATCTACTCCTGAACTGGGATTGTTGTTATATTCGGTAAAAGTTTTGTTTGAAGTAAAGTTTACCGTCGGAACATTTACTGTTGCACCAAGGTAAAGTTTACCAATATAATTACCCGCAACACTCAGGCTGATATTACTTGTAGAACCTGTTGTCTGAATCACATCTTTCTGTGACACGTTTATCGAATTGTCAAGACGCGTTCTGTCAACGTAATTCGATGAGTCATAGGGATTATTTGGATTGTTTAAATAGGGATCTATTAAATAAGTGGCATATGCCAGGCCGCCATAGGTACCATACCCCAACCCATAAGGATTGGTTTTCTGATTATTGGCATCCTCTTTATAACTTGTAAGAATGCTGTTATTGGTATTTGTACCCTGGATGAGTGTGTTGGAATTGAAATTGTTTGTCCTTGTATAACCTATGGCCCAGTTCACGGCCAGCCATCCGCTTGATACATCTTTCCCTTTTTTGACTTTATTGTTTGCAATGACGATACCTGCATTTCCAATAAAGGGATTGAAATAATTGTCGCTTGTGTTGTTCGAAAGATAATTGCCGTTTGTTGATGCGCTGTTGAAACCTAATGTAGCCGAAAATTCTGAACCCTGGTATAGTCCCAAACCTGCCGGGTTTATACCAATGGCCCCGAAATCAGCGCCAACCGCACCAAAAGCATTTCCTGCTCCGGTAGCTCTGGCCGTACCCTGATATTGCATTCCTGAATATCTAATCAGGTCATCAACATTAGATTGTGCAGATGCTATTTCTCCTATTCCCAGGGAAATTCCCAGGATTAATATTACTTTTATTCTCATAAAAAGTTGATTTTAAAATGGTTTGATACTAATGTCTTCCACCGCCTCCGCTGCTTCTGCCACCTCCGCCTGAAGAACCACCAGAGCTATATCCCCCGCCCCTGTTTCCACCAAAACTTCCCGATGAAGACCTGCCAAAGCTACCGCCTGAACTACGGCCCCATGTACCACCGGAATTTCTGGGCGCAGCAACATTTGATCCGCCGGAAGGCCTGTTAGTTACGCCATTATTATGTTGCATAACAGCATTACCGGTATTTGCACCAGGTCTGTTGGCATTACCAACATTACCCTGGCTGGAACCTGGTCTGTTCATTTCACCAACATTTCCCTGGTTAGAACCTTGCCTGCCTGACGGCGTATTTTCAATTGCATTATTTCCATTCCCATTACGAACTGCATTTCCATTGGTATTCTGAGGCACAACTTCATGAACCCGTGTTGCAGTGGTTCTGTTATAGCCGCGGTTTGTAACACCAGTATTGGTGGAACCAAACCTGCCTCCGGAATATCCGGAACCACTGTATTCACCGTATCCGCCTAAGCCTCCATAATATCCTCCGAATCCTCCGTAATATCCTCCGAACCCACCATAATATCCGCCAAATCCTCCATAATATCCACCAAAGCCGTAAGGGTTATAGAAGCCGTAAGGGCTATATAGGCCATAAGGACTGTAAAGGCCCATAGGGCTAAAGAAAGGACTATAACCAAAGCCTCCAAATCCATAGCCGAACCCCATACCGAACCCAATATTTAGGCCAGGCGTAAAATAACTCGGGGTATAAAATGGGTCATAAAGCCCTGGAGCCATACTATTGTCGTAATAATTATTTATGGTCGTATTTCCCCCTGTAGAACCCGCACTGCTGCCTCCATTTTGATAATAAGCATTATTATGCTGATTACGATAGTTATCAGACGTATCGGTCCTTGTCCGGTCGTCATAGTCACGGGCATATTTTTTCCGGGTTGTAGTAGTTGTGGTCGTTGTGGTCGTTGATTCAATACCTCCGCCACCGTATACATCATCACTAGGCAACGTACCCGTCGCTGCATTTTGTGTAGAACAACCTGTAAGGCTGGCCGCCCCCATTATCAGAAGCAATGCCATTGTAATTCTTATATTCATAGTCGTCAATTTTACCTGTTCGAATTTACTAACAATTTATGTTATAATTTTGCTCACTTAAAGTATAAACAAATACTATTCCAAAACGCTCCATTCATATTAAAAAGATTTTGGCAAACCGCAAAAATGGCAAATAAAATCACTCCACGTGCCCAGGATTATTCATTATGGTACAATGACCTGGTAAAAGAAGCAGGACTCGCAGAACATTCATCTGTAAAGGGTTGCATGGTAATCAAGCCCTATGGTTTTGCCATTTGGGAAAAAATGCAGGCAGAACTTGACCATAGATTTAAAGAAACAGGACACCAGAATGCATATTTTCCTTTGTTCATCCCAAAAAGTTTTCTTAGCAAAGAGGCGGCCCATATAGAGGGTTTTGCAAAAGAATGTGCCGTAGTAACACACTACCGACTCAAAAGCGATGGCAAAGGTGGCGTCATTGTTGATCCGGATGCAAAACTCGAAGAGGAACTTATTGTGCGTCCGACTTCTGAAACCATTATCTGGAACACCTATAAAAATTGGATACAATCCTATCGTGACCTTCCCCTTCTTATAAATCAATGGGCAAATGTGGTACGCTGGGAAATGCGCACACGGCTCTTTTTAAGAACAACGGAATTTTTATGGCAGGAAGGCCATACTGCCCATGCAACAAGCGATGAAGCTGTCGCTGAAACCAGGCAAATGCTTGATATATATGCTGATTTTGCCGAAAATTTTATGGCGATGCCCGTTGTAAAAGGAACAAAAACAGCAAATGAACGTTTTGCGGGCGCCATTGATACCCTATGCATTGAAGCCATGATGCAGGATGGGAAAGCCCTTCAGGCAGGAACATCCCATTTTCTTGGCCAGAATTTTGCAAAAGCCTTTGATGTGAAATTTTCAGATAAAAGCGGCAACCTCGAATATGTATGGGCAACTTCCTGGGGGGTTTCCACGAGGCTCATTGGGGCATTAATCATGGCTCATTCTGATGATGACGGCCTGGTACTTCCGCCAAGCCTGGCGCCTATTCAGGTAATTATTGTTCCGATCTATAAACAAATGGAAGAATTACAGAAAATATCCGATGCTGCAAATGTTTTGATGAAAGAACTGAAAGCACAAGGCATTTCTGTAAAATATGATGACGACGATACCAAAAAACCCGGATGGAAATTTGCTGAAAGTGAATTGAAGGGCATCCCATTGCGCATTGCCATTGGCCCAAGAGATCTTGAAAACGGAACTGCTGAAGTGGTTATGCGAGATACCAAATCCAAACAGGTTGTTTCTTTCAGTGAACTTCATAAAGAAGTACCGAAGCTACTAAAGCAAATTCAGGATGGCATTTATCTCAAAGCTTTGAAAAAAAGGGAGGAAAATACCTATTACCCAAACAATTGGGATGAATTTTCAGAAATTATGAAAGGTGAAGGCGGATTTGCCTGGGCGCACTGGGACGGGACTGCTGAGACAGAATTAAAAATCAAAGAATTGACAAAGGCTACTATCCGTTGCATACCGTTTGATCGTAAAGAAGAGAAAGGCCAATGCATTCTTACGGGGAAGCCATCTGAAGGCAGAGTTATTTTTGCGAAGGCATACTAGACAGAAAAAAGGATAAATTGCACATCATTTTTAAATATTAAATTTAAAATACTGTGGATCAAAAAACAGAAGAAATTGTCAAAGCCCTTGAAATAAAGGCCGGTACAAAACAATTCATATTCAGAAAAACTATTGAGACATTCAATATTTTTAAGCAACAGATTATATCTGTTGCATCTGAGGTAGGTGATGAGATGAAAAAGATTGATAAAAATATCGGTGTTTCAGCACAGGATAATGGAGCCTTTGAGGCGGAATTAAAATTTTCAGGGGATACACTCATGTTCATGATGCATTCCAATGTTTTCAATTTCCCTCCTGATAGTGAAATTCACAAATCAAAATATGTAAAAGAAGATCCCATGCGCGCCTATTGCGGCATGATCCTTATATATGATTTCCTTTCAGATTCTATTAAATATGGCAGGATGAATGATATCGGCTATCTTATAGCCCGTATTTTTATCAATAAAGAAGGTCATTTTTTTGTTCAGGGTAAAAGGCAATTTTCTTTTATGTACAATGATTTTACGGAGTTCGAGATCAATCCTGAAATTATCCGTCTTATCGTACAAACATCTGTTCTTCATACCATAGACTTTGATTTGTTTGTGCCGCCATTTGATGAAGTCAAAGAAGTAAGCCTGATGCAGAAAATTATGGAATCGGGTAGTGCTGCATTGAAAACCGGCAAACGTCTTGGATTCAACTACGGCGAGAACGATTAGCACATATTTTCCTGTTAATATATTTTTGGTCTGGCATCTATTTTGCCATTGAGTGCGAAAGTTATCTTGTTTGCATATTGTTGAAAAACGCTAAAATATTGGCGTAGATTTCTACAAAAAATATGTTATCATTTTTCAAGGTCGGTATGATCCGGTAACCCTGTAATTAATTTATTATCACTGCGTAATATTTGAAAAATAAAATTTATTATGAACTTAAAAGAATAAACAGTCGTTTAGACAGATAACCCTTGTCAATTAAACCATTCTTTTACAGGAATCAAAACTGTAAATAACCTTAAAATCGACGAAGCATGGAAGAATCAGAATTCAAAAATTCCGTAACCAAGTATGCATACTCTTTAAAGCCATTTGCGCTTTCTTTGACACGGGATATGCAGGATGCCAATGATCTAATTCAGGAAACATTGCTCAGGGCTTTATCGAGCCACGAAAAATTCATAGAAGGCACAAACCTGAAAGCCTGGCTTTACACGATTATGAAAAATATTTTCATCAATAATTATCGCCGAAATAAAAAGAGAAATACGATCATCGATGTTACAGAAGATATGTTCCTTGTCAATTCTTCAACGATAAAGATCATAAACCTGGGCGAGGTAAATTTAGCCATGGAAAACGTAACAAAGGCCGTAAGTTTATTGAGTGAGGATTTCAGACTTCCTTTTATGATGCACTATGATGGTTTCAAATACCATGAAATTGCAGAAAAGCTCACATTGCCAATCGGTACCGTTAAAAGCAGGATCCACTTTGCCAGAAAGGAATTAAAAGAAAAACTAACCAGGC